>CAKZLL010000498.1 GCA_937125475.1 uncultured Saprospiraceae bacterium | reverse complement strand
CCCAAGCATCACAAAGCGCTTGAACATCTTGAAAAGTAACATTTTGACGCACTAATCGGTTGGAAGATAGTTTTGAAATAGATGAATGTATTAATTCGTTGTTTTCTTCCTCTTCAAGTACACTAAAAATTGAATTTGTAATTTTAGCTCTTTTTTTATCTATTTCCCAAAAGAGTTTTCTATGCTTCCTAAGACAATTTTCAAGTGTATGATTTGCCGATTTTTCAAAAGGAACATCATCAAAATTCTCTAATGCCCGTTCTAAATCATCATTAGCAGACCTAACAAGTGCCGCTTCTGTATGCAATTGTTTATTTATTTGCCCTAGCTGCAAATAAGCAATTTGATTATCTTCTTTATAAAAACTCAAGACCAACAACACCAATAATTGAATGCTGACCACTCCAATAAATACATTTCTATAATTCATCATAAGGGATTATTTGACATGAACAAACACAGTATCTTGTAAAATTTGATGATCTAGATTAGCTGTTATAATCAATGGCTGAACGCCCGATTCTGTAAAAGTATAAGGCACATGTTTATATTTTGATTTTGGAACAACTACTTTTCCATTCAATTGAAAAACTACCTTTTGAGGCTTATTATAAAAAGGACTTACATAAACCTCTCCTTTTCTTTTACCAATCGGAACATTAATATTTTTCCAATTAATATTCAATCGTCTATCGGGAAAATTTAAGCTCGTTCCAAAACTACTGCTCAAATGAGAAATCATTTGAGTGGCAATAAAATTAGTCTTGTTTTTTAATAACTGTGTGGCTAAACCTTCTGAAAAAGCATGATCCAAAACAAAAATGGTATCTAAAAAACGATCAATATACACTTGCATAAATGTAGGATCTCCAAAACTTCGCTTACCATCAAAACCAACATTTATATAATAATGCATATACAAACTAGTATCTTTTTGTAAAATATTTTGTGCGATTTGATAATTTGCAAACTGCTGAATATGGCGATTTGACAAGTCCAATATTGAATCTATTCCATTAATTATATTATTTCCCCAGCCGCCTCTTAGTGTTGCATCGGTTTCATTTCGACGATGTAAATTACCTTTTTTACTTACTTTCAAACTCTCTTCTAATAAAGGCTGTAATTGATTAATCATACGTTTTTCAGCACGATTAAGCGACGGAAAGGCTTGCCAAATCAAATACATTAGCACTAAAACAATCGTCATGCCAGTCCAAAAGGAAAAAGTAGAATATAATTGACGCATTTTCTTAGATTTAAAAACATAATGCAACAAACAAGGTAAGTAACAAAAAAAGCTCAACACCGATATTGGTATTGAGCTTTCAAACAAGGATTGAACACTATTCAAAATTCAATCATTCTGCCTTAAAACTTAGTGAACGCCTTTGTCCTCCAAGAATTTTTCAGCATCCAATGCAGCCATACAACCTGTTCCAGCCGCAGTAACCGCTTGACGATAAATTCTATCCTGCGCATCACCACAAGCAAAAACACCAGGAACATTTGTCAATGTAGAATCTGGTTGAGTAACTAAATAACTAGCCTCGTCCATATCCAAAACACCTTTAAATAAATCAGTGTTTGGCTTATGACCAATCGCAACGAAAAAGCCTTTAACAGGAATTTCGCTCACTTCTTTTGTTACATTATTAATCGTTCTCACACCTTCAACTTCTTCTTCTCCTAAGATTTCTTGCGTTGAAGTATTCCAGTGAATTTTAATTTTCTCGTTATTAATCACACGTTCTTGCATGATTTTAGACGCTCTCAATTCATCTCTACGCACCAATAAATGAACCGTAGGGCATAATTTAGCTAAATAAGACGCTTCCTCTGCCGCAGAATCTCCTCCACCAACGATTGCTACTTCTTGACCTCTAAAAAAGAAACCATCACAAACCGCGCAAGCAGAAACCCCTTTGTTCATCAATTTTTGCTCAGATTCCAAACCTAGCCATTTAGCATCAGCACCAGTAGCAATAATGATTGAGTGTGCATGAATTTCTTTGCCTCCGTCTGAATAAGCTTTATGAATATCTCCCGAAAAATCAACTCTTTCGATCAATTCATAATTAATCTCAGTACCAAATCTTTCCGCTTGTTTGCGCAAGTCTTCCATCATTTCAGGTCCCATGATTCCATTAGGATAACCAGGAAAATTCTCTACATCCGTTGTGATCATCAATTGACCGCCTGGTGTTTGACCTGTAAAAAGGATAGGTTTTAGGTTAGCTCTTGCTGCATATATTGCGGCAGTGTATCCCGCAGGACCAGAACCAATGATTAGACATTTGGTTTCAACTATATTTGACATATTTCCGATTTTTTTAATTTTATGCAAATGTAATAATTATTCCAACTTTCATTTCAATTTAATGTTCATTTCTTATATGATTTTCATCAATCCTTCAAAACTATTCAATACAAGACAATTAGGACAAAATCAAAATAATATTTTGATTTACATCTACCAAGAATAATCATTGATTTAATTACTAGAAAACTTCATTAAAAATCTATTCAATCATTTAACATCGCATAGACTAAAAGGGTTAAAAAAAATTATAATATGTCACATATTTGATAAAATGGCACAAAATTAGCAGCTAAATTGAACAACACCTTATATTATATTTTTTTTCATATATTTTAAAAAAATACGGTTTTAATGCCTTATAAAGGCGTTTTTTAGAAAGATTTTAAATTTTTATTACAACAACGCATCTTTTTAAAACTCGTCTCGTAAGATTCAATAACCAAACATCGAACTAATACACAAAAAAAATCTACAATTATGAAGCGCAATTTACTTATTACTCTTTGTTTTATTTTTTCTCTTATTTCTACTACTTTCGCTCAAACAGAAAAAGAGGAATATGATTTCCTAACAAAAGATTATGCTGCACAAACAGCAAAAGGTATTGTCCCTGAATTAGAAGGTTATTACCTTGAAGATTTACTAGAATTATCAGATAAAACAGGAAAAGTAAAATTGTTATACAAAAATGATCAAGAAAGCATTGTACCTGTAGCTACTCAAATCCATATTTATGATGGAGACAGAACATTCTACATTTGTATTCCACACGAAAAATCTGAAGAAACTATTTTTAACAAATACTCTGAAGACCTTCAAAACATTGTCAAAGTTAGCAGTAATGCTCAATCTATCTTTTCTTTAGTTATGGTTCAATATCCTATTGAGCTACAAAAATATTACGACGAAATCAAGGCATTAGAAAAGGCTTATACCATGCAAAATGAACTAGAAGATAAAAGTTCAAATGTTGTATTAGAAGAACCTGCTGCGGATATTGAAGAAGAAGTCGTCAGAGCACCTAAAGAAAATGCAATTGTTATTAAAAAATATCCTGCTGGCACAAAAGGCAAGAAAACATCTAAAAAAGTAGCTAGAGGAAAAGCAAAACAAAAAATAGCTGGCGGTTTATCTAGACGTAAATTGGCAAAAAAACCTGTCATATATAATGCAACAAAGAAAACAGGGTTAGTTCGTTTAAATGTATGTGTAAATGCACGAGGAAAAGTGATCAAAGCGACTTTAAACAAAGACTCTTCTACAACTAGAGATAAGGTATTGATTGGAGAAGCAACTAAATTTGCTAAACAATTCAAGTTTAATACTAGTTCTCTTTCTCGTCAATGTGGCTATATCATTATTGACTTTAAATAAATGAAGTAATTTTCTCTATAAATAATAACTAATTATAAGGCGTGTTTTGGATCATCCAGAACACGCTATTTTTTTAATAAAATTGTCAAAATCATCATTTTTTCATTATTTTGTTAAACTTGAACAAATTAAAAAATTAGCAATTATTAAAGAAATGACAATTGATTTAAATTCAGAAGCCATCATTTTAATACAAAATGCCTTAAAAACAGATCGAAACTTACAGCTTTTGATTAGTTTGATAGGGCTTGGTATGGGTGGATATTTATTAATAAATAATTTAGAACGCTTTACTTGGATTGTCAATACTTTAATTTTAGCCGTTATTTTTGGCTGTTTTAAATTATTATATGACGTCATTCGGTTTTGGCAACCTCGACAAATGCCTTTAATTCAATTATTAATTAATCAACCTAAAGAAATTATTTGGGTCTATTCTGTTCTTACTGAAAAATTACCTCTTGGCATTTGGTTCTCTAAAAAAGGAACGATGTATTTTAAATTAATGAATAAAGATGAATTCACCATTAAATTATCTGAAAAGGAAGCTTTAATTGTTTCTAAATATTTAAATGATCGTTTGCCTCACGCTACTTTTGGTTATTCAAAAGACAAAGAACAATGGTATATGGCAAATCCTGCTTTATTAATTAATGATTCTTATCAAGAAGATTAGGCATTTTTGAGATCTTTTTTAAGAAGAACAAGCCATTAGGCGATTCAAAATCGTTTGATGGCTCGTTTTTTTTAATCTCCTCTCTAATTCAATTAATGTTTTACAGCATATAGCTTCTACACTGTAATAAAACATTTCTTTTTATTAAAATATTTTTACAGATGAGTAAAATATTAATTAGTTTAAAAATATAAAATTCGAGAAAATAAGAACAAACTAGTAATATTGTAGCTTTATTTTATTCAATTATAAAATCAAATTATTATGTCTAGATTAATGTACATATTTATTTTAGCTATTCTTGTGTCTGCATGCGGAAGTAGTGAAAGACAGCATTCCGATAAAAATAAGCAAGACGACGTTATAAATCATAATAATGAAAATAGTGATGATAATAGCGAAAATGTAAGTGAAGAAGCAACTACTATTACTGATATATCTAAAGAGATGATCATGGAATTTGTTCCTGAAGACTATGAACTTGTAGAATGGAGTAAAGGCAACCTTAATCTTGATGATCGAGAAGATGCGCTTTTAGTCGTTCAAAAAGGCAAATCGAAAAAAAGTAATAATTCCACAGGGTCGACAGAAAGTACTAGTTCTGATGATGATAATAGTGAAGAAAAACGTCCGTTGATTATTTTAACCATGGATAATAAAGGGAAATTACAACAAGTTGCCCAAAACGATGCGGTTATCCTATGTCCAGCTTGTGGAGGTGTTATGGGAGATCCTTTTAGTGGATTTACAATTAAGAATGGTTATTTTTCGGCAGAACATCATGGAGGAAGTAATTGGAGATGGAATAGAATTATTACATTCAAATATAATAAGAATAGCAAAGAATGGTATTTGCATAAAGATGGTCTTGTGAGCTGGCATAGTTCAGATCCAGATAAAGTAAAAGAAACGATTTTGAGTAAAAAAGATTTTGGAACAATTTCTTTTGAAGATTATAATGTAGATAATATGGATTTATAGAAATGTGATATAACTTTCTATTCTCTAGAATGAGAAAAGGCTTCCTGATAATTCAGGAAGCCTTATTTTCTCTGCGGAGAAAGAGGGATTCGAACCCCCGGTGCGATTTCTCGCACGCTGGTTTTCAAGACCAGTGCATTAAACCAGCTCTGCCATTTCTCCGTTTGCAAAAACATCATTGCTGATAACGAGTGCAAATGTATACTATTATTTTATAATTACAAAAGTAATTTGCAATAATATTTATAATTATAAAATTCGTACTAATCTTTTGTATCATCTAGAATGAGAAAAGGCTTCCTGAATTATCAGGAAGCCTTATTTTTTCTGCGGAGAAAGAGGGATTCGAACCCCCGGTGCGATTTCTCGCACGCTGGTTTTCAAGACCAGTGCATTAAACCAGCTCTGCCATTTCTCCATTTGCAAAAACATCATTGCTGATAGCGGATGCAAATGTATGGTATTATTTTAAAAATACAAAATATTTAAAAGAAAAAATTTAAAAAATCTCCTTTAAAGAGTCCCCCTTCTAATTATCGAGTACTAGGCAAATTTAATTATTTAAACCTCATACTATATAAAAGTCTACAAATCAATTATTTAATATATTTTTCAATTATTTTACTCTCGTTTGGCTTGCCTTAGGTCTATCCTATTTTATCATTTTTATAGAAAAATTGATAATTTTCTTTAAAAAATTTAATTTCTTTTTCTTATTAATCAAGTGTAAAAAACTTTTTTTAAAGAAAATTGATTTTTTTTTAAAAAAAAGTCTGAAAAAATTCGCTTATATTTTGTCACGGTATCCTAATCAAAAAAATTCTCTTTTTTCTTTTGTAATATGAATTTCATAAAATCTAAATAATCCTCTAATTTTTGAAGTCACATTTTTTAATATTCATTTCTCTCTCCAAAATCGGTTTAAATCATAGCTTACCATCTTAAAAAAATAAAATTTGTGACACTCACTAACTCATTAAACAAGGATATTTCAATCTATAAATCGTTTCAAGCAACCAAATCGTGATTTCCGCTTATTACAGTTCTTTTCCTTGTCACAGATTAAAAAAAAAAGGAATGAAAGAAAGTATAATTCCTCCCATTTTGCAAGTGTTCCAATAAATAAAGACAAAGTATCAAGACAACTAAAATATTATGAAAACAAGAAATTACACTTTTTTAACTATCATTTTCTTCTCCATAGTTACACTAACTGCTACTGCTAAAAAAGTAACTTATCCTGGTCAAGTTATCACTATTGATAATGAAGTCATCAAAGGAGATGTATATATACTTAGTCCAACTTTAAACGAGCTAAAAGTTAAAATTAAAGGTACAAATAAAAAGAATAGAACACTTAGAGCAAAAGACGTTCAAAGTTATTCTTTTGAAATTCAAAAATATAATAAGCATTTAAAGAAGCACATTACACAAACAATAGAGTATGTGAAAAAAACAGTAGAAGACGCTCCTATTCGCTTTGGAACTAAAAACATCCTTGTTCTTCGTCCTGTAAATGGAGATATGAATGTTTATCGTCAATATATCGAAAAAGATAGCAAAATTGGCGGTTCTTTAGGACAGATCTTCTATGTAGAAAAAACAGATGGGTCTCTTGGTTTCACAAAAGTAACTAAAAGAAATTACAGGAAAATAATGAAAGAAGCCACTGCAAGCTTTCCTGCTTTAAGTAAAAAAATCGGAACAAGAGGCTTTGGCTATAAGCATATTGTCAAAATGGCGAAAGCTTATAATCAACGTCATACTAATAGAAATGACGCTTTAGCCAATTAAAAACAAGAGCTATTTGAAATAGCCATAATTTCTTGAAACATAAAACTTTTTTTAGGGTAATGTAGTTTTGTCAGTAATTTGTTATGGAAAGTCGGTAGTTTAATCAACTATCGACTCCTTTTTTTTAGGGCTATCCTAAACATTAATTTTTAGAATGAACCCTTTTCCGTGCAAGTTTTCAATTTCAATCACATGACCTTTATCTTTAGAGAGGTATTTTCTTAGTTTTGAAATAAAAACATTCATACTTTGAGCCGTGAAATAATTATCTTCTTTCCAAATCTTAATCAATGCTTCCTCTCGTGTTAATACTTTTCCTTCTTTTTCACATAATAACTTGAGTAGTTCAGCGTCTTTAGGTGTTAATCTCTGCGTTTTTTCGTTGATTATTAATTGACGTTTGAGATAATCAAATTGATAATTTCCAATTTGGAAAATATTTTTTTCTGGCACTTCAGAACTCGTTTGTCTAAGAATTGCCTGTATTTTTAATAATAAAATTGCTGGATCGAATGGTTTAACTAAATAATCTATCGCTCCGAGTTGATATCCTTTAATTTTATCTGCACGCATAGATCTAGCCGTTAGAAACAAAATCGGTGTCGTATTTCCTAATTTTTTCAAATCAGCTGCTAATACAAAACCATCTTTATTTGGCATCATCACATCAAAAATACACAAATCCACCGCTTGACTTTTATATGCTAATAACGCTTCGTGTCCATTCTGAGCCCAAATAACTTGATAATCATTCAAATCCAAAAAGCCTTTCAGCATCAAACCAAAATTTGGATCATCCTCTGCTAATAATATTTTTATTGGTTCCATTTTTATTTTATTGTTTTAGGAAGATGATTCTGCTTGCGCGAAATAGGAGAATTGCTAAATACTTATACCGCTCCATTTTTCATTCGGGGCAATTCTATTCTAAAACTACTCCCCTGCCCTAGTTTACTCTTCAAACTAATCTTTCCTTTATGTTCTAATACGATTGCTTTCACATAACTAAGCCCCAAACCAAAGCCTTTTACATCATGTAAATCCTCTGTTGAGACACGATAAAATTGTTCAAAAACAAGGTTTTGAGCCGCTTTAGCAATTCCAATGCCCCTGTCTGTTACTTTTATAATTAAATTACCTTTAATATTTTTTGTTTCTATCGTAATATTCGGTTGTTCTTTAGAATATTTAAACGCATTATCCAACAAATTAGAAATCGCATTAGTCAAATGTAAATGATCACCTTGAATTTTGCTATTTTTCGCTGTCAGTTTCTGAACAATTTTTCCATTTTTTTGCTGAAATTTTACAGTCAATCCTTCACAAAGTACTGCTATGATTTCATGCATATCAACTATTTCGCTTTCCATTTCTAATGCTCCTTTTTCTGCTTTTGCTGCACTCAATACACGCTCGACTTGCCTATTCATCCGTTTGTTTTCAGCTCGAATAATCTGTGTAATTGCTCGAATTTTATCGGGATCATGAATGTTTTTCTCATTTTCAATATTAGCCAAAGCAAAATCAATTGTTGCGATTGGCGTTTTTAATTCATGAGTAATATTATTAATAAAATTATTCTTTTGAGTAGCTAATTCCGATTGTTTCTTAACTGTTGTAGCGAGGAATATCAATGAAAAAAGAATGCTTAATAAAAGTACACTCGAAATAATCAAAGTTTTTCTTATTCGATAAATAATATAATTCCGTTTATTGGGAAAATAAAGGTGAAGTACGTTTTCATTGCCTAAATTTCTTATAAATTCTGTTTTTTTTAATTGGGCGGTATCACTATCTTCAGATATTGCAAGCCAATTAATTGTATCTTTAGAAAAGGCAAAATCATAATTAGCTAGAATTTTTTCTTGTGCCAATGCCTTTTTTAATAAACTATCATAGGTTGGGAGAAGTCCTGGTGCGATTACAATTTTATTGAGACAAGTATCACAGTTTTCTTTTGATAAATCGGTTTGAAAAGAATTTAGCCCTTTTTCCACATTCAAATCCATGATTATTACTTCATGTTTATAAATCTTAACAATGTAATTAGTAATAACATATCCCATCGAGAAGCCAGAAGCAAGTAAAGCTAGGAATAAAGCTATACTATATATATTGTTTTTCATATCGTCTTTTACTTTATCTACAAAAATAATGGCCCTTTCTGAGAAAGAAAAACGCCTTTAGTTTTCCTTCATCAACATTAAGGTTTTCTTTAGTAAAAAGGATTGATAATCAGTGTTTTATTATTAATTGCTACTTAAAAATTAAGGTTTTCTTTAAGGTTTTTCATCTTTTCTTCAAACATTAGCTATCGAAAAACCTACATCTTTGCTCTGTCAATAATTCGATAACAACTTAAAAATCTTACAACTATGAAAAGTTTAAAAGTATCAAATACGAAAGCCCCCTTAGTTATTTTATTAGCGATGACAATTTCTTGCGGACTAGGTTATTTAGTCGGTTATTATATCATTGCACCGTTTTTTTAGTCATTAAATTTTAGCTCTGAAAGGCTAATTTATACAAAAAAATGCAATATCGTTCAGAACGATATTGCATTTTTTTGTCAATGAAAACCCAACTTTCCATCTATAGTTGGTCATTTATCATTAATCACATTATTGCCATAGACTATTGTCTTCCAGCAGGTTGTCCAGCTTTTGGTGCTGCTTGAACGTTATTGACAGGCTTAGCCAAATCAACTTTTAAATAATCCGCAACTGCTTGAGTAGCATCAATACCACCTTCTAAAAATAAAAACATATTTCTATTAGCGATATAAGAATATTTCTCTTTTGCTGCGATAGCTTTCATAGCTGTATTAAACTTAACATAAACAGGCCCCATTAATTTCTGCTCACGTTGTGCTAATTGCTGCTCTGCTTTACGTGCATTTACTTGAAGTGCTGTACGCATTTTTTGAATTTTCTCATTTGCTTCATTTTGAGCCTTAGGTGTTAATTCTCCTAAATCCGCTTGAGCTTGTACTTGTTGAGCATAAGCAACTAACTGACTTTCATCAGCTTTCAATTTGTTTTGCAATTGTTGTCCATATGCATTTACATCAACTATCGCCTTTGCGTAATCATTCATTCTCAGAATAATTGTATCTACATTGATATGTGCAATTTTTTGCTGTGCTGTTAATGTGCTTGTTCCTAATAATAAAAAGGCAGCGACTGCCCCAAAACCTAATAATTGTTTCATACTTGACGATTGATTAAACATTTGTTTTATGCTGTGATGATGAAAATATAATATTTTAAATAATTTGTTTTCATCACTAAAAAGCTCGGCAAAATTACAATAAATAATTTAATAACCTTGACGAGTTGATATTAATTAATAATTTTTCTATCGTAGAGCAGTTACAATTCATAATAAAATCCTCTCTCTAACGCACGAAATTATTAAAAAGTATAACGCTCTTTCCCCATAACGAAAATTTTAGTTGAAATATTTACCCTCTTTTAACTTTATGACGAAAAAAACATCAAATATGTTAAATTTTAATATAAAATTAACATTAGGAAAATTTAAGTCTAAGGTTTATTTCACTCTACCTGATGGTTTTAAACTAAAGTCAAAAATATTCCAGTGTGGGCTTGCTCCATTGTTCTAATTCTTTGAAAAACAACGGGGCAAGCCACCGCTGGATTAAAGGATATTCATTCTGGCAAAAATTGTCAATGAACCTTAAACCTTAATTAAAATTAACCTGCAATTATCTGCATACTTTGAAAAAATCTGTGTCATCTGCGTACCCATTTTTCTATTTTGCGTAAGCAAAATTCCCTAAAAAATCGTCGGTAGAGTAAGTTTATTCAAAGCTATTTTTTAAAATAATTCCACGCGATGCAACCCTTTTCTTGTTTTCTGCACTTAATCAGCAACACTCAAATAGTTTATTATCAATCCAAACATTATAAATAACTCAATCATCCTACAAATTCAAAAAATTATGACCAATACATTTTTCAAACTAAAATCAATTATTATTTTTTGCGTAATAGGTTCGATTTTAATCCTTTCTTGCGGCGATAGAGGTGAGATGCGCCCTATTAATGAAATCAGTCAATTTGTTGATGCTTTGCCAAATGAAGTTATTTATCCAGCAGATAATCCTTATTCTCTCGAAAAGGAAGAATTAGGTAGATTATTGTTTTGGGATCCTGTTTTGTCTGGAACACAAGAAGTAGCTTGTGCGACTTGCCATCACCCTGACAAGGGCTATGCAGATGGTTTAACTTTTTCTAGAGGTGTTGGTGCAACAGGTTTAGGAACGAATAGAATCGGTGGAATGCAAACCACTCGAAATGCACATACTGTTATAAATACTGCTTTTAATGGAATGAATATTCAAGGACAATATAATCCAGTTTTAGCACCAATGTTTTGGGATAATCGAGCAACAAGTTTAGAAGAACAAGCTGGTTTGCCATTACTTTCTAAAGAAGAAATGCGCGGTTCAGATATTGCAGAAGAAGATCTTATGCCACTTATTCTTGACCGATTGAATGCCATTCCTGATTATCAAGCTAAATTTAATGCCGCTTTTGGTACAAGTGTGATTACACAAGATTTATTATTGAAAGCGATTGCTACTTTTGAGCGTAGTCTAATTGCGACGAATAGTCCTTTTGATGAATATATGAGAGGCGATGAAAATGCTTTATCAAGACGAGAATTGGATGGTTTGAACACTTTTATTGCGGTTGGTTGTGCAGATTGTCACAGTGGTCCGATGTTTTCGGATTATGAATTACATGTTGTTGGCGTTCCTGATAATATCACGCCTGTGGATCGAGGTGCGACGAATGATTTTGATTTCAGAACACCAACACTCCGAAATGTAGCACTAACAGCGCCTTATATGCACAATGGAAGTTTGAGAACATTGGAAGATGTTTTAGATTTTTATGAAGATGTTTCCGAAGGTGGTCGTCGAGGGAATAATAATATTAATGCCAATCTTGATCAAAATGATTTGGATGAAGAAATACGAGATTTGCGTTTGAATGGCAATCAAATTGATGATATCATTTCATTTTTAGAGACGTTAAATGATCGCGATTTTGATAAAACTATTCCGAGTAGTTTGCCTAGTGGTTTGCCTGTTGGTGGAAATATTCAATAGAATTGCGAGATTGCGCCGCTTCGCTGATTGTGTGATTGTAAGATTGTCTTGAAACATTATACAATCTTATAATCAGCGAAGCGACACAATCATTTACAATACAAATGCTTTTCCTATATTTTTAATAATATCATTTGCCATCATAGCGTATTCGCCTTCTTGTTCTGCTGCACAATCTCCTGCCAATCCATGGATATATGTTCCCAAAATTGCGGCATGTTTTCTTGAATAACCTTGTGATAATAACCCTGTAATCATACCAGTTAATACATCTCCACTTCCTGCTGTTGCCATCCCAGGATTACCTGTTGAATTAAAATAACACAAACCATCTGGCGTTGTAATAGTCGTATGTGCACCTTTCAAAACGATATAAATCCCTAATTTTTTAGAGCGCTTTCTTTGTAATTTATTTCGTTCAAAATCATTCTTGCTTTCGCCAAATAAACGAACAAACTCCTTAACATGAGGCGTAATAATACTTCCATTAGGAATAATTTTTTGCCATTTATTAGCTGCAATAATATTCAAAGCATCCGCATCAATAACCAAAGGCAAATCACAATTATTTAATAAATCATTCAAGCCTTGAAAAGTTTTTTTGTTTTGCCCAAGCCCACAACCTATACCAACAGCGTCATAAGGCGCACCAATTTCTCTATTAGTAAAAGCATATTTATCTTTATCAATACTTACAATAGCCTCAGGAACAGCAGTTTGTATAATTTCATAGCCTGTTTCTGGAATGTGAACGGTCACTAATCCTGTTCCGCTCCGCAAACAAGCTTTAGTTGTTAATATTGCCGCGCCCATCATTCCATAACTTCCTGCGATCAGCAAACTATGCCCATAAGTACCTTTATGAGAAAATTTAGTCCGTTTTTTATAAATTTGACTAATCATTTCAGGTGTGATGTAATAATTAGATGTTTCTAAACTCGCAATTCCTTTTGGACTAAGCGCGATAGTTTCAATCGCCCAATTTCCTACATATTTATAATTCTCTGAAAAGAAAAAGGCTAATTTTGGAAATTCAAAACTAAACGTATAGTTTGGAGTAATACTCGCCGTAGAAGTATGTTCATCTGCAAATAAACCAGAAGCAATATCCATTGCAATAATCGTATCACATTGTGCATTAATTTGCTCAATCACCTCTGAAACAAAACCATCAACAGGACGATTCAGACCAGATCCTAGAATTGCATCAACCAAAATACCATTGAATTTAAAATCAGGGATAGCCTCTGTTTCTTCAATATCAAAAATTGGAATATTCAACTGTTTGATTTGCTCCAAATTAATATTAAAATCTGGCGAAGTATTCGCGCCCAACGGAATAACATATATTTCGACTGTATATTTTAAATATTTTAACAATCGACCAACAGCCAATCCATCTCCCCCATTATTACCTGTTCCACAAATAATTTGGATCGGGCGATTGCTCGGCGGATATTGTTTCATAAACCAATCCACAAAGGTAATAGCCGCGCGTTCCATCAATTCTATAGAAGCAATATTTTCTTCATCTACCGTAATCTGATCTAATGTTCTAATTTGCTGTCGAGATAGTATTTTCATTTTTCTTATAATTTCGTATCAGTTCAAGCTCCCAAATGCCATTTTAGTTTATTCTTGCTTCAAAAATAATCAAAAACTCATTACAAACAATACTTTGTCTTCTTACATCACACTACTAATGGATGAATATCTTATTTTTACATTTAATAATCCACAAAGTGAATAATATTATAATCAATTTTAACCAAAAAACGTTTTATTCTTGCTAGATTTTTTTTACAAAAAAACATCAAATGAAGTCAATATTTATTAAACAATTATCTATTTCTGTCTTCTGTTGTTTACTAATCGGAACAACCTATGGACAATTACAATTACCAAATGACTTTTATGATGAAGTCGTTGTAAATAGTTTGGTTTATCCTGCTGGATTTACCTTTGATGAAAATGGAACAATGTACGTTTGGGATAAAAATGGTTTTGTCCAAATTGTAGATACTAATGGCGTAAAACTTCCTGATCCTCTGATTGATATTTCAGAAGAAGTCGGTAACTGGCGCGATCATGGACTTTTAGGTTTTGCGCTCGATCCTAATTTTTCGAGCAATGGTTTTTACTATCTTTGGTATGTCGTAGATAGACATCATTTGCTTCATTACGGAACACCTCAATACCACCCTGATAGTAGTGCCTCACTCTCAGCAACCATTGGTAGGCTGACTCGATACAAGGCTGATATTGCAACAAATTATACGACAACAGTTCCTAATTCTCGAACTATTTTATTAGGAGAAACCAAAGAAACAGGTTATCCTGTCATTGGTGAATTTCATTCTGGAGGTACAATTTTATTTGGTTTAGATGGTACATTAATGCTTTCTGTTGGTGATGGTGCGACAGGTGCAGGGCTAGATACTGGCGGTGTAGTAGATGGTACTTTCGGAACTCAAGCACTTGCTGATGGTATTCTTACCCCCGATCAAGATGTTGGTTTATATCGCTGTCAATACCTCGGTGCACTCAACGGAAAGGTGCTTCGCCTCGATCCAACTACTGGAGATGGCGTTTCGAGCAATCCGTTTTATGATCCACAAAATCCGCGTTCTCCTCAATCTCGAACTTGGGCTTTAGGTCTCCGAAATCCTTTCAGAATGGTACTCGTTCCTGGTACAGGTAGTCATGTTGCTGCTGATGGTGATCCTGGAACAGTCATTGTTGGAGATGTTGGTTGGCATAGTTACGAAGAACTCAATTGGGTTGATCAACCTGGTATGAATTTCGGCTGGCCGCTCTATCAAGGTGAGTTTAGAAATTACTTTATCAATCATGATGCGCCATTTAATCGCATGGCTCCCAATCCGTTATATGGTACAGATGGTTGTGATCAACCTTATTTCACCTTTAAAGATTTATTAGGAAAACATCACGAATATATGATTGCACCTCATCCATGTGACGATGATCAAACCGTTCCTAATATTATACATCGTTTCAAAGCAGAACCGCCATTTGTGTCTTATTTGAACGAATATTATGAAAATCCGCCTCAAGCTTTTATGCATTATTATGATAATAATGGCACGCATACTGTCATTGATGTAGAAGATCCTTTATCCACAGTAGATGCGACTAACTTTGATGGACAATGTAGTATTGGTGGTGCTTTTTATAAAGCTGGCGATTTCCCAGAAAAATATCATGGTGCTTATTTCCATACCGATTTTAGAGGTTGGATTAGGGCTTTCTTTTTTGATGAAAATCAAAAACTACAAAAAATTGAAGACTTCTTAGATGGTTCTGATGACATTATTGGTTTAGCTGCCCATCCTAAAGATGGTTGTTTATATTATATTGGTGCTGGAAATGATGTACATAGAGTTTGTTTCGGTGGTAATCCTGCCCCTAAAGCGGTGGCTGAGGCGAATATAAAATATGGTGTAAGTCCTTTAGAAGTTCAATTGACTGGCGAAAACTCTTTTGATATTTTTGGAGAACCAATTACTTATGCATGGGATTTTGGAGATGGCGAAACTAGCACAGATATTAATCCTACTCATATTTTCACGACTAGTTCAAGCGATCCTACACCGATCAATGTTACATTGACCGTAACAGATAGTATTGGGCAAACTGACGAAGCAACACTAGTTATTTCTATGAATAATACGCCTCCAACTGTCAATATTACTAGTATTCGGGATGGAGACTTGTATCCTGGGCATCAATTTTCGACGCTTTCTTTAGTCGCTGATGTGAGCGATGTAGAAACTGCCAACGAAAATTTGGTATATGAATGGCAAACTTTTTTACATCATAATGAGCATAATCATGCCGAAGCAGTTGATAACCGTGTTTCCACTCATACTACTATTTCTCCTATTGGCTGTGAAGATGACCTTTATTATTTCCGTGTTGCATTGTCTATTACTGATGAACATGGTCTAACAACTACCGATGAGCGATATATTTATCCATATTGTGGCGATCCTTTTATTCAAATTATCAATTTAGAGGCAAACGCTCTTCAAGATAGTGTTCTACTTGCTTGGACTAGTAATTTTGAAGATAGTGTTGATTACTATGAGATACAACGTGGGGAGAATATTTGGAATTATGAAACAATTGGGCAAGTAGATGCCTCAGGTACTTCAACTAATCCTATTGACTATACTTTTGTGGACACACAACCCAAAACAGGTTTGATGTATTATCGTATTAAGGGTTATCGTTTAGATCAAGCTTTTAATTATTCCAATCGTGAGCCGTTTAAATTTAGCCGTGAGATAGTTGATGTTTATCCAAATCCTAGTGATGGCTTAGTGAATTTGTATTTTGCTAAGGATTTTGAAACGGTTATTATTCGTTGGTATGACGCACAGGGGAAAGAGATGGAAAGCTACCAATTTAATAATGTGAAAGAAAATGAACTGCAAAAGTTGCGAACAAAAAGAATGTCGAACGGTGTTTATCTTTATAGTATCGAAGCGGATGGACAAAATGTTACGGGCAAACTTTTATTTGTAAGGTAATAAAATTGTTATGATTGCTTGATTGTTGAATTGTTTGGGTGTAATTCTGTTTTTCACATTTTTTATTTAAAAAGGTAGTCATCAGGTGAGTTATTGTTCAAATTATTAGTTGAGACACCACTAATTAACTTCAATACTTCACTCATCTGATGACTTTTATTCAAAAACGAAGAATTGAATTACACCCAATTGTTTTGCACTTTATTCTACAAAAAACAATCATAATAATCAAGCAGTCACAACAATCAAAAAAATGAATATAAACGGACAACCCCATCGGGCAATATGGGAAAAAGATGAAACAACAATCCAAATTATTGATCAACGAACTTTGCCACATCAATTGACTATTGAAAATTTGACTTCCGTCAAAGAAGCGGCTAAAGCTATTCGCGAAATGCACATTCGAGGTGCTCCTTTAATCGGTGCGACTGCTGCTTATGGTATGTATTTAGCAGCATTGAAAGCTCCAGTAAATGATTTTGATACATTTATTTTACAAGCTGCCAAGGATTTAAAATCCACTCGACCGACTGCGGTCAATTTAGCTTATGCGGTTAATAAATCACTCAATGCGCTTCAAAAAATAACGCAAATTGATACAAAAATTGAAACTGCTTTAGCAATCGCACGAGAAGTTACGGAAGAAAGTGTTGAACAATGTAAGCAAATCGGCTTGCATGGTTTGAAATTAATTCAACAAATAAGCACGGCTAAAAATGGCGAAACCGTTAATCTCTTGACGCATTGTAATGCTGGTTGGCTCGCTTGCATTGATTATGGCACAGCAACAGCGCCTATTTATGCGGCTCATCAAGCAGGAATTGACCTTCATGTCTGGGTTGATGAAACCCGACCGCGCAATCAAGGCGCAAGAATTACTGCTTTTGAGCTAAAAGAACAAGGCATTCCTCATACCGTTATTGTTGATAATCTGGGCGGTCATTTGATGCAGCATAAAATGGTTGATCTCGTGATTGTTGGTAGTGATCGAACGACTAGAACGGGCGATGTTGCCAATAAAATTGGTACGTATTTGAAAGCTTTAGCAGCATTTGACAATGATGTGCCTTTTTATGTTGCATTGCCAGAATCTACTTTTGATTGGAATATTCGAGATGGATTAAAAGAAATTCCGATCGAAACGCGCTCTTCAAAAGAGGTCAAATATATTCAAGGTTGGCACAACAACGAATTGCATCAAGTTCTTTTAACACCTGCGGAAAGTCCAGCCATTAATTATGGTTTTGATGTAACACCTGCAAAATATATCACAGGCTTGATCACAGAACGCGGGGTTTGTCAAGCAAATGAAACGAGTATTTTGGCATTATATCCAGAACGAAACGATTAAATTATAGGGCAATGTGGGCACGTAGGGCAAAGGCATGCCTTTGCCCTACGTTTAATTTGTATTGTATTTTTTATAAACAATAAATTCTTCAATCGTTTTCTCGATCCATTGATATTCCCTTATTTCCATCACCTCTTTTTTTAGTTTTAATGGAATTTGGCTTTCACCAATTAAACAACCTATAATTTGACCTGTTATAGAGCAGTTTGTATCTGTATCTCCTCCAATATCAATTAATATTTCAAAAATTTCCTCCATGCTTTTATAGTTAATTGTATTCGCTGCGGCGATTGCTAAAGGCACGGAATGAACCACATAACCATCATTTCCAAATTCACCAACTTCGCTCAAATCCTTTATATCCTTGATTTCAATTAACCGATCTCTAACTCGTGTATCTGGCAAAGTCGGAATTAATATTTCTATCAAATTTTCTTTTCCTGTCCAACTTTTATTAAGAATGGCTTGAAGTGAATTAATCACACATAATGCTCCAGTATACGCTTCATCATTTTGATGTGTAATCCAACAAATGCCTCTTAATTCTGATCGAGTCAAATTTTCATTAAATGCCAAAGGTGCAACTCTCATTGCTGCTCCATTCCCTGCCGAATATTCTCCTTTTCGACCGACTAAAGCCCAATGACCTCCAACTTCTAATTCTCTTAATGCTTTTAGTGTACTTGCTCCAAGTCCGCGTAATTTTCTTGATTTATAATATTTTAAGAAAGTCGCAGCAACAGTTTTTGGATCAATATTTTCATTTCCAATCATAGCCTCAATTGTGGCTAAAGTCAATTGTGTATCATCTGTTATTTCCCATGTTGGTAGTTCTTTTTTAGGCTTTGCCGAAAGGTAAAAAATAGCGTCATCGTTTTCTGATGCTAAGTTTTCATAGCCGCTTCCCAAAGCGTCTCCTATTGCTCCGCCGATGATACAACCTCTGAATTGATCGGCTTTTGTTAATGATTTTGGCATTTATTTGAATTTATTTTTGCGGCAAATTGGCAAAGGCATGCCTTTG
>CAKZLL010000497.1 GCA_937125475.1 uncultured Saprospiraceae bacterium | reverse complement strand
ATTGTTAAGAGTAATAATAAAATCCCTACAATAATTCTTTTCATGGAATTAATTCAATTTTTCTTGCTTGTTATTTGACATATAGAAGATCGAATTTCTTCAAAAATCCGATCCTTTAGTTTACAACCATTTATCCAAATCCTTCAAAGTAATTGTTCCTTTTTCACAATCGAATGCACTTCCATCAGTTTCGATAGCTTTCGCTAATTTTGCCATATCCAAGCCATCTTTTCCCATAGCTTTATAAGCATTTAAATTCATAAATGGAATATTACTATTATTTCTAAAACAAATTTTATGTTCCTCTTTCATTGAACCATCTTCATTAAAATGAGCTGGATTAACAACACCATCATAAGCAATTCCAACAGGTTTTCCACCACTCAAAGCCGTGAAAAGCTTTCCGAAATCAGTCGTTACATCCGTTGCGCCTGTTCCCATTTCTACTGTATTATCATAAATATTTAAGGCATGACAAAATGGATCATAATCCTCAGATTTGAACGTGCGCCCTGTAAATTGCCAGCTATTGATCGCAATAGAAATCGTGTTATGACCTTTAATTGTATTATTATTGATTTCAATATCGCGGTGAGCCATGACTAAAATCCCTGTTCCTGGAGGCAACATATTAACAACAATCCCTGGAGAAGAGAAATTCTCTCCATTATTATTTTCAACAATATTATCATGCACTTTGATATCGTGTCCATTTGCTTGTGGCAAGTCTGGCATATCAAAAATTAATAATCCAGCCGTATTTTCCGTCGCTTTATTATTATAAACATCCGCATTGATGGTGTTTTCGATTTCAATACCTGCTACATTATTATGTACATAATTATTGCGAACGATTACATTAGTCGATTGTCCAACATAAACGCCTGCATCCATCGCATAAGATGCTTCACAATTTTCCATTAAAACATTCGTACAAGTCACTGGATATAAACCATAACCACCATTTTCAGGTTTTTTACCATTTGTCCAAGTCGTTTCTATATCGCGAAAAATGACATTTGTACAGCCTTGAACCTTAATACCATCGCCTTTAGAATCTGCTACGGTAAAACCTTCTAAAGTTAAATCATTTGCTGCTTTAATAATCATTCCTTCTCCACCTTCAATTTGTTTTTTGAAAGAAAGAATGGTCTTTCCTTTTCCTGCTCCTTTGATCGTTACATTAGGAATATCGTTCAATGATAGCGGTCTTTCGTATTCAAAAGTTCCTTCTGGCAAGACAATAATTACATCTTTTTGGGCTTCAATGAGTTGCTTTTGCAAATCAGAAACCATATTTTCAGTGGTCATTTTCACTTCATTGGCAGTACTATTTTCGCCACTTTTACAGCCGAAAAATATAGTAATCACTGCCATCAATAGTATTATTCTATTCATCATTTGATTTAGTTTGGTTAAGTTGAATAAATTTTTCGCAAAAGAAAACAAAAAAGAAGTAACTAAAACGCGTCAAAGTTCTTTTTTACACAATTTTCTAGTATGCAAAATTATGATTGCCCAAAATTACTAAAAAGCAATGATTTTAATTGATAATGATTTGTAATACCGTAAAATTAAATTAGGAAATGTATTTATGATAAGAATTAAGGGACAAGGAAATAAATAATACAACAAGAAAGGTTTTTTATTTCATCATCAGAGCAAATCGATATAAAGCACTAGTAAACGCACTTATTAGAATACTAAATACCACGGTATAACAAAACCAACCTAATAATAAATCAATAATCCTTTCAGCAGAAAAAAAAGAAATTACTGTAGTAATTATTAAAGGAACAGTTGTTTCTTGATAATCTCCCTGCTGATTTGCTATTATTTTTTCACTAATATTTCTACCTCGAAAACCAGCTATAAAAATGGTCATTACTAATAATATATCTATAAAGTAGAAATTATTTAGATCTTCATTCATCTCCATATGCTAAAAAGAATAACTAGTGCCATCACATGAATTAAGGTAAAAATTATCGTAACAATAATTCCTCGTTTTTTTGCCTCTTGTTTTGTCATTGCGGTTTTATTTATTCCTATATCTTAAATGTTAAGATATAATGATAGATCGAAGTAGTTACAATACATAACATCACATTAATAAAAAACGCAAAACAAAACCAAATGATCAAATTGGTCAAAATGTAACTTACTGGAATCCCCATAAAATAGACTTGCCAGAAGAATAACGTTACAAAGAAAATAATCGTCAAGATTACAGAAAAGAAAACATATATCTTGTCTAAGTTTGTTCCTTGATCAATCAAAATATATTTCCCGATATATCGCCCTCTATAAAAAGAAGCAATCAACACAATCGGCGTTACTAGATCAACAAAACGCCAGACATTGTGATCTCTAATTGCTTCGAAATAAAGAAAGATCCATAAGGTTAAACCAACATGAAGTAAGGCAAAAATCATCGTTAAGAAAATGCCTCTTCGCTTTGCTTTTCGTTCTGTCATATTTTTTTAATTAAAAATCAAACTTCCAATTCTGACCATTGTACTACCTTCCTCAATTGCTATCGAGTAATCTCCTGACATTCCCATAGAGATTTCTTTAAAATAGGTTTTTTCCACAAAAAAAGTCGATTTCAACCGATCAAATACCGTTTTTAATCGCTTAAATTCTGTCCTAACTTGATTTTTATCTACCGTAAAAGTTGCCATTCCCATCACTCCAACTATTCTAACATTTTGATAACCAGATAATTGTTCTGAATTCAACAATTCTAAAACAGCCGCTTCATCCATTCCGAATTTACTATCTTCTTGGGCGATTTTGATTTGCAACAGGCAATCAATCACTCGATTGTGTTTTTTAGCCTGTTTGTTAATTTCAGTTAATAATTTGGTACTCTCTACCGAATGGATCATTTTTACAAAAGGCGCGATGAATTTGACTTTATTTTTTTGTAAATGTCCAATCAAATGCCATTCAATATCTTTGGGTAGTGTTTCATATTTTTGAACCAATTCTTGAACGCGGTTTTCACCGAAAATGCGTTGCTCTTGTTCGTATTTTTCTAAAATAGCTTCATTAGGTCTAGTTTTTGAAACGGCGACTAAAGTAACTTTCTGATTAGCTAGTTGAGTTTTAATATTTAAAAATATAGACATGATTTGATATTAATTTTATGATAAAACCCTATTCAAAGGCTTAATTTCTTATTTTTGAACAAAAGTAAACGATCCAATGAGAATTTTTAATATCATTAGCATTTCTTTCACTATAATAGTGCTTCTTTTTATGGTAGGCTGTCGATCGAATGAAATAAAAGATGTACCTATTATTCCACAAGAGAAAATGATCGAAATCTTGCGAGATATTCATATTGCAGAAGGTAATTTGCAAGGGCATGTAAGCCCAGATAAAGATAGCTTAGGTAAAACTTATTATCATCATATTTTTCAAGAACATGACATTAAAGAAGCCGATTTTTATCAAAGTTATGATGCTTTTACACAAACTCCAAAGATCATGGAAGCGGTATATGATTCTGTAGCTATTGCGATTCAACGAGTTAAAACGAATTAATTGAATATTTTAGTCGTACAAGTCTAAAACTTTACAATTAAATAATATAAGCAATTATTATTAATAATCATTTAACACTTACTTTCAATATAGTATATTTTAGAACCGTATTTTTGTAATAACATTTATTAATTAAAAGTTAGGTCTAATATATGTCAGTAAGTAGTTGGACAAATTTAAACGAACAATTGCACCGCTACTTTAGTGCGGTGATAGTAGGGCATTAAAAATATCGGGCTTTAGCCCAAAATAGCACTTTGTTGGGTTAAAACCCATATTTCTACCATTTCAATCACCGCACTAAAGTAGCGGTGCAATTGAAAAGTAAAATAAAAAAAATGCTATTATTTCTGTCTGACTACTTATGAGTTTTACTTTTTTTTCAAAATCGAAACGTAGTGCCGTTAAAACAGCAGATCAAAACAGAACAGTAGATCAAATGGACAATAACAAAATTAAGATATTAATAGCCGATGATGAACCTGATATTTTAGAATTTATTCAATTCAATCTAAAAAGAGAGGGTTTTGAAGTCGTTACTGCCGAAAATGGAAATGAGGCAATTAAAGTTGCAAAAAAAGAAAAACCTGATTTGATTATTTTAGATGTCATGATGCCTGAATTAGATGGCGTTGAGGTTTGTAGAGAGTTACGAGCAATGCCTGAATTTAATTCAACTATTATTACTTTTTTGACCGCTAGAAGCGAAGATTATACTCAAATTGTTGGTTTAGATGTTGGCGGTGATGATTATATCACAAAACCAATTCGTCCTAGGGTTTTGATTAGTCGTTTGAATGCTTTATTGCGTCGCAAGAGATCTGAAAAGAATACCGATTCTAATACTTCTATAATCAAAATTGCAGATTTGGTGATTGACAAGGAAAAAGTACTCGTATATCGAAATGATAATGCGATTGTTTTAGCAAAAAAAGAGTTTAAATTACTTTGTTTACTCGCTTCAAAACCAGGAAAGGTTTTTACTAGAGAAGAAATTTTCAACAAAGTTTGGGGAAGTGACGTTATCGTAGGAAATAGAACAATTGATGTACACATTCGCAGATTACGCGAAAAAGTTGGTCTAAATTATATCAAAACAATTAAAGGGATTGGGTATAAATTTGAGTTTTAGTAAGAGTGAAATGAATGGTTGAATTATATTTAAATTGATACAAGAAAATGTCTATTAAAAATCCTACGCCTAATGATTTAGCTATTTATACTGCAATAATTATTGCTCTTTCTAATGCATTTATGACTGGTCTAGTCTTATTTTTCTCTAAAAATTTTAACTGGTTTTCTTTATTAATTTCAACCCTTTTCATTGCTGGAATTTCTTACTTTGTTGTAGCTCGTGTTCTTAAACAATTCATTTACAAGCGAATAAGAGTTATTTACAAAGCTATTCATACTTTTAAACGCTCGAAGACTGAATCCGCTAGTCAAATCAATCTTCGTAGACATATTATAGATGAAGCAGAGCAAGAAGTCCTCAATTGGGCAAAAAGTAATAAGGACGAAATTGATGATTTAAAAAAATTAGAAGAATATCGACGGAATTTTTTAGGTAATATTTCTCATGAGTTAAAAACACCTATTTTTAATATTCCAGGTTATCTCTATACTTTAATTGATGGAGATATTGACGATAATCAAATCACACAACGCTATCTAAATCGAGCGGCAAGTAATGTAGAACGTTTAAATACAATTGTACAAGATTTGGAGCAAATTTCTCGATTAGAAGGCGGTCAATTAGAAATGGAACTACATCGTTTTGATGTTCAGGCCTTAGTCCAAGAAATCTATGATGAAATAGAAATCAAAGCGCAGGAAAATGAGATTGCATTACAGTTCAAAGAAGGTAATAATCGTGCTTTTCATGCTATTGGCGATCGCGAACAAATTCGACAAGTATTAACAAATTTGATTTCTAACTCGGTTAAATACGGTAAAAAAGGCGGGACAACTCGCACTGGTTTTTATAATATGGAAAATCAAGTACTCGTAGAAATTTCTGATAATGGTATTGGTATTTCAGAGGAACACTTGCCTCATTTATTCGATCGTTTTTATCGTGTTGATAAAGGGCGATCTCGTAATTCTGGCGGAACAGGATTGGGGTTATCTATTGTTAAGCATATTGTTGAAGCTCACGAACAAACTATTAATGTAAGAAGTAGAATAAATGTTGGTTCTACTTTTGGATTTACCTTAAAGAAAGGATAAGTTCGCTTACTCAACTTTAAAATTTCAATTATTTATGCTGTGCTTCTCTGCCTTTTCTAGCTTTATCCAATAACTCATTCAGCATTTGAGCTTCTTCAACAGATAAATTATTCAATACAAATTCTACTTTTTCCTTTTCTAAATCAATCATTTTTAGTAAATCTAACCCTTGGCTATTAATTATAATATCAACTAATCTTTTATCCTGTGGGCAAGGTGTGCGCGTCACTAATTTTTTCTTGTTCAATCTTTCGACAATTCGAGAAGCATCGGACATTTTATCCAACATTCGCGCCCTAATCACAGAAGTAGAAATCGGATCGGGGTGCTGTCCTCTTAATATTCTAAGTACATTATATTGCTGTACGGTAATATTATGCTGTTTGAGGGTTTTCTTTATTTTTGCCTCCAACCAATTACCTGTATATAAAATATTGATAGTAGCTTTATGCCATTCGTGCGAAAATTTTTTCTGATTAATCGCTTCTTCCAGTTTCATTGTAGCAGTTTTGATTATGGTTATCTATGTAGTAGTATCTCTTTTAAATAGGCTTGTACAGCGACTAATAACTTAACGAAACGGCATAAAATTTTGTTTTGTTCGAGACATTTTTTTTTGAATAGTCAGAGCTATTATTAAAAAATTTAACGAAGTACAAAATTAAATTTGCCATTGCAGCAAATTAAGTAGCTGCTATACGAGTGTAATATTGATAGGTTATCTAATTTCTATCGTGCCGCGAAATAAACAAATTAAATGCACTTTACTTGTAACTTGAATAGTAAAACTATAAATTTTAACAATTTTAACAATTTTAATAAAAAAATGTGTTGTACAATTAAATAGTACAACACATTTTCAATTAAAAAAGGGTTCTTTGACAATTTTTGCCAGAACTGAATTTTATCAATTAAAACAAATGTATAATTGTTTGAAAATCAAAGGTTAGATAGGAGGCACTTTGAAAGTGCCTCCTATCTTTCGCAAAAATTGTCAATGAACCTAAAAAAGATTACAATCTAGTCACAATCACATTCAATTGTTCTACAATTCATTGGCTGTGGGCAGTATAATGCATTTCCACAAACATCAATAATCGTTAAATCACATTCGTCATTCAATGATGGAATTTTAAAACCTCTCAATACATCATAATTTTGAGTAGAGATTTCAGAAAACATATATTGATGCTCTCCGCCTCCCATAACAGCAGCTACACCGCCTTCGTAACGAATAACTTCAATTACATCTCCTGTAAAACGTGCATCGTTCAAACCAGTATAACCAATTGTTTTTAACAAACGATCAATTTCAGCACGATTACCTGATTTGTTTTCTTTGTGTAATTCTTGTAATCTACCATAAACCTCAGCTCCTGTTTTCAAATCAGTCATCGGACCAAACTGCTGATTATGTCCCAAGTTAGTAATTACTTCTGGTGCAGTACCTTCTTTACTTGCTGGACGATCACAAATTCTCACTTGACATTTTCCATTTTTCATAGAACTAGTAACAGACTTATTAGTCAAATCTCCTAAACCAAGAGAACAAGCTTTAACAGAAACCAATTGATTAGTAACTGGTGCTTTATATTGATAAAAAGCATTACCACAGATTTCCATAATAGTTACATCATTACCATCAGGCGCATCAACAATATAACCTTTCAATGGTTTTCTAGTTCCGCTACTGTAAATTTCAGCATACAAATAACTATTACCACCAGCACCTAACATACCCTTAACACCTACTTCATGAAAAACAGGAGTCAAATCTTCTACTGTATAACTAGGATCATTAAAGCCAGAATATCCCATTGCAGTCCAAAGTTTATCTAATTCAAGTCTGTTTCCGCGCTTGTTTTCTCTATATGCTCTTTTCAAATGATCATATACTTCCTGTGTAGTTGTATAATTTTTAAGCGTTCCAAATTGTGGATTTGTTCCTAAACGCGATAATCTTTTTGCTTTCATATTGGTTGTATTTTTGAAAACAATATGACGACCAGTATAATCGCGAGAAGAACCTGAAGAAGTCGTGTAAGTCGCTGTATAACACGAATCACCTTTGACATAACAGGTTTTAAAAGTCTCTTGTGCTTGTGTCATAGTTAGGCAACTGACAGCACAAATCGTTAGCATTAATTTAAAATTCATGGTTTTAAGTTTTAGACTTATACCACGGCTAGTGATTAAGTGAAACGGCAGGAAATTTTGTCCGTTGCAACAAATTAAGTAGCCTCCGTACAAGTCTTTTGTTTAAAAAATAGGTTTTCTGTCAATTTCTGTAAATTTAAGTATCAGTAAAAATTCCTCATTTGATTGATCATTTACCAACATTCAGCATTTTTACAAAAATTTTCAAAGTCCCCCAAAATATAGGTATTAAATTTCTTTAGGCTGTAAAGGTATTAAATATGCATAAATTTTACACAAAAAAAAGTTAGGGAAAGCCAACTTCATTCAAATATGATAGTTTTTATTTTGTTAAAAAATGTTAAAAAGCAGACAAAATTTTGAAAAACAAACCGATTGGTTTATTTTTGAACAAGACATGGGAAAGAAAGCAAGAACAAGACAATTAATCGTCGAAAAATCAGCTCGAATTTTTAACCAAAAAGGTTATGCTGGGACATCTATGAAAGATATTGAAAAAGCAACAAGTTTGAGCAAAGGAGCAATATATGGTTCTTTTAATAGTAAAGAAGAAATTGCCATTGCTTGTTTTGATTATGCTGTTGACTTGGTTTCTAATAGTGTTCGACAACTCTCTCGCTCCAAAACAAAATCTTATGAAAAACTAATCGCTGCATTAGATTTTTATAAAGAATATTTGTTTAATGAGCCTGTCGAAGGCGGTTGCCCAATACGAAACATGTCTCCAGAAGTAGATGATACTAACCCAATTTTGAGAGAGCGCGTTGTAAATGCTATGGAAACTTGGCAGTATTCTGTAAAACGGGTAGTCGAAAAAGGTATAAAACAAGGCGAAATTAAACCAGATGTTAATGCAGCTCATTTTGCTACTTTTTTTGTTGCAGCACTGGAAGGTGGTATTTTAATGTCTAGAGCGTATCAACAATCTAAGCAATTAAATATAGTCCTTAATCAATTAGAAAAAATCATTCGATTAGAGTTAATCATGGATAAAGAAGAATAATCAACCTATTTTTTTGCCCTAAAAAAGACCGATCAGTCTTTTTTGAAAAATAATTACATGAAAACAATTCAATCTATTGCAACTATAAAAAACCCTAATCCAACTCCAATAAAAAAAAGAAAACATAAAATTCCTTTCATTGGTAAAGTGATTCGGTTTTCGTTTAAAAATATAAGTCATCTCGCACCAAAAACATTTGGAAAACTTGCTTGGACGCTTTTTCAAAGACCTGTTTCAAGGGCAGAACATCGTAAAAGCGATGCATTACTTGAAAGCGTTAAGCGATTTGATTTTCCTCATAAGAATTTGAATATCAAAGGATATAGCTGGGGTGAAGGCGAGAAAACGGCATTATTAGTTCATGGCTGGGGATCAAGAGGAACTGCTATGCGGAATTTTGCTCCGACTTTAGTATCAAATGGCTATCGGGTTGTCACTTTAGATGCGCCTGCACATGGGGATTCTTCTGGCAAGAAAGTTAATCCTTTTTTATACGCTCAAGTTATAGCCGCTTTAATCGAACATCTTGGTGGGGTCGAGATGATTATTGGCCATTCCTTTGGTGGTTTTTCTTCGGCGATTATGCTTTCTAAAGTTGCGCCACATATACAAGTCGATCAGTTTATTTGTGTGGCTTCCTTTACTTCCTCCTCGATTCCTTTTGGTGAATTCAAAAAAGTAATGAGACTTCCAGATAAAGTATTACATCAAATGGAAATGGCTTCATTCAAGCAAATAGGAACACATCCTAAAGAAGGGAATTTATTAGAAATTCCAAGACCACAGAATATTAAGCAATTGATTCTTGTCCATGATAAAGATGATAATGTCTGTGACTTTCAACATAGTCAAGATATTTATCATCATTGGAAAGCAGATTTTTTCATACAAACAAAAGATTTTGGTCACTTCAAAATTTTACACTCAGAAGCGATCATTCAAAAGATAATTGGTTTTATTAGGTATTAACTTTTGTTATTTCAAAAGTTACTTTCGGCTCAATTCAGTTTATATCTGACTTGGGTCGTTTTTTTTAGTGATAAAAAAAAAGATAGCTTTCAGACCTGTTAATTTTTGTGAATAAAGCAGAATAATAGCTAAATTTTTGTTAATCCATTACGAATATTAACATTCTCATATTATTTTATCATTGAATTTAATAAATTTGCCTATTCATAACGTTCAAAAAAGAACTTCTCAACTTAAAAATGTAAAATAAATGCTAACTCTAAGTCTAAAAAATCTAAATTTAGTTTAAAAATTCTAGATTTTTCATCCTTAAAATCGCACTTATTTTATTATTCCTATGATTTATCTTTTCTCCTTAACTAAGAAAAGATAAATCATAGGAATAAGCAATAAAAAATCATACTACGAATAACGCTTTTTTAGAAAAATGATTATTCACTAAAACTAGAATTTTGTCAGATAGCATCGTTATTATACCGACTTACAATGAGCGAGAAAATATAGAAAATATAATAAAAGCTGTTTTTTCTCTCGAAAAAGATTTTCATATTTTAATCGTTGATGATGGTTCGCCTGATGGCACTGGAAATATCGTCAAAGCATTACAAAAAGAATTTTCTAACCGACTTTTCATTGAAGAAAGAACAGGGAAACTTGGTTTAGGTACAGCCTATATTCATGGATTTAGATGGTCGCTTAAACACGGTTATGACTATATTTTTGAAATGGATGCTGATTTTTCGCATAATCCAAAAGATTTGGAGCGATTATATAAGGCTTGCGCCAAAGATGGAGCAGATATGTCTGTCGGCTCTCGTTATATTAAAGGTGGTAAGTTAGAGAATTGGCCTATTGACCGCATTTTATTGTCTTATGGTGCTTCGCTTTATGTTCGATTTATTACTTGGTTGCCTGTTAAGGATGCAACAGCTGGTTTTGTTTGTTATACTCGAAAAGTACTTGAAAACTTAAATTTAGAGAAAATTAAGTTTATTGGCTATGCTTTTCAAATCGAAATGAAATTCGCTACACATTCTTTAGGTTTTAAAATCAAAGAAATTCCAATCACTTTCACTGATCGAGTAGAAGGTGTTTCTAAAATGAGTAAAAGCATTGTGAAAGAAGCTATTTTTGGTGTATTAAAAATGAAATGGGAAAGCTTTTCTAAAAATTATGGCGAGAAATAGACAAGCCATAATATACGAACAATAAATCCAATCAATTATTTAAGTTTTCAAAAGCCTAACTAATAAAATGATTGCATCTACATAGTAATTAAAAAGTAAAGTACCTTAAAAATACACTGATAATACCAAATTAGACAAAACACCGCATCTAATTTCTTAAAAAAATTAAAAAAATGAAGCAGTTATTAATTTTATTTATAGGTATTTTATTTTTTTCAACTTCTTTGCAAGCCCAAGAAGAAGAAGTTGATTATATAGAGGACAATGGTACGGTTGTTTACAAGAAACAAGAAGAACAAAAGCCTTCTTTATTGTATAAAATCACAGGCGAAAATATTGGCACAAGCTATATTTTTGGAACAATCCATGCAATTGGAGAAAATGATTTTAACCTTCCTGATGAAATGGCAGTTTTGATGCAATCTTGTAACACATTGTATTTAGAAGTTGATGTCACAGATAAAAATTTACAAGCTGAGATGTTGAAACTTGCTATGCTAAAAGATACTACTCTAGACAAATTAATGTCCAAAGAAAAATATACTACGCTCAAAGCAAGTTTTAAGAAACTTACCAATATGGATCTCGATCAATTAAAAACATTCAAACCTTTCATCTTGAATAGTTTTTTGTATCCTGCTATGGTCGATGGAAAAATGATAGCTTATGAGAAAGAATTGGCTCAGATGGCTCAAGGTATGAACAAGAATGTTCAAGGATTAGAAACATTAAGCGAACAAATGGCTATCATGGATAAATTATCTTATGATAAACAAGTCGCTAGTTTACAATCTTTTGCTAATGATTTTGAAACCAACAAAAAGATGTTTGAGGAAATGGTCGCTTTATATAAAAAGCAAGACATCAATGCTTTATATAAATATATGACCCAAAACTTAGCAGAATATAAAGAATTAGAGCAGGATTTGTTAGCTAATAGAAATATGAATTGGATCGAACAAATGAGCCAACTATTACAAGAACCTAATTTCTATGCCGTAGGTGCTGGGCATTTGGGTGGTGATACTGGCGTGATTCAATTATTAAAAGAAAGAGGATATACAGTCACACCTGTACATTTAGAAGAATAGAAAATGGATAAAACACAGATAACGGATTGGTTTAAAGGCTTGCAAGATCGAATTTGCGGTACTTTAGAAACACTTGATGGCGTTGGAAAATTTCAAGAAGATCTTTGGGTACGCAAAGAAGGCGGAGGTGGTCGAACGCGCATTATTCAAGGCGATTTGATTGAAAAAGGCGGTGTAAATTTTTCGGAAGTACACGGCACACTCAGCGAACAAGCAGCGAAAGCCCTTCATACTCAAGCAGGTACTTTTTTTGCAACGGGTGTTTCAATCGTTTTGCATCCCAAAAGCCCAATGATGCCGATTATTCACATGAATGTGCGGTATTTTGAAATGAATGATAATATTTGGTGGTTTGGTGGTGGGATTGATCTCACGCCTCATTATATTGTAGCGGATGATGCACGATTCTTTCATCAATCGTTGAAAAATGCTTGTGATAAACATTCCGATATTTATCATCCTAAATTCAAAAAATGGGCAGATGATTATTTTTATATCCGACACCGACAAGAAACACGCGGTATAGGCGGCATTTTTTACGATAGATTGAGCCATCAAGATGGTTTTACTAAAGAGGAACGTTGGGCATTTACCAAAGATATTGGCGAAAGCTTCTGCCCTATTTATATAGAAATGGCGAAAAGAAACCGTGATTTGTCCTATACTGATCAACAAAAAGACTGGCAATTGCATCGTCGAGGGCGTTATGTTGAATTCAATTTGGTTTGGGATAGAGGTACTAAATTTGGTCTGGAAACCAATGGAACAACATAATCTATATTGATGAGTTTGCCTTCACAAGCAAATTGGACGTATAATCATCAAGTCGAAGCCGCAAGCCCAGAGGCCTATACTTTGGCACATTTAAAAAAAGAAATTAATTGGCTAGAGTAATGATCGGTTGAACAAATCAGTACATTTATTTTAGCGAAACCTTGTCTGTTACCCAAAGCAGGCAAGGTTTTTATTTTGTATGAACTCTCAGAATAGTTTTTTTCAAAAAACTACTTCACCCATTAAACCAATTGAATTACAAATAGTCTTACCATCTTACCCAATTCAAATAATTATTTTTATAATTGTCTTGTTAATAAAACTACTACATTCTCCATTTATTACAAATAAGAACGCCTGTGCTATGTACACAAACGCTGAAATAATACAACCATGAAAAAATTAATTACACTGATTTTCCTTATTTTTCAATTGATTAACTGGAGCGATGCTCAAACTCCTTTTGTCTGTGATGGCTCTTTTTACCTTGCCTTAGGAACAGGAAACGGCAGTACGATTTATCGAGTGAATATTGATAATAATACAGGAAATGTGCTATTTAATTCACTAGGAAATAATACAGGATTAAATATCAATTCAATTGGTTATAGAATTACAGACAATCTTATTTATGGGCTTCATCCAAGTAATAAAAGTTTATATCGAATAGATGCGACTGGACAAGCGACGATTATTACTACGATTACAGGTCTGCTTAGTCAGAGTTTTATAGCTGGTGATGTCACGCCTGATGGCGATACATTAATCGTATTAGGAAGTGTTAATGGACGAGATCAGACGATGCATAAAATAGAATTATCTAGTGGAAACTATACGGTTACTTCACTAAATTTAACCGCACAATCCTCAGGGGTTGCACCAACGGTCAGAAGTGCGGATATTTCAATTGATCCTTTCACTGGAAAAATATATGGCTTTGCTAACAATAGATTAATCACTTATGATCGAGTAACGGGCAATGTAGATGATGTTTCTTTCCCACTCTCTCCTATTGCAAATACGTTTGGAGCAACATTTTTTGATGCATTTGGTAATTTAAAGGCTTATGGACAAGCAATAGGAGGAAGCATACAGGAGACCTTTTTTAATATTGATAAAAATACAGGCATTGTCACAGCCGTTACTACTGGGCCATCTGCCACCCAAAATGATGGTTGTTCTTGTCCTTATACCATTAAAATTCAAAAAACAACAGATACAGACACTATTCCTCAATGCGGGAAAATTATTTTTAATTTTGAGATTGTCAACACCTCTGGAATTCCTCGAACAGGAATTGATCTTCAAGATGTTATGCCTCCAGAATTTACTGCTACTCAAATTATTAGTAATCCGCTAGGTGGGACAGTCACAGGGATTGGTACAAATACCCTAAATATTACTGATATGAATGTCCCAATTGGTAATAGTACAATTCGAGTAGAAGCGCAAGTTTCTAACACCGCTTTAGGAACGTATTTTAATCAAGCGATTTTATTTGATTTACCTGCTGCACTTGGCTCAACAGCGGTTTCAGATTATCCAGTTACTGTTTTAGAAAATGATCCTACACCAATCACGGTTATTCCTCATAGCATGATCGCTATAGCTGCTGGCGATACCTCGATTTGTTATGGTGCTTCTTCAGCATTATTAAGCGCACAACCTCAAAATACGACCAGTTCTACATTCAGTTATAGTTGGTCTCCTGCTGCGACTTTATCCAATACAACAACACCAGCAACTATCGCAACACCTAGTGGAACGACCGTTTATTCGGTAACAATTACAGATTCGGAAGGTTGTTTTGCAAGCGATGATGTAACAGTTACGATTGATACATTAGCAATTTTCCTCGGTAATGATACGACTATTTGTATCAATGACTCTGTCCTTTTGGATGCCTCCTACCCTGCTTTACAAGGGCTTCAATACTTATGGAATGATGGCTCGACCGATACAACCTACTGGGCACCAGGCACAGGTACTTATTGGGTTCGAGTAACAGATGCTTGTGGAAATATCTCCTCTGATACCATTAATATTACTGAATCTTATACTAATGTTTTGACTAGTACTGGCTCAACTCCCGTTTCTTGTTTTGGAGGAAGTGACGGAACAGCCGATGTTGATGCAATTCAAGGTACAATGCCTTTCACCTATCTTTGGTCTAATAACTTTACAACTAGGGACATTGCACACATCTCCGTTGGCACTTATAAAGTAACGGTTACGGATGTGAATGGTTGTCGAAATATTAATCAAGTTGATGTACAACAACCTCCAGAAATCATTACAGTTATGACTTTGATTGATTCTGCAAGTTGTTTTAGTGATGCCTCTGGCTCTGCTTCGGTAGTTGCTAACGGCGGTGTGGGTAATTTTTCTTATGCTTGGAATACTATTCCAACTGAAACCTCATCTATTGCAACACAACTTTTTGGTCCTTCGACTTATATGGTCACGGTCACGGATGGCAATGCCTGTATCAAAATCGATACAATTCATATTCCTTCGCCTTTACCTTTAACATTAAGCACGTTTAGTAGCGGTACAAAATGTTTTGGTCAAGATGATGCCGATGGCATTGCTACTCCTTCAGGTGGAACACCGAATTACACTTATCAATGGGATATTAATGCAGCTAATCAAACTACTGATACTGCTTATAATTTAGCTTCAGAAACTTACTTAGTAACTGTCACGGATTATAACGGTTGCGTTGCTAGCGCGGCTTTGACGGTAGGTGAAGCGTTGCCGATGATACAAAGTTTTGGGCTTACTCTTCCGAAATGTAATAATGATGCAAATGGCTTAATCGAAATATCAACTCAGAATGGCAAAGCTCCTTATAGCTACAATTGGAGCAATCAATCGGTAGGAAATATAATCACAGACTTAGCTTCAAACCAATATACTGTGACCGTAACCGACTCCTTAGGATGTGAAAAAATTGATAGTGTTTTCTTGCCTCAACCTAATGTTTTGGGGCTTGATGTTCAATCTACGGACTTGAGCTGTTTCGGTAGTCGAGATGGACAATTTTATATGTTGCCAATTGGGGGAACGCCCGTTTATGAATATTCAATTGATGGCGTTGATTTTTCTAATGCTAATATTATTTATGGTCTAGATGCTGGCGCTTATCCTATCACAATTAGAGATAGTTTCGATTGTGAATTTAATACATTTGCTTATCTTTTCGAACCTGCGGAGTTGATTGTAGAAGCAGGGCCAGATCTTCAAATCAATCAAGGAGATAGTACAATTTTAGCGGCAGCGACTTCTTTTCCTTCGGACTCATTACTCTTTATTTGGGAAGAACAATTTGCATTAAATACACTAAGCTGCGATACTTGTGAAATGCCTTTAGCTATGCCTTTAACGGATATGTTTTATACTGTGACTGTCATTGATAGTAATGGCTGTGAAGTATCCGATGGGCTTTGGGTACGCGTAGAACCAGATCACACCATTTTTGTACCGACAGGCTTCACGCCCAATAATGATTTAGTCAATGATGTTTTTATATTACATGGAAAAGCAGGCTCTAAAGTATTGACTTTCAAAGTATTTGATCGCTGGGGCGAAATGGTTTTTGCAAACGAAAATTTTGAAGTGAATGATATTAGTGCAGGTTGGAATGGTTCATTTAAAGGCAAAATGATGGATATGGGGATTTTTTCTTGGACAGCAGAAGTTGAATTTTCTGACAGAACAATTGAGTTTTTAAAAGGAAATGTGACTTTGATCAGGTAAAGATTTTTTCTACAAAATTTAAAGCGATAATATAAATTTAAAAAGCCATTTTGAGCAGTAAATTCACTACTCAAAATGGCTTTTCCATATTAAAAGATAAAGAGCCGTGCCAACTCAGGCATTATCAATTATCCATTATCAACTTTCAACTAAATTACATATAATCAGGCGATTCCATTCCTAATAAATCTAACCCTTTGACTAAAACTTTGCCTGTCAATTGACATAATTTCAATCTAAATGCTTTGACTTCCAATGGATTATCTGCCTTTAGAATTGGACAAAGATTATAAAATCTATTGAAAATTTTTGCTACTTCGTAAGAATAATTCGCTACTTCTGCTGGACTGTATGTATTTGCCGCTTTTGCAATAATCTTCGGAAACTTCTGCAACATTAACAACAACTCTTGCTCAATATCTTGAACATCCGTATAATTATCAGAAAAACTCAAATCAATATCTTTTGCTTTTCTTTCAACGGCTTTTGTCCGCATTGTCGCGTATTGAATAAAAGGCCCAGTTTGTCCTTGAATCTCAACCGATTCTGCTGGATTGAAAATCATTCCTCTTCTAGGATTGATTTTTAGAATAAAGAATTTCAATGCGCCTAAGCCAATTTGTCTGTGAATATCAGTGATTGTTTCTTCGGGCAAACCGACTAAACCGCCGCTTTCTTCCGAAACAGCTTTAACCGCTGCTTGCACTTCTACCATCAAATCATCCGCATCAACGACCTTTCCTTCTCTCGATTTCATCTTACCATCTGGCAATTCTACCATACCGTAAGATAAGTGATGCAAACCAGCCGCATAAGGTTCTTCTAATCTTTTCAGAATTTCAAAAAGCACTTTGAAGTGATATTCTTGCTCATTACCAACGACATAAATCATCTTACTTACGCCATGATCTTTGTACCGCTGCTGCGCAGTTCCCATGTCTTGCGTCATGTAAACCGATGTTCCGTTGCTTCTCAATACTAATTTTTCGTCGAGTTTAGCATCCGTCAAATCTATCCAAACAGAATTGTCCTCTTTTTTGAAAAACAATCCTTTTTCTAACCCTGCTTCGATTGTATCTTTTCCTAATAAATAGGTATTAGATTCGTAATAAATATCATCGAAAGAAACGCCTAAATTCTTGTATGTTTCATTAAAACCAGCGTAAACCCAGCCATTCATTTTTTGCCATAATGCTCTGATTTCTGGGTCGTTATTTTCCCATTTAATCAACATTTCATTGACTTTCTGACCGATTTCGCTTTCGTCGTTGAAGTATTTATTCTTATAAACGCTTTTATAAAAATGCGCTTCTAATTCATTTGTACCTTGTTCTTTGACGGCTTTTTGTCCTGCTTCGGAATTGATCCAAGTTTTATATCTAGCTAAAGCAGCTTTTGATTTTTGCCAAACTTTATATTCTTCTTGGAATTTTTTATCGAACAACACGTAATATTTGCCGATCATGTGATCGCCTTTCATTCCTGAGCTTTCAGGCGTTTCGCCATTGCCATACAATTCCCAAGTGAGCATTGATTTACAAATATGAACGCCTCTATCGTTGATGATTTGAACTCTAGTAACATCATAACCTGCGGCATCCAAAATTTTAGCACAAGACCACCCCAAAAGGATATTTCTGACATGACCTAAATGCAAAGGCTTATTCGTATTTGGAGACGAATATTCGACCATTACCTTTTCGCCATTTTTAGGATGTGTACCAAAATCAGCCTGTCCAAGCATATTATTAAGCATAGAAGCCCATAAATTATCACTCACAGAAAGATTTAAAAATCCTTTAATGATATTAAATTTAGCAACAGCGTCCATATTTTCGACCAAATATTGACCGATTTCTTCTCCGATTGCTTCTGGTCTTTTCCGTGCTATTTTAGCAAAAGGGAAAACTAAAATCGTATAATCGCCTTCAATTTCTTTTCTAGTTGGGCTAATATTCACTTTTTTCGCCTCAAAATCAGCACCGTACAATGATTTGACGGCTTTCGCTACATTTTCTTTAAGTGTATCTGTAATATTACTCATTAGATATAATTTTCCGTTCGCAGTTGTTTGGTAAATAAAAACCTACCATAATCAACAATTTGATTGCTGATTTTAAAATTTATGCAAACTTAATGACTTTATATTATAAAAGATAAGATAAGGTTCTAAAATACAGTCGGAATATTCAAATTCCAAATAATAAATACTGGATATTCCTTCTAATTAGAATGGTTTTGGTAGAAAAGTATATGACCTCGAAGGAGGTCGTAGTTTGGAAAGTATCATCATTTTAAAAATTAAGGTGTTTTTTAATGATTTTATAGGCTAACAAAAAAAGCAAGAAATAATTCCCGAAAAGGTATTTTTTTTAAATTAAGGGACAAGGAAATAAATAACCTACCCAAGATTTGCGTAATGAATTTTATTTTTTACAAGGCGCTTTTTACGCCGCATAGCTCGCTATGCGGCGTAAAAAGCGCCTTGTAAAAAATAAAAGTCATAGCAAGATGGGGAGATTA
>CAKZLL010000496.1 GCA_937125475.1 uncultured Saprospiraceae bacterium | reverse complement strand
AAATACATTTTTATAAAATAATCATTTATTCAAACAAAAATTCGTTTTTTTTTTTTGAAAATGTTCCTTACCCTCAATTCATTAAATAGCAAGGGCTTGTCACTTCTTGTTTATTCCCTACTCTTTCCAATGATATGGAAAGGCTATCCAAAACTATACGATCTTTAAAGCTTCATTTTTCGCAAAAAAAAGAACTATTTGGCTTCTTTCAGAAAAAAGAAGTAACAAAAGGAATCTATAAGAGATAAATAAGTGTGATTGACTAAATGATTAAATAATTATAAATGAAAAGCTAGATTTTTTGTTAATCTAATTACATTGTAACAAAAATTATTTAATCAATTGCACCGCTACTTTACAGGTGACGGGAATAACGAAACTTCAAGGATCTGATCCCTTCAAGGGATCGTATCCTTAGATTTTAAGATAAAAAAACTCATTCCCGTCTAGCCTGTTTAGTGCGGTGATTTATATCGGTTATAATATCTCAACTTTAATCTAACATACTGATAATGTTGCTGTTAAAACCGCGATCTTAGTCCATTTTAGATCATTACACTAAAGCAGTGGTGCAACTAAACCGCCACCGTTTGTAGTAAATGATTAAGGCGTTAAATTTTAGGTGTAGCGTACCGACACAAAACACAAATAATTGATTAACAACACATTATATTTAGGCATCAGTGCGCTGCACCTAGATCTTAAATAAATTTTGTTACAGTGCAGTAGTTCTAAACGATAATTTTAATCAATAAAGTCTATAAGTATCAATTAATTTAAAAATTCATTAATTACTCAAAATATGACTAAGCAAAATGCAGTCTCTTTACAAATACCATTGAAACCCAATGTTGATTTAGTAAAGCTGGACAAATTCCTAGCGAAGAGAGAGACATCCAGAAGAGGCAATCCTCAAATGAAAGGAAAAGGGAATGAAAAACCATTTTTTGACTTTTCTCGAGTCAATACAGTACATTTAGCTCGCTGGGTTATTGTTCCTTCTGATCCTAAAAAGAATATTGGTACAAGCTTATTTTATAGTGCAAATATAGATGGTACAGAAGCCAATCATTTAAACACCATCACAACAACAAAGCAGCTAAAAGATGATTTAAATGAAATTTTAGATCATTGTGCTGGATTTGATAAAGTCGATAAAGATAATAGTAGTAGTGTTGTTGCTTACTTAAAAAAGTATAGCATCAAAACACAAGGTTTTTATGTTGGTGCGCCTAATCGTTCGGTTGAACAAATTAAAAATGAAGTCAAATTATACGATCATCTTCGAGAATTTGTAGGCAAAAATGGTAAGAAATGGAAAACCAAACGAGAAGCCTATAAAGCAATTAAAGCCAATCTGGCCAATGATCCTCAATGGAATTGGGCAAGAAAACATTATGAATTGCCTAAGATCAATTTTCTAATGACAGGGCTTTTAGTCTTGCTTTTATTGGCAATTCTTCCTTTGTTAATCCTGTACATTATCGTTCTACAAATAGTGGAATGGAATTATAAAGGGTTTGAAATGACACAAAGTGATCTAAATCAAGATCGTTTAACAGCATTAAAGGATGAAGAGGATTTCATCTACCAAAATCAGCTATCACAAATCTTTGAAGTCAAGAGTGGTTTGCGTAGAATAGGACTAAAATTATTCCTATTTATTGTAACCTATGGCGGGAAATATTTATTTGTAAAAGGCGTATTATTCCATACACCGACCATTCATTTTGCCCGTTGGGTTTTACTTGATAATGGAAAACGTTTTATTTTCTTTAGTAATTTTGATGGTAGTTATGATGAATATTTAGGTGATTTTGTGGATCATAATGGCTGGGGTTTGAATTCAATTTATGGCGCGGCTGTGGGTTATCCAAGAACCTTATTTATGTTTGCTGGTGGTTCTTACAAAATTGCTGAATTTATGGGGTGGGGTCGAAAAACTCAAGTTTCGACCCAAATTTGGTACTCTGCCTATCCTTGGCACGGTCTCCAACAAATTGTAGATAAATCAAAATTAAGAACGGAATTATTCAATTCTGGTGATTTGAGTGATGAGAAAATTGCAGAAATGCTTCGTAGAATTTAAAATGAATACCAAGTAATCAAATTCATTCTACAAATTATACCCCAATCAATTAACAATTTTTAATTTTAAAAGAATAAAATTATGATAGTTAGCAATCCAAAAACGCTAAATCTAAACGATATACAAGGAATGGTCACGCGTGGCTATGGTAAACTTTTTCAAACTAAATATTGGTTCTTAACTGTAAAGGATGCCACCAAAGCCAAAAAATGGATTGGTGATAGTATTCCTTTAGTTGACACAGCAGAAATCACACATAAAGTATCTAAAACCGTTCATCTCGCTTTTACACATGATGGATTAGAAGCGTTAGGAATGATGGAAGAAAACTTAAAAACTTTTCCGTATCCTTTCAAAGCAGGAATGGTCACGGAAGGAAAAAGCCGTGTTTTGGCGGATTATGGCGATAGCGCACCAGATCAATGGCGTTGGGGTAAAGAAGGGAAAGTCCAAGATATTCATGTACTTGCCATATATCATGCGACTGACGAAGAGGCAATGAATGTTTTTTTAGCAGAGGAAACTATTCGACGCGAAAAGAATGGCGGTTTTGAATTGGCAAAAGAAACAAGCGGTTATAATCGAAAAGATAGTAGAGAGCCCTTTGGTTTCCATGATGGTATTTCTCAGCCTGTTATTAAAGGTAGTGGTCGTCCTGCACCTAAAAATGATATTATTGAACCTGGAGAATTTTTGTTAGGTTATAAAAATGAGCACAATCAATTTCCTGTTAGTCCAACATTAAAAAAACTTCAAGGTAATTATAATAGTTTGCCAGATGTACCTAATCCAAAGGATAAAAATAAGCCATTGAAAGATTTGGGTAATAATGGAACTTTCATGGTCTTTCGAGAAATGGAGCAACATGTTGATGATTTTTGGGAATACATGAGAAACAATACTAAAAACCCTGATGGATCAGTGAATGAAGATGCAGCGATTAAATTAGCTTCAAAATGTGTTGGTCGCTGGCCTAGTGGCGCATCATTGGTCAATTTTCCAGATAAAGACCCAAATCCAGGCGGAACTTCATTTTCTAACGATGATTTTGGTTATGCTGAAAAAGATAAAGAAGGACTTCGTTGTCCGTTTGGTTCTCATTTGAGGCGAAATAATCCGCGTGATCATGTCAGAACTTACGGTCCAAAGAAATCTTTAAAAGTTAGTAATCGCCATAGAATTATCCGAAGAGGTCGTATTTATAAAAACGAGGAAACGCAAGAAGAAGGTTTACATTTTATTTGTTTTAATACGAATATCGAAATTCAATTTGAATTCATTCAACATGCTTGGTCGAATAATAATCAATTGACACATTTAAAAAATGATATTGATGTGATTACTGGCGCACCAATTCAAGGTGATCCTAATGCAGACAAATGGGGTTTTACTGTTCAAGCAGAACCTGTTAATGAATTTTATAGTGGTTTTAAACGATATATCACTGTTAGAGGTGGAGAATATTTCTTTATGCCAAGTATAACTTTCTTAAATTACATTAAGACAATATAAGTAAACTTAGCAATCAGAGCATACTAGATATGTTGATTGTGAGATAATAAAGACAACTTTTTTACATTAGTTATCTTATAAGAAATTGTTTTTTTTGAAAAAAATAAAAAAGTGAGGCAACGAAAAAGGGAACGCAAGCGTTCCCTGTATAGAATGAAAAAACTAAGTAAACCAGTTTTATTTTAGATGAGAAGTAATGAAGTGAGAATCATACTTCTCATTTTTTTATTTTAATCTATCTAAGATACATATCTCTAAGGAGAAATTCAAGTCATTTGTGCCTCTTTTTAAGTTTAAATGATAACAATGACCATATAATTGCCATTTATTATTCTTTTTTCATCTTAAAATTCAAAATCTTCTTCTTTCCATTCCAAAATAAAATCCATTAATTCATAAGGATCATTCGTTACTAATATGTTATAATTATAACATATTAAATTAAAAAAATTATTCTCAGCAGAATGATTTTTGCTAAACTCTACAATATTTGGATTACTTTCAAACTCTAAAGTACTCACATTAGATAATACAAACTGCTCTTCTTCTAGCCAATATTCTACAACTAGACTAGGTATTTCATTTTCAAAACAAGAAATAAAAATAGGGCTTCTTAAATAGGAATAATCTATGTAGCCAATGGAAAACAAAGGATATATAAGTTTTTCATAATCAATCTGATATTCAGCTAAAACCTTTTCAACTTTCGCTATTTTTTCTTTTAGTACATCGGCATGAAATTCCATTTTTTCACGCAATTGCCACTTCTTCCAACGATTTGTCTTCCAATTGTAGAATTGATAAGTGCCTATTTTTAATTTATAATCAAAGATAGAAACTTGATCTAATACATAACCAGGATAATAAAATTGAATGCCTTGTTTTTGAGCAAATTCAATTTCTTTCAGCATCGTATAAATTCCCAAACTATATTTTCGATAGGTTTGCTTGTATAAAGCCAAAAGACTCGCCATGCTATTTTCTCCAACATCAAAAAAACTAACTGCAATCAATTCATCTCCATCATAAACACAACATTCATAAGTATTAAAAATATTTGCAGCTTGTTCTTCTCCATAAAAAAACAGCTCTAAAGAACTATAAATAAATCCTTCAAAACGACTTTTATGATCTTGATATAAGGCATTCTTTTCTTCGTCTAATATAGCTGGTCGATAAATAACCGAAAAACGAAAATCATTACGTCGAATGATTTTTCTAAATTTTTTGGAAGGTTGAAACTCCTCTGTTTTGAGGCGAATATTGACAACCGAATGCAATTCGCTATTCAAGCAAATGAGCTTAGTGCGATACATCATATTGGCATTTCTAAACCAACCTTTAGATAAATAGTTATCTAATTGTTTTGGCTTGAGGATATTAGGATAGTAATATTGAACGAGCATTAAATAATGGATAATGGATAGTGGACAATGGATAATGACCTCTAAATGGCTAGGTTGTTATCAATTTTGCTAATACAGATGTTAAATTCAATCTTTTTAAGCAGTATTCAAAATTTGAGACTAAAATAATCACAAAAATTCATAGAATAACTTATTTCTAACAAATAAACACCAAAATAATCATCAGAGTATTCATTATATAGTAAAATAATTCATTTCTTAATGAACAAGAATAGGATATTAACGTTTCATTACCATATGTAATATCAGCTATACCTACCTTCAAGCGTTAGTTTCGCTAATATTGCTATTTATATTTTTCTCATTTCTCTTATTTATTAAGAATAAAAACGTAATAATACAGATAATTTGAGGAAATATAATGTTTTCATAAAAAAGTAGATTAAGCATTTTCAGCATTGAAAATGCTTTTTTATTTTTACAGTCAATCTGCTAATTGTCTACACTTAATTAAAATGGGTAAGAGCTGTATAGTATCTATACAATTACTCTTATTACATTATTTCAACTTTTTTAAGAAACTTAATTTAATAAAATTAGAACCTAAGAAATAGTTAAGTCATGTTTTTGATACGATCAAAAAAACTATTCTCTAAGGAGAAAATTACTTTATTCAACAAATCTAATTCGTATGCAATCAAGAGATTCAATTGGTATTGATGACATTTCCCTTTATGTTCCCAAAATTTATTTCGACATTCAAGATTTGGCAACAGCAAGAAATTTAGAATATGCCAAATTAAGCAGAGGTTTGGGCTTATTACAAATGGCAATTCCCGATTTACATGAAGACGCTGCAACTATGGCAGCGAATGCTGTTGCTGATTTAATCGAAAAAAACAATCTAAATCCATCTTCAATTGGTCGTATTTATTTAGGTACAGAAAGTGCTTTAGATGGCTCAAAACCTACCGCGACCTATATATTAGAGATGTTATATAATAAATATAAAGACGAATATGGTGCAGATTGTTTTGTAAATTGTGATGTAGTAGATTTGACTTTTGCTTGCATTGGCGCGATTGACGCTTTACAAAATACGATTGATTGGGTCAATGGAGATGACGAACGAATTGGTATTGTCGTAGCTTCTGATAATGCAAAATATGAATTAGGATCTTCTGGTGAATATACGCAAGGAGCTGGCGCAATTGCTGTTTTGGTAAAACGAAATCCTCGATTATTAGCTATTGGCAAAAACTGGGGTGTTGGTACATTAAGCGTTCACGATTTTTATAAACCTAAACGAACTATAACAAAAGCACAGATTGTAGAGGAAGTTTTGCATTTAGCCGCTATGAAAAATGGCAATGGAAGTGTTCAAGATATTCTTAATCAATTGCCTAAAACGGTAGAAGTTAAAGGTGTTTTGGATATGAATGAAACAGTTTTGACTATTCATAAAGATACGCCTGTTTTTGATGGTCAATATTCTAATCAATGCTATCAAGATCGGATTAAAGAAGCTTATAACCACCTTTTAAAACAAAAAAATAATAAAGGCGAGTTTGATATTAATAATAACCAATCACTTTTTGACACTTGGGAGAGTTTGATTTTTCATTTGCCTTATGCCTTTCATGGCAAGCGCATTTTTTCAGAAATTTTTGTCAATGAATTAAAACGGACAGGACATTGGGCTGATTTCGCAGCAGAAAACGGACTTCAAGAACCTCAATTAAGCGACTTTGAAGATCAAGCAGCTTATCAAAAAGCTTATGCACAATTATTGAGAGGCGCTACAAAAACTCCTGTTTATAAGTCTTTAATTAAAGAAAAAATAGAAAAAGGACAACGAGCCTCTAGTTATATTGGTAATATGTACACCGCTTCTATTTTCTTAGCTCTAATGAGTACTTTAGAATCGGAACTTCAAGAAGGTAAAGATTTGACAGGGAAAACTCTTGGATTTATTGGTTATGGAAGTGGCTCGAAATCAAAAATATTTGAAGCTATTGTCCAACCAGAATGGAAAACTGTTGTAGAGCGTTTTAAGTTATTTGATCACTTAAAAAACAGAAAGTCAATTGATTATAATAGCTATCACGAGTTGCATACAGGAGAATTGTGCGAAAGCGTAAGTGCGCCACAAGAAGAATTTGCATTATCAGAAATCGGAAAATCTGGCGTAACAGAAGGCGCAAGATATTATAAATGGCAAGGATAAAACGATCAACAATCGCTTTTCTTAAAAACAAATGACCGCTTCGATGAGGATTATTACTCATTGAAGCAGTCATTTATTTTTAACTATCTAAATCCTAAATTCTTTCCATTAAAGGAATATCTTTCATTACTAATTGTATGGTTTTAGGAATACGTTCTTCTAGCAAAACCATTTTATTTTTCTTGAGTTCGTTAATCAGATTATTATTATAATGACGAACAGTGATTAATTCTAACCCTTCATCTTTCACTACCTTATAATCGTTTTCAAGCGCTTCAAGTAATTTTGAAATGCGTTCTGGAACATCATGCACACAAATTGTAAAACTAATCGCTGAATTTTGCATCAAATTTACACGTACTCGATGCTTTTTGAACATAGCAAATAATTCGCTCAAACTTTCTTCTTCTACAAATGAAAAATCTCGACGCGACACATGCAATAAAGCTTGAGCTTTTTCGACTACTACCATTGGAGGGTAACGTTGCTCAATAAAATCAGAAATCATCGTTCCTGCGCTTTCTGGCGTAACAAACGACTTTACAAAAAGTGGAATATTCTTATTTTGAAGTGGTTTGATTGTTTTCGGGTGAATGACTTTTGCGCCGTAGTACGTCATTTCAATTGCTTCTCGATACGATAACCGATCAATCTTAACTACGTTTTTGAATAAACGCGGATCCGCAGTCAAAATACCAGGAACATCTTTCCAAACTGACATACTTTCCGCATCCAAACAGTAAGAGCAAATAGCCGCTGTAAAATCCGAACCTTCACGCCCTAAAGTCGTGGTAAAATTTTCAGAAGTTCCGCCCACAAAACCTTGCGTTAAGACAAAACCATTGTCCAATAAGACAGGTACTTTCTTATTCATTTTCTCAGCAGTCTGTTTCCAGTCAATTTGCGCTTCTCGATAAGTATTATCTGTTGAGATTACATCTCTAGCATCTAGCCAAGTTGTTGGCGTACCAATTTTATTCAAATAAGCAGCTAATATTTTAGTAGAAAGAAATTCCCCTACTGAAACGATTTGATCGTAAAGATAATCATACGTTTCAGTCGGTTCTTCTTCGATGCTCCATTCAATTTCTACGAAAGTATCATTGATGCTATCAAAAATAGGGTCTTCTTGATCAAACAATTCACTTAATGCTTGATAATGAGCTTCTTTTAATTCATTTAATAAATCAAAAGCTTTCCCTGTTTTTTTATAAAATGCATTCAAAATAGCTTCGAGCGCATTCGTTGTTTTACCCATTGCAGAAACTACAATGACTAATTTTTCATTCTTATAATTAGATAAAATATTCGCTACGTGTCTAATAGCATCAGGATTTTTGACTGACGCTCCACCAAATTTAAATACCTTCATCACTTGTTTAATTTAAGGCAACTAACCTTTCAAAAGACGTTTTAAAAGGCGTTTTGCCCTTTTTTTAATGCCACACATATATTAATTCGATGAGTTTACCCATACTTTAAATGTAACTTGTTCTCCGCTTTTAGCTCTAATCTTAACTAAATAAATCCCTTGTCTGAGATGTGAAGTATTGATAATAGTTTGATTGTTAAGCGATTGACTTGCAACGTTTTGTCCCATTAAATTGAACAAATGGACTTGACCATTATTAATTTTGCTATCTATAATGATGTCATTTTCAATAAAAGTAGAGCGTAAATTCACCCAATCCGCATTTTGAGGCTGATGTGTTGAAGATAATTGATCATAACAATTCGGATCGCCAGCAGGATAAGAAGCATCTGCCATAAAGAAAGCACGACGCGCCAAAGTACTATCCAAAACAAAAGGGTTTTGATTACCTTGCCTCCAACCGATCAAATAACTGCGTCTTCGCTCAATAGAATCCGCAGGGTCAGCATAATGCCATTCAAGGAGTTTTTGTTTTTGAAGTGGGAAGAAATTAGCATCCGCGCTATTTGCTATATTTTGATATGTAGCATAAAAATAGAAAACCGCTCTAGCAATATTTCCTTTCATGCCCTCACGAGGCTCAAATTCGCACGAATTATTATCTTTTTCGCTATAAGCATCTATATTCGATGTTGGAATAGAGCTGCTAGAACTACTTTCAAAATACCAAACATCCGTATTATTATCATCAATATCATCAAAAGGACAACTTCCTCTTGCGCTATTTACATTTACCTTTGAAGGAAAAATATTGTGCAAATCGCTTTTCATCGGCTCATTTGATGCGCCTTTTGATTGAGGATAAACATGCTCTGCATTAATGCCGTTTCCGTCTTGAAAAGCCGATTGAGAAGGATCATCAGAAGGATTAAGAGTTACTTTGAAATTGGTATAAACGCAATACAAATCATTATTATCACTGTCAATACTCGCGTAAAGTGTATCTCTTCCAGGCCCATATCCCATCGTTTGAGTTGGCGAATAGCTCGTTTGTATTGCATTAATTAATGGCTGACCATATTTACATGGTTCAATAATATTTTGACTAAAAGCCGTCAAACACATCAACATGGAAAAAATTATTGTTACTCCCTTTTTCATTAGTTTTTTTTTAATAATAAAAAAAATGAGTGAATAATAGATCATTATTCACTCATTCTTTAACTAATTTTTATTCTTATTGTTTCTGCGACATTTTTAGAAAGCAAAACCAAGTGTTACTTGAAGAGAAATACTTCTATCAAAATCAGTTCTTGGAATAAGCTCATAATTTTCATCTCGTTCCTTTGATGAAATATCATAAAAATTATTAGTCACATCTGTTAAACCATAAGTTGCACGCAAATCAAAACGCAAACCATTCGTAAAACGCCAGCCTAAATTAGCCATTAAACCATAATCAATTGGATTATAATAATTGCCATCTTTAGTTTCCCAATGCGTATAAGCAGCCTCATTGTAAGGCACACTAATATTATCCGACCCAACCAAAACATTAATAGGAGTAGCAGCTGCTGTTTCAAGAGCTTCATCCTTAGAATAATTGAAGGTATAATTCACTAAATGCTTCGAAACATCTCCTGTTCCGTTGTCTAAAGTACCTTCATATTCAATTTCGCCTGTTGCGCTAGAACTTACCAAAATATCAAAATAAGCACCAAAAGACAAATTCAAATTTGGTGTGATATTACCATAAACCATTAATGGAATACTGATGTAACTATTCGTCGCATCTATCAATTCTTTCCGAGTACCTGTACTATGAAGTATTGCACCAATAGGAGAAGTGAATGTTTTATAAGATTCGCCTTCATATTTGTAATCTGCTCCTTTTTGAGAAAACAAAACTTCTGTCTGAAAACCGTAATACTTATTCATTTTAAGCTGAACTAAACCACCCACTTGAAAACCTCCAATCGTTCCGAAGCTTTCTAAATCATTGCCATCAGCATCAGTTTCCGAAGGGCCAAAAACGCCAGATGTATTTAAACCTACTTTAAACCCATATCCCCAAGATTGGGCTTGCCCTGAAAATTGCAACAAGCACAACACTAAGGTAAATAACGTAAATCGTTTCATTATTTTCTTTGTTTTTTCCATAATACCTGCGAAGGTCATTAGAATATATGAATAATACAATGAGAACGTAAATTTTATTTAAAAGGATGCCTTTTTTACTACTTCTCAAACCATTTATAATCAGTCGAAATCCCTTTCTTGTTAATTTGTATAAGGTATTTTCCTTTTTTAAAAAGAATAACATCAATTT
>CAKZLL010000495.1 GCA_937125475.1 uncultured Saprospiraceae bacterium | reverse complement strand
AAGAACGTTTTGATTTTTCATTTTTTAGAATTTCCAGAGTAGCAAGATTTTTGCTGCTCTTTTTTTATATTCATTTCTTTAAAAATGTAGCTGTTTTACTAAAATTTAAAATATATATATAAGTTAATTGATTAATTGGATCTAAAAATCTATATTGCCATGATCTTTTAGTTGATTAACACCATCAAACAATAGAACGAAAAATCAATTAAATTCTTAAAAGTAAAAGATGAAGAATAGACCGCGCAGATTGCGCAAAAATGCGATTATCCGAAATTTAGTCGCGGAAACTCGCCTAAACAAAGAAATGTTCATTTATCCTTATTTTGTAGTCAAGGGAGAAAACGTTAAACATGAAATCGAGGCGATGCCTGGTGTTTATCATTTTTCTATTGATATGTTATTAAAGGAAGTTGAAGAAGTATTAAAGTTAGGGTTAAATAAGATTTTGTTATTTGGTGTCGGTGAGGATAAATCCGAAGACGGACACACAAGTCATGATCATAATAGTATTGTAGCGGAAGCTGTAAGGGCTTTAAAAGCTAATTTTGCTGATCAAATATATATTATTACAGATATTTGTCTGTGTGCTTATACGACGCATGGGCATTGTGGAGTAATTGAGCAAGATTATGTTCAAAATGATGTGACGCTTCATATTTTAGCTAAAATGGCGTTAACTCATGCCGAAGCAGGGGCGGATATGGTCGCGCCTTCGGATATGATGGATGGACGTGTTAGTGAAATTCGAGATTTATTAGATGAAAATGGTTACAGCAATACTGGATTGATGTCGTACTCGATCAAATATGCTTCATCGTATTATGGTCCTTTTCGAGAAGCAGCTAATTCTTCTCCTCAAAAAGGCGATCGAAAATCTTACCAAATGGACTTTCGAGGTGTTGGCGATGCGCTGAGAGAAGCGAAGCTTGACGAAGAGGAAGGCGCGGATATTCTGATGGTTAAGCCTGCTTTAGCTTATTTGGATATTATTCGAGCATTGAAAGAAAACACTCATCTGCCTGTCGCTTGCTATAATGTATCGGGAGAATATAGCATGGTCAAAAACGCTGCAAAAGCTGGTTTGATTAATGAAGAAGGGCTTGTGATGGAAAATATGTACGCATTTGCTAGAGCTGGCGCGGATATTATTATCACTTATCATGCTAGGGATATTGTTGAAAAAGGTTGGTTATAAGACTGTTATAGTTGTTTGATTGTTTAAGATAATCATAGCAATTACAATAATTAGGGGCTGCCTAAAACAACGTAAGTTATTATTTATTAATGACTTACGTTGTTTTTTATGAAAAAGACCTTGGAAAGACGAAATCTGAAGTAAATAAAATTTTTTGAAACAAATATAGTACGGATTGGAATAAATAGTGTCGTATATTTGGGTGAAAAATGACTAATGGGCAAGCAACTAAGCAGTTTCTAAAATCGTATCTGAAATTAAGCGAGAAATCACTATTTTAGAACAATAGAGTAACTATCTTTAGTTTAAACTAAAAGGGGATAAAATCTTAAATAAAAATACTTTTTTCACTCAAAACACCTAGCCAATTAATCCATTTTTTTTTAAGCAGAGTTTCTTTTACAAGGTAAAAAAAATACGAATAAAAAATAAGACGGTAAAACGAAATGATTTATCTTTTTTAGGAATTTTTTTAACAAAATAAATCAATCGCTTTTTGAATATCTTCGGGCGTGTCAATGCCAATCGTTTCTAATTTTGTGGTTTCAATACCAATCGAATAACCATTTTCGAGCCATCGTAACTGCTCCAATGATTCCGCAAATTCCAAACTTGAAGGCGATAATTCCGCAATTTCTAAAAGAGTTTTCATTTGATAACCATACATTCCAATATGTTTATAATAATCAAATTGATACATCCAGTTTTCTTGTTCTTGATTTCGGATGTAAGGAATGGCTTGACGACTAAAGTAAATTGCCTGCTGTTGCGCAAAAATGACTTTCACTACATTTGGATTAAAAATCACGCCTTCATCTTCTCCAATTAATTTGGCTAAAGTGCCAATCTGAAAATCGGTATTTTTCATAAAATTAGCCAAAGCATTAATTTGTTCTGGCTGAATAAATGGCTCATCTCCTTGAATATTAATTACGATATCGATTTCATTTTGAAAATGCCGCGCGACCTCTGCACAACGATCTGTGCCGCTTTCATGTGTCTTTGCCGTCATCATTACGTCTCCATTAAAAGACTTAACATGGTCAAAAATACGTTTATCATCAGTAGCAACAACAACTTTATGAAGTAAAGAAGTGGCTTTTGCTTGCTCATATACACGTTTTATCATGGTTTTACCGTTAATTTCAACGAGGGGTTTACCAATAAAACGAGAAGAACCGTAACGAGCAGGAATGATACCAAGAATTTTCATTAATTTTGTTAGTTTGTTATAAATTAATTTGTAAAACGTCTTTTAATTAAATTTTAATTTACAAAAATAGATCAAAATTGAGAACACGCAACTTTAAAACAATTATTTTATTGACTTTAGTTGGACTATTAGTTGTCCCTAATTTAGCTTTTGTTAATTTAGAAAAAGGACAAACCGCACTATTGTCTAATTCAGAAAATGCAGTAGATACTATCGTTCCTGGAAGAATGCTTTCCTTCAAAGATAGTGTTTTTATAGGTGTAAAAGCGCCTCGAAAGGTTTATCTAATGCACCGAATGAAGCCAAAACAAACCTTAAATGGTTTAGAAAAATATTATTCGATTAGTGTCGGAGATTTGGCTTATTACAATCCAGAAGTTGGGAATTTAAATGCTATTCCTGTCAATCATTTGCTTCGTGTACCTATTCCTTTGAATAAGTTAATCACAGGCGATACTGAAATAACTAAAGTACGTTGGAAAGTTGTTCCTGTTCTTTATAAAGTTAAGCCTAGAGAAACAATTTTCCGTATTGCGAAGATGTATTTTAATATGGATATCGACTTATTAAAAAAACGTAATGGTTTAGTAGATAATACATTATCAACAGGGCAGATTTTGCATATTGGTTGGATTGATGTCAAAGGTATTCCTGCAAGTTCTAGAAAATATAGTGGTATTTCTGGAGAATTACGTGTGGTAAATTCCAACTTAAAAAAACGATTTCAAGCTGATGTGAAATCTAAAAAGAAATTGTATAAGCAAAAAGGAATTGCTGTCTGGTCAAAGAAAAGTTCAAGAGATACAAAATTATATGCCATGCATAGAACTGCGCCTATTGGTTCAGTAATAAAGGTTTATGCCCCTTCTTCTAAACGAACACTTTATGTGAAAGTTATGGGAAAAATGTCAAATAACGTCTATAAAAGTGATGTTGTTTTATATCTTTCTCCTGCTGCTGCCAAATCTTTAGGCGCAGTTAATCAGCGCATGAGAGTGGATTTGAATTATCATAAATAATTAATTATATATGCTTCATTCTCTTCACGAATTAACACCGAAGAGAATGGGGTAATTCTTGAAGGTATATTGCAATTAACCACAAGGCTTGACTGAGTAATTAGAATAATTAAAACATGCTTTACATCGTACCAACACCTATTGGCAATTTAGAAGATATGACTTTCAGAGCTATTCGAGTTTTGAAAGAAGCCAATATTATTTTTGCAGAAGACACGCGAACGTCTAAAAAATTGCTCAATCATTTTGATATTTCAACGCCTATTCGATCTTATCATCAGCACAATGA
>CAKZLL010000494.1 GCA_937125475.1 uncultured Saprospiraceae bacterium | reverse complement strand
CAACTAGATATTGCGGATACGGCTTTGGTTTCTGTGACTTCCAATGTTCGGAATAGTTTATTTTTTAATCGGATTAGCCCGAAATTTAGGGCAGAAGTTGGGATGTTGAGCAATCAGAGCCGTATTATTTTAACGACGGGCTATGAAGATCGACAGCGAAACGAGCAGTTTTTAAAGCTACTTTGGAATATTAATAAACAAATTTCGACTAAATTAAATACCTCAATCGGTAAAAATGCCAATGATTCAGAAGTTTTTAATACGAGAGATTATATTCTTGAATTTTATGAAATTGAGCCAGAATTGGTTGTTCAATATAAAACGAGCTTTCGCGCCAATTTGAAATATAAATTTAGTGATAGTAAAAATACGATTACGGATTTTGAGGAAACGGCTGTTTTTCATGATATTAGTACCGAATTGACTTATCGTCAAAAAGCAAAATCGGCTATTGTTGTGAATTTTTCTTTTGTACAGGTTAAATTTTCGGGCTTGAGTAATACGCCTTTAGAATTTGCGATGCTGCAAGGTTTGAAAAATGGGCAAAACTTCCGTTGGAATGTAACGTATCGTCGAACATTAATGAAAAATTTAGAAATTAATTTGACTTATGAAGGACGAAAAACAGGAGAATTGAAAGTCGTTCATACGGGTAGGGCAGGGGTTCGGGCTGTTTTTTAATTGAATGTAAATGTATGGCGTAGGGCAAAGACATGTCTTTGCCCTACATCAACCCGCGATAAATTAATTCAGTTGCATTCAAAAAGTTCTTGAGGTATTTCAGTAAGAAAGACCGCATTGACCTAAATCAAGATAATCAGTTCGTTGCTCTTTTTCGTGATTAATCAACTGCAAGTATAAAGGAGTATTTGACATTGAAGTATAATTTTAGAGTTATGTTATTGCTGCAAATTATGATTTTTTCCTATCTTTTAACATTATTTCACAAACATCTCAGACCAATCGCCTTTTCGCCCTTTTTGAATATCATTGCGAATCGCTCTAAACCAATCTTTTCCATTCCATGCAATCTCTTTTTCGTATTTTACGAATAAAAATGGAATAGACCATTTGAGTTTTGACTTGACATCAGGCGCTAATTTAAGTTCTTGTTGAGCGGCTTTCCATTCTTTGATAATACCTTTTGCATTTGGGATTTTGGTTTCAAAGTCTTGCATTCCTTTTGTAACTATTGAGACAATATCTGCAGCAAATTGATCTGAAATTTCGATTTCTTTTTCTTCAATATTTTGGAATAATTGTATTAATTCTTGTTGTTGATGTTGGCTTTGATCAAAGATTTTATTTAATAAAATATCTTGATTGGTTAATTTATTAGTGATTTCTTCTAAACTGCTCTTAATATTTGACTGTTCTTTTTGGAAAACGCGTTGATAAGTGGTTTTATTTGTTGATTTTGACAATTCCAAAAGACTATGAGCGATTTTATTTTTAATGACTTCCCATTGTTCATCCGTACTTAACTTGCGTAAATGCAACCGTTTCCCCGCGTGATATTGAGATAATAACAAAATCGCATCATCGGGATGAGTTAGCTCAAATACATCAATCGCTTCTTTTAGTCGATCTCTAGCTATCAATTGTTTGATACTCGGTTGTTTTGCGGCTGATGTTAGATAAACACCATCTAAAAGTTCGTGGATATTGACCTGTTCAAAACTAAGATCACACTCGATTTGCTGTCTTCTATGTTCTTTTCTATATAGGAGGTTTTTATAAGTATAAAAATAAGGCTTATCACTATTTCTACATCGAGAACAGTTACAAGGCAATTTCTTAGCCACTTCAATTCGTTTGAAAGAGGCATTATATTCATCAATTGCACGGATAATAATACTCGATAAACGAACACAATTTTTTCCATTTAGCCTAATTTCTAGTTTTCGATTTCCATAAGTTTCGATGATTTGAGCATCTGTATTTTGATAAGTAAATACACAACCGCTGCGCCACGCCATACCTTTTATATCCTTGATATATTGATGTAAATTAAGAATCAAACTACTTAAAATACCTTGTGGCATAAACTCATATTCATAATAAATAATCAAGTTTTGGTGCTTGTCCCAGTTGTATTTTGGTCGTTCTTTGGGCAATAGCTGAGGGGAAATATAGGCTCTAGATTCGTCATATGGAATGCGATAACACAATTTGAACTTTTCCATCAGTTGTAATAACTCATGATGCATTTCCTCAAAAACCGTATTTTCCCAAATCGTTTCGGCTTGTTCTGCTGTGAAGTAACCATTTTGATTTCTAATGAGGTCATTATCTAAGATTTGATACACGCCTTTCGTTGCCCAAGCATTTTGTAAAATGACTAAACGGCTTAAAACAGGATCATCATGAAAATGAAGGAAAATACCTAAATCATGGAATAAACTACTCAATAGCTTAATATCTGCTTTATCCTTTACTTGATGTTTTTTGCAGAGTTGACGAAAGACTTTAATATCAATATGTGCTTGTTCCTTTGCCAATATATTGATCTCTTTACGAATAGTGACCCATTTTTTGGGGAGCGGAGTTCCCACATGTGGCAATTGTTGTACTTCAATCTCAATCTTTCTTATTAATCGAGCGACACGACCATCTGTAATATTAGCTAAATCCACTTCTTTCTGATCAATAATTTCAGTAAAATGTTTTCTTAATCCATATAAATCGGTTTCAGTTGCTGCGCCTCCGACTTGATTTTGAACAATAATGACAGGACTATTATCTGAGAATAATCGAATGGTTTGCAGCCAATAATTAAAATCGGTATTGTTGAGGCGCGTATTATTCAATAAAACATACAAAGACCGCTTGGTCAAAAAAAACTGATGCGTACTATGATAATACCCTTGACCTCCAAAATCCCAAACATTCATCTTAAAGTCTTTATCATTAACATGAATATTTCTAATCGGCAAAGCTTGTATATCAATGCCTTTGGTTCGGTCATTCCCTTCTTCGGGCATAGGGGCATTGATATCTTTTATTTTCCAAGCTAGTGTCGTTTTTCCTGTTCCGCCTTGCCCTACAATGAGCATTTTAGCTTCGTATAAATGATCTTTCCCTTGTTCTTCTAACTCTTTATAATATTTAATAATTGCTTTATTGCCTTTTGCTACGACTTCTAGTGGCGGTGTTTCGATTGGATTTTCATATAACCTCAAGCCGCTTCCATATTTTTCTAAAGTCACTTGCATTTTGTCTAAGACAATTAAAGGGAATAATGGTGTAATATCGGAAATCTGATTGTAGCTAAGGTCTAAAGATTGTAAGTTAGTCAGATTTTGCAAAAAGCTAACGTCTGAAATTTGATTTTCATGTAGATCTAAAACTTGTAAATTGATTAATTTTTGCAAAAAACTAATGTCTGAAATTTGGTTTTTATGTAAATCTAAAGTTTGTAAA
>CAKZLL010000493.1 GCA_937125475.1 uncultured Saprospiraceae bacterium | reverse complement strand
GATCTTAGCCCATTTTAGTTCACCGCGCTAAAGCAGCGGTGCAATTGAAAAGATTAATAAATTTATGTTACAGTGTAATTAGGCTTCATACAAAATTATTTAGAATAAAATCTATTATATTGATATTGTTTAACTTCAATTCGTTGAGCCCATTTTTTTCTGATTCGGATCATTTCTATGAGATATAAACCTACCAGGCCTATTGGAATGAATACAGTTTTTTGTATAAGAATATTATCTGTTGGATAAAACATGACAAAAGTACAAATTAAAAGCCCAACAGCCGCGTCTATAATTGCACTAGTCACAGCCCACTTTTTCTCTGTCCATAATCCAAAAGCAATTATTCCTTTTATAAAAAAAAATAAGGGAATAATTATTCCTATAAAAGAAGCTGCTTCAGTTGTTTTTAAGCCATATAAATTCATTATTATGTCTCTTCCGAATAGACCTGAAAGCCAATAAATAGGCGTTATTATACCTTGTAATATAAAGAACCAGACACAAAATTTAACCCAAAAGACAAGTAAATCTCGTCGTCTTAGGCTTAATTGCCCAGTTTTTTGTTCGTATAGAATGTTTTTTTGCATTATAAAAATGATTCAAGGTTTGAAAAAAATGTATTAATTAAGATATATTTTCTTAACATTGATTTTAGTTTTTTTCGACAGCCTTTTATTTAATTTCGATTGAACAATTTTTTATAAATTCTTTTATTTAAAATAGATCATTTTAAACCCTTTTATCAATGTTTATGAGGCTTATATATTTTAAATTTAACCTGATATATTATTCTAATCCGCTTATTTTTATTTGAAAACAAAACTAACCAATTGATAAATAGAAAGTGTATTTTAAAGCGCATTATGTCGTAGAATCACCGCATTAACAAGAACTTAGGTCGAAAAAAAAGGAGGAAACAATGAATATCCTTATCTTTACTGAATTAATTTAAACCAAATTAAAATGATGAATATGAAATCCAATTTATTGCTACTGTTTTGTTTTGTAGCAGTGGGCGCTTTCGCGCAAAATCCCAATTTGAATTACAATAAATTCAAGCAATTAAAAGAAGAAATGGCAACGCCGACCAGTTTCCGAACGGCTTCGGGCGCACCTGGTCATGAAGATTATCAGCAGCAGGCAGATTATAAAATGGATATTACGCTAGATGATGCAAAACAGATCATCAGCGGTACAGAAACCATTACTTATTATAATAACTCGCCTGACGTTTTGACTTACCTTTGGGTACAATTAGATCAAAATGTACGTAAAAAAGATTCTGATTCTCATTTGATGAGAACTCAAAATATGAGGAAAAAAATGAGCCTTTCTCAATTAAAACGTTTGCATCGTCGCTTTGATGGTGGTTTTAATATTGATTATGTGAAAGATGCAAATGATCAAGATTTTGAGGTATTGATGAATAAAACCATGATGCGTGTCAATTTGAAAAAGCCATTGAAAAGAGGCGAAACGGTTGATGTGAAAATCAAGTGGTGGTATAATGTGAATGATAGAATGTTATATGGTGGTCGTTCAGGCTATGAGCATTTCAAAGATGAAGACAATTACCTTTATACAATCGCGCAGTTTTTTCCGCGTATGGCAGTTTATAATGAAGTAGAAGGTTGGCAAAACAAGCAGTTTTTAGGAAATGGCGAATTTGCGTTGACTTTTGGTGATTATGAAATGAACCTGACTGTACCTGCTGATCATGTGGTAGGAGCAACGGGCGTTTTGCAAAATCCAAATGATGTTTTATCAAAAAAGCAACAGAAAAGATTAGAAAAAGCTAGAAACTCAACTAAAGAACCTGTCATTATTGTAACGCAAGATGAAGCAGAAAAGGCAGAAAAAAAGAAATCTAAAAAATCAAGTACATGGAAGTTTAAAGCTAAAAATGTACGTGATTTTGCTTTCGCGAGTTCTCGTAAATTCATCTGGGATGCGATGGCAGTGAAGCAAAAAAGCGGCACTGTAATGGCAATGTCTTTGTATCCAAAAGAAGGAAATCCGCTTTGGGAACAATTCTCAACAAGAGCAGTAGCACATACGATTGAGGTTTATTCTAAATATACTTTTGACTATCCTTATCCTGTGGCTTACTCGGTTCATACTGCGCGAATTGGTATGGAATATCCAATGATTTGCTTCAATTATGGTCGTCCAGAAAAGGATGGAACGTACAGCGATCGTACTAAATATGGTATGTTGACGGTGATTATTCATGAAGTTGGGCATAATTATTTCCCAATGATTGTCAATTCGGATGAGCGTCAATGGACTTGGATGGATGAAGGTTTGAATAGCTTTTTGCAGTTTTTAGCAGAGCAAGAATGGGAAGATGGCTATCCGTCAAGTGCAGGTCCAGCTTATATGATTACGAATTATATGAAAGGTGATAAAAAGAATATTGCCCCAATTATGGTTAATTCGGAGTCTATTTTACAGTTTGGAAATAACGCTTACGACAAACCAGCTACGGCATTAAATATCTTGCGCGAAACGGTGATGGGACGCGAATTATTTGATGCAGCATTTAAGGAATATTCTCAAAGGTGGATGTTCAAGCATCCTACTCCTACGGATTTTTTCCGCACAATGGAAGATGCTTCGGGTGTGGATTTAGATTGGTTTTGGAGAGGTTGGTTTTATTCAACTGATCACGTTGATATTTCTTTGGACAAAGTAGATTGGTATAAATTAAATACCAAAAATCCAACTAAAGAAAACGCAATCACAAGACAGCAAAAAGAGGCTGCACCAAAATTTATTGGTGATATTCGTAATAAAGATATGGAGCGTTTCACTGATCGTGATCCAAAAGCTAAGGATTTTTATAATGATTATGATCCATTGGATGTTACGATTTTGGATGAAAAGAAATATGAAAAATTTTATAAAAGCTTAGATGCAGAAGAAAAAGCATTAATCAAAGCTGGTTATAATTATTATTCTATAGGTTTTTCTAATGTTGGTGGTTTGGTGATGCCTGTTATTTTAGAATTTGAATTTACAGACGGAACAAAAGAAGTTGTTCATATTCCTGCTGAAATTTGGGTGAAAAATAATGAAAAAGTCAATAAGTTATTCTTCTTTAAAAAAGAAGTTGTTAATGTAACGCTTGATCCATTTTTGGAAACGGCTGATGTGGATAGAGACAATAACTATTGGCCGCCGCGAAGAGAGTTTTCTCGTTTTGATACGTATAAAAATAGTCGTCGTGGAGGTGAAAATAAAATGCAACGCGCTAAACGAGCAGAAAAAATGAAATCGGGTAAAAAATAATTGGTATTAATTGATATGTGGGGCAATATGAATAATGTTGCCCCACAAAATTGTTTTTGATGACATATTTAGTATTAAGCGTTATTTGTTCTACGATTATTGGTGTGGTATTTCGATTGTTCAAAGACTATGAAATAGATACTTTTCAAGCCATTATATATAATTATATTGTTTGCTTGACGGTCGGTTCGTTGATCATGGGAGATTTGCCTGTAAAATATGGTTTTTGGACATTGGATTGGTTTCCTTACGCGGCTGTTTTGGGTGGTATTTTCATTAGTGCATTTATTTTAATTGCCAAAACTGTCCAAAATTATGGTATTTCGATTACGTCCGTTGTGCAGAGAATGTCGTTGATTATTACGGTTAGTTTTGCGATTATTTATTTTCAAGAAAGCCTTTCTATTTTTAAAATAATTGGTATTATTAGCGCATTAGGAGCGGTAGTTTTAGCTTCTTTTAAAAATGAAAAAAAGGAAATATCCGATACAACAACGCCTAAAAAATGGCTGATACTCTTACCAATCAGCGTTTTATTAACGAGCGGTTTGATTGAATGCGTTTTGCAATATGTCGAAGGCACAATTTTAAAAGGAAGCGTTGGGCAACTACAATTCACAACCGTTTTGTTTGGTACTGCGGCTGTGATTGGTACAATTATCCTTATTTTTAGTTTATTGACAGGGCGGATGACTTTTAAAATCAAGAATTTGATCGCAGGTATTGCTTTAGGAGTTCCGAATTTCGGATCAATCTATTTTTTATTGGCAATGCTAGGCATAGGTTGGGAAAGATCGGTTGTTTTTCCGATCAATAATATTGCGGTGATCTTATTTTCTACCTTTGTAGCTTTATTGTTTTTTAAAGAAAAACTCTCGAAACTCAATTGGATGGGAATTATTTTAGCCATTTTGGCAATTGTACTAATTGCTTATGCATAAAAAAAGGGGTTAGGGGCGAGGTGTCAGGTGTCAGCCTTCTCATTACAGTTAGTTGACACCCGACACCTCGCCCCTGACACCTAAAAAAAAAAACACAATGATAAAAGATAGTTATTTAACGATTGCCGAGCCTACGATTGGAGAATTTAAAGATCGAGGAAGTAAATTTTGGGCGTATAGCCAAGCCGTTTTTTCGCAAGAAGATATCAAAGATTTTGTAGACTTGATTAAAAAAGAACATCCAAAAGCAAGACATCATTGTTATGCTTATCGCTTAGGATTAGATAAGAATAACTTTCGTGCAAATGATGATGGAGAACCTTCTGGAACAGCAGGAAGACCGATTTTAGGGCAAATTGATAGCTTTGGCTTGACCAATGTCATGATCATTGTTGTTCGATATTTTGGAGGTACAAAACTAGGCGTTCCTGGGCTAATTAATGCTTATAAAACGTCAACTATAGATGCATTAGAACAAGCAAAAGTCATTGAGAAAATTGTTGAAAATAAATATGAAATCACTTTTGATTATGGGTTTATGAGCGATGTAATGGGCTTTTTAAAGAAAAATGACCTCACAATTCAAGAGCGTACCTTTGAAGAAAAAGCGACTTTGACTATCGCTATTCGTAAAAGTGAAGCGGATCAAAAATTACAAGCATTAGAAGATACCGTTAATCCTTATGGACAATTAGAAGAAAGCCCGATTACAGTTAAGTTGATTTAGTATATTGAAAAATAATCTACTCATTTTATATGCGAATTAAAAGTTGAAAATTGAGAATGATTATCAATAAAATACAAATTGTCATTTTTAAAATGTGATAATTAAAAAAACTATTTCTAATATGAATTACCAGATTTAAGCCTTTCTTACTATAAAACTATTACTCTCTCATATGATTTAAAGATATTTTAATTTATAAATAACTAATAATCAGGATTTATTGATTTTATTTAACTCTTAATTCACATTTTATATAAAAAAAAATCAAAAAAGCTTAAATCTATCAATTCACGTAAGGATAGCTTTTTAAAATACTATATGTATTATCTTAATAATCATTTTAAATTTTCAACTCTCAACTTTTAATTCACATAGCACAATATTGAGTAGATTATTTATTCACACCACACTTGCTTCATTGAAATTTCTGTCACAGATTTACATTTAGTTTTTTTATATTATAAAAAAATGTTATATATTTGAATGTCCCTTTTATTCTCAATCATATAACTATTATAAAAATGCGAAATCTAGAATTGTTGCACTTCACTAAAGTAAAAATACCTTTCACTAATTTCCTTGAAATACCTGAATTTCAAAGGTTTATTGCCTAGTTATTCAATAAAATAACCATGTTTAATTATCTAATTTGAGGCGATTAAGCTTCAAATATAAAAACCAATTTCTAATTTAGAAAACTGTTTTTTCCACTGTTTACAAACTATCTTAATTAAAATCTTATGAAATCTAACAATCAATTTCATTATATATTCCTTTGCTCCTTTTTCATTTTCCAATTATTTAATACCTCACTTACTGCGCAAGATGGCTTTATTAAAGGTCGAATTTCAGATAATACTGGTGAATTATCAGGCATTAGTGTATTTATCGCTGGACCTGTAACTAAAGTAGTTTTGTCAGATATTGATGGAACATTTTCAGCAAAGATACTACCAGGAAAATATGTGGTATCGGTGAATGTACTGGGATATGGGGAACAAAAAGAGGAAGTTGTTGTCAGAGCTGGACAAACATCAATCGTCGATTTTGAGTTATCATTAGAGATTGGAGGTATTACTTCTTCAGCAACTTTATTCGAACAAAGTGCATTAGATGCGCCTGCGACGGTTTATGTAATTGATAAAAAGAAAATTAGAAATCGTGGATATCAAAATATACAAGAACTTTTGGAAGATATTCCAGAAGTGGAGATCCAGAAAAAGTCAATGGCTGAATTAAAAGATAATATTGGTTTTCGTGGGATTACAGGAAATGAGAAATTTATTATTTATCAAGATGGTATTCGCATCACTGCTGCTACGGGTGATCCGCATACCGTTCACACGAATTATCCATTAAATAATGTCAAACGTGTGGAAGTACTTGTTGGACCTGCTTCTGCGGTTTATGGTGTGGATGCATTTTCGGGAATTGTCAATATTATTACCGAAACTGGCGAAGAAATTAATGGAGGTCGAGTGATGGGAAGTTATGGTATTTATAATACATTGGATAATTCATTTATTATTGGGCAAAAAATCAAGGATGTAAAAATTAGCGTTAGTGGAAATATGTATAACAGCGATGAGCCAGATTTTAATAATGTCTATCAAGATGATTATCAATGGTTTAATGATCAATATATAACAAATGGAAATGTAATTGCAGGACCTTTTGCACCTGATACATTAACTTTAACGGATGATTCAAGAGATTTCGAAATGCCTTCTTCGTCTTATTTTATGAATATGACGGTTGATTGTTATGATTTTCAAAT
>CAKZLL010000492.1 GCA_937125475.1 uncultured Saprospiraceae bacterium | reverse complement strand
TTTTAATAGACGCGCGTCTGGCGTGAAAGAAGAACATCTCTTGATACAATCCCGTGTGCCCGAACATGCGGAATGGGCGTGGAGTTTTAATTGTATTTGCTCTTATGGTCAATTGACACGCATGACACAATTCAAGGATAAAAGAGAGCAATTAGAGGAAAAAGGCAGTGAAGTCTTTATTTCTTCGGGTTTGTTTACTTATCCTGTTTTGCAAGCTGCGGATATTTTGATTTATAATGCGGATTATGTTCCTGTCGGAAAAGATCAAGAACAGCATTTGGAATTGTCTCGTAATATTGCGGCTCGCTTCAATCATCAGTTTGGGAAGGAATATTTTAAATTGCCAGAGCCACTTTTTACGAAAGTACCTAAAGTGATGTCTCCAGCAAATCCTTTCAAAAAAATGAGTAAAAGTCTAGGTGTCAAGCATTATATTGATGTTTTCGCTGAAGAAAAACGCATTAGAAAGCAAGTTCGTTCTGCTGTAACCGACACAGGAAATAATACAACAGGCGAGATGAGCGCAGGTGTTAATAATTTATTTGAATTATTAAGAGCAGCGGACAAACATAAGGAGCATGACGAATTAATGGCTGATTATGAAGCTGGAACATTAAAGTATGTTAATTTGAAAGATGCTGTCGCGGATGGTTTAATAGATATTAGTTCTGAACTTCGAGAAAGGAAAAAAGAACTAAAATCGGATAAACGAAAAGTCAAACGACGCATTCAAGAATCATCTGCCGAGATCCGTAAACGCGCACAAAAAACCTTATCTGAAGTAAGGGAATTAACAGGAATGATGAATTTGAAATATTAAATATAAATGATATGGATTGTCGGGGATTTTCGACAATCCATATATCATTACAACCAATAATTATGGTTTTGTGTGGCAAACGCGAGTGTAGTTTTTGTCATAAAATCTAAATCTAGCCGTTCCTTCAATTGATGAATTTGCTGGCTAACTTGTTTACTCACGTTGCTTTTAATGACTGGCGAAATAATCTTGGATAGCCCTTTGGGCTGGATGTTCACTTGCCAAGAAATGCGTGTTCCCGCCTCGTCATGTTCTACTTTTAAAGTTTCCTCCATAGGAAAATCACTACTTGAAGTTATTGCCTTAATCGTCTGATTAGGAATAAATTGCGTGATTTCAAATCTAAATTTCCTTGTTTTTCCTAGCCATTTAAACACTTCCGAATATTTTGTCCCTAATGTAAATCTTGTATTAGAAGTTATAACTTCTATTTTCGGATTATTTTTTTTAAAACTCTCTAAATAGCTGAAAGTATCTTTTAAGGAATTTCTTACCACAATACTATGTACAATGTTCATAAAGTTATATTTAGTTAATTGAAAGCTTATTTTATATTAGTATTTACTTTTTTAATCTTAATGAGAAAATGTACGTCGCTTTTATTTTAAAAGCGTGCATTCCTTCAAAACAACTATTTTTCTTTATTAGGCTGTATTATTTTGAAAATTTTCAAAATGACAATAAGCCCCATCATCATAAATTCTATATGAATCTATGATCATTGAATCTAAAAGTATAGATGCTAAATTATTTTCTCCTGATTTTTTGTACTACTGTTTGGGAAGAATTTTCTTGATGTTGATAGTATTAGTGTATAATGATGAAACTCTAGTGTGGAAAGTATATGAAGGATAGTGTGTTCTTATTTCCTTCAATACAAAGAAAGGTAATACTTAAAACATATGCAAATTATTTACATATAAAGCAACAATTATTTTAAATATTTTCTGATCTCTTCTTCTAGGCTATAATGCTGCAAGAAATTTCCGACCCATTTTCTGTTACGTTTCGGTTTGTGTACTCGATGAACAAATTTTCTTTTGGTCACGATTAGTAAACCAATACCTCTAGCTTTTAGGACTTTTACAAAATCCCTTCTCAAATGTTTAGGAATTAAATCATAACTGTCCTGTGAAATTGAAATCCATTGTTCATGACCTGGATATTGTAAGATTTGTTTATAAACGGGCATAGTTCGATTAAAATAGCGATTCTTAGTAACAAAAGCAACGACAACTAATAAGAATACCCAAAGCCCAACTATATATAATAAAGAATCTAAAGAATTATCTATCATTTGATACATAAAAACAGCTCCACTACCTAGTGCAATCAATGTAGCATAATACAAGCTATTTTTTAGCCAAAGCCAATTATCTCGTATCGGTGTGATTGCTCCTAAAGTCTTATAGGATTTTGCTTCCATAGACGCGACAAATAATCCTCCGATGAGTCTTCGTTTATAAACTAAAAGTCCATCAGCTCGCTTTCCGCCATATTTTTTTCGTGTGCGTACTTCTATTTTATTCCACACTCGACCGCCGCTCGCACGCCATTTGTAATATTCTTCTAAATATATTAATGCTTCTTTTTGAACGGTTATTTCTAAGAGCTTTCCCATGTTTGTGATTTCCTATTTCGAGTGTTAATAGTAGTAAATAAATCGACAGTTGATGATCAACTGCGGGTGTATAACAAATTGTCGTTTTCACTATTTAACCTCCCTCAATCCCTCCAAAGGAGGGAAGTCACACTATATTTTCCCTCCTTTGGAGGGATTAAGGGAGGTTAAAAGTTTAAATAAAAAACTATTTGTTATTAGATCGACAATTTGTTATACACCCTCAATTGCCGATTTCTAGTTATATATTTTTAAGCCTGTGCTTTAGGTGTATTAAAATTCATTGGAAAATTAGGCGGTGTTTTATTTTCTTTAATTGGGCCATGTTGTGCCTCGTATCGCTGAACATTCTCAATCATTGCACGCATAAAACGCTTGGCATGCTGAGGCGTAATAACGATTCTTGATTTTACTTTCGCTTTCGGCATATTCGGCATTATCCTAATAAAATCAACTACAAACTCTTCATTCGTATGTCCGATCATTGCCAAATTAGCAAAAACGCCTTCCGCTAAATCCTCTGGTAATTCAATATTGATTTGATTAGATTGCTTTTGTTTATTATCTGCCATGTTTATATTTTTTATACTTTTTGTAAAATGAAATGCAATTAAGCACCTTTCCAACTATTGAACGAAATTTTGTGAAAATAAGTTTACACAAGCGGATTTCCAAAATTAGTGTTCTTAAAATATAACTAAGATGAATAATCATTACTTTGATACCAATAAAAGCTTATGGAATCAGAAAGTGGACTATCACAAAGCATCTGATTTTTATGAATTAGACAATTTCAAAAAGGGGCTTTTCCAGCCTTTACGTGATATTGAGCTTCGCGGACTTCCTGATGTTCGAGGCAAATCTTTACTGCACCTGCAATGTCATTTTGGTCAAGATACATTGGCTTGGGCGCGTTTGGGGGCAAAAGTAACGGGCGTAGATTTATCGAATAAAGGCATTGAATCTGCTCGTCAACTTCGAGACGAATTGAAACTTGATGCTAAATTTGTGAATTGCAATGTTTTCGATACACGCAAACATATTCAGGAGCAATTTGATATTGTTTTCACTTCTTATGGCGTAATTGGTTGGTTGCCCGATTTGAAGCCTTGGGCAAAAGTCATTAAAGAATCACTCAAACCAGGTGGAACTTTTTATATTGTTGAGTTTCATCCTGCCTTAATGATGCACGATCACGAAAATTACGATTTGCAATTTCATTATTTCAATCGCCCAGAACCAGACGAATATTTGATTGAAGGTACTTATGCTGATAAAAATGCCAATCTTCAACACAAGGAATTTACTTGGTCACATTCTTTGAGTGAAATCATCACTCCTTTGATTAATGAGGGTTTAATTCTCGAATCATTCAATGAATATCCTTATTGTAATTGGAATTGTTTCCCAAATTTACGGACAGAAGGCGAGCAACGTTTTGTCTATAATGGTGTAAAATTCTCTTTTCCTCACTTATTTGAATTAAAAATGCGACGCGGTTAATCGCTCAAACACCTTGTTTATCATTTCATTTGCCGTTTTGGGTCAAAACTACCTATACGAGGTGTTACATAGCATCAAACTTGCAGTCTTAAAGGTGTAATTAGTTAATAGAATAAGCGATTAAAAGCATCTATTAAAAAACCACAAAAACAAAGAATTAGGTTAGTAGAGCAGTTAATTATATTAGGTTGTCGCGCTGTTTGACAGCAAATAGCGCGTTTTTTTTCCAACTTTAATTGACTAGTTTTTTTTAAAAAGAAAAACCACAAAAACAAAAAAATTAGGTTAGTAGAGCAGTTAATTATATTAGGTTGTCGCGCTGT
>CAKZLL010000491.1 GCA_937125475.1 uncultured Saprospiraceae bacterium | reverse complement strand
AAACTGTTATCATCAAAGTGTATTTATATTTTTAACAATTAAAAAATATTTATAACAATTAAAAAATATTTATAACAAAAAAAGCAAAACAACCAATTTCCAAATTGAGATTAGAACCGCTTAAAAATCCAGCATCTTTTAAAGGCGGAACTAAGGATAGACCAAGAGTAACTAGTGTAAATGTTAAATTTGAAAAAGGTGGGTAGGTAAGTTTGGGAAGAATTATACAAAGAAGAGCTTGCTTGAATCTTATTAAACTCAGCTCAATTTTAAAATACTTTATTGGTCTTAACTAAACCAATAAAGTATTTTTTTTAATCCAAAATATAGACGACTTGTCTAAAAAAAGCTAAAACACGCCATTGTGAGGTATGAACAAGATTGAGTTTCATTTTTTGAAAAGTTTCCCGCCAACCAGTATCATTTTTATTGGTGTGAGGCGTGGCAGAATAGCCTAAATTGACAAGCCAATCCATGAAAAAAGTAGCTCTTTTTTGAATAGGATTATTATAAATATCCTCGATGATGATGATTTTTTTTGCAATACGCTGCGTTTCTTTAAGCACTACTTCTGGTGCTGGCGTATGATGCAAAACCGTCAAAATCATAGCTACATCAAAAGTCTTATCATCAAAAGGCATAACATTTCCATCATAAACAACAGGTCGAACGGTTTCATTATATGCCATATCAACGACATCTAACGGCGTAACTCGAAACCCTTGTTCCCTTAAATAATGACAAATCAAACCATTTCCTGAACCTATATCAATAATCGTTTCATTAGGAGAAAGATGATCAATAAATGGTGCAATTTTGCGGCGAATCCACCAAAAACCTAATCGGTCAAAGTACAAGCGACGAAGAAACGGAATTTGATATAAGAATTTTAACATAAAAAAAGCATTTCGCAATATTAACTAAAAAAACAATCAAAGCACAAGGAAATATCAAAACGCTTTATGCGCTAAAAGGATTATGAGTAAGTGCCAAATCAACTTGGTCACGACAAAAATAAGCAAGCATGCAATGATTAAACATTTTCATATAGCTTTTTTCGAATAACCTTTCCTATATTTCAATTTGTTAATTAATACATAATTTAAGCACATTAACGTAATTTTTTTTCAAAGAAATTGTTTTAACGATAAAAAATAAACATATTTGATCTATATTTCAATTTAAATGAAAAAAAATTACGAATATGATTATTCGGTTAATTCTTAACAATGTTTTATCTTTTGGTGAAGAACGGGAATTCAATATGTTTCCCTATCCACATCTTGCTAATAGGTTACCTCATCATAAATATAGTATTAATAAGGATTTTTCTTTGTTAAAAATGGCAGCAATCTATGGCGCAAATGGCTCTGGAAAATCAAATTTTGTAAAAGGATTGAGTTTTTTAAAACAAATCGTAGTCGATGGAACAATCCCAAATGAATTATTAAATGCGCCGTTTTTATTGCAAGATGCGCCGTTTGATCAGCCTCAAACATTGGGCATTGAATTTTTAGCAGAAGGAAAAACGTTTTGGTATGGAATTGAAATTTTAGATGGAAAAATTACTACCGAAGAATTGTATGAAACTAATTTTGGGAAAGGAGAACCTGAACTTATTTTTGAACGAAAAATAAAAGAAAAAAGTAGATTCGACTTTCTTTTTCATAAAAGTATCAGTTTAGAAGCTCAAGCCCTTTTGAAAATAAATGTTAGATTGCGAAATAGGCTTCTTATAAACCTTTTTGGCATCCTTTTCCTAAAAGAGAAATCATTATCACCAATTTCAACAAAAGTTTATAACTGGTTCAAAAATCTAGAAATCATCACGCCCTCCAAAAAAGCAGATAACCTAATTTATTTATTAGCGCAAGACAAAGAGTTCAATTCATTTGCTAATCATTTAATAAAAACCTTTAATACTGGTATTCAAGAAATTATAGTAGAAACCAAGAAAATAGAGGAATACTTTGGCGCAAATGAATTATTATCTACAAGAGAAGTAAGTCGAGAATTAAAAAATGGCATTCGTTCTTTTATTCCTTTAAATAACAGCCAAGATTTAGCCATTGCCATGCAAGAAGGCGATGAAATTGTAGTCAAACGATTGCTTTTTAAGCATCAAGTAAAAAGCGGTGAAGCGATTAATTTTCATTTGTATCAATTATCTGACGGGACAAAACGATTGTTAGATTATTTGGTCATGTTAAGCCAAATCATCCTAAATCCGAGTGTTGTTGTCATTGATGAAATCGCTCGAAGTATTCATCCTGCATTATTAAAAACCATCATTGAAAAATTTTCAACAACAAAAAATACTAAAGGACAGCTTATTTTTACGACGCACGAAGCCAACCTTTTAGATCAAGACATTATGCGCCCTGATGAGATTTGGTTTATGGAAAAAGATAAATTCGGTTGCTCGGATATGTATCCGTTGAGTGAATTTAAAGAACATAAAACAAAAGATATTCGCAAAGGCTATTTAAACGGACGCTATGGCGCAATTCCTTTTTTAGGTGCTTTGAAAAATTTAAACTGGAACGATTATGCCTCTACTCAATAAGCTAAAATACAAGAAAAAAAAGCCGTGGCGAGATGCGAAACTCTTCTTAATCATTTGCGAAGGTGAACGTCGAGAATTTCAGTATTTCAATTATTTTGATGGATTATCTCGTCAATTAAAAATTATTCCTATTCCTAATTGTGAAGGGAAAAGTGCCCCAAAACATCTTCAAGTTAATGCCGAAAAAGCCGTACAAGAATTTGATGATGGGGGTGATTATGAACTTTGGATAGTAATGGATGTTGATGCATGGAAAAAACAAGACTTACATGATATTCAAACTTTTTGTAACGAAAAAAATTGGTCAGTAGCGATTAGTAATCCTTGTTTTGAAGTTTGGTTGTATTTTCATTTTGAGAAAAAACAGCTTGAGGCTGATCGTCTTAATCAATGTAAAACTTGGAAAGGCATAGTGAATACATTAGGAAATAGTGGTTTTGATAGTGCTTATCATCCTGCTTTATTAGCAACAGCCATTCAAAATGCACAATCAAACTACGATGATGAGGGATATTTTCCTAAAGTTAGTTCAACACAAGTTTATCGTTTAGGAGAAAAAATTTATCCATTAGTGAAAGATGTTTTGACTAATTATCAATAAAACATTCACTCTTAAAAAGAAATGCGCATACTATCCAAGAGGTTAGCATGCGCATTTTTTTTAAGTAGCTCATTTCATTAGAACCATCCTAAAAACGGATCTTCCAATATTTTTTTGATTTCCACTAAGAAACGAATAGCGTCAGCGCCATTAATTACTCTATGATCAAAAGCAATGTGCATCGGCATCATCAATCTAGGAAGAAATTCAGTACCATTCCAACGAGGTTCCATCAATGAAGCGGTAACGCCTAAGATTGCTACTTCTGGAGAATTAACAATAGATTTTAAATCTGTACCGCCAATTCCACCAATATTTGAAATCGAGAAGTTTCCACTTCCGCGTTCCATATCAGTCAATTTATTTTTACCTGCACGAGTACGCTTAGTCATTTCAGCCATTTCGATAGAAAGTTCTCTCAAACCTTTTCTATCCACATCTCTAATAACAGGCA
>CAKZLL010000490.1 GCA_937125475.1 uncultured Saprospiraceae bacterium | reverse complement strand
TTAAACATGAGCGGACATTGGGATAGACTTGTTAATTTTATTGCAATGTCCGCTTAGCGAAAAACTGAATTACACCCTGGGGCATTGACTGATGATGATTTAAAATATTAAAGTTCATATCGGTACTAAGCTACTTTCCTTTTTAACCAACCTAAACGAAGATTGATTGTCGTTCCAAGCCACAGTAAAGCAAAAGCACCAATAAAACTAATCCCAAAATCAGCCCAAATATTTTCGGCAAAACCCATTTGTTCTGCTACTTTTTTTAGAATGACATTAAAAGCAATAAAGATGAGAAGTCCAATAATTGTGCGTCCAATTCTATGAGGTATTGGGGCTTCACTAACGGGCAATCCTTTTTGCGAAAGCAATAAAAAAGCAGTACCAAAGCCCAACATATAGGCAATGAGTGGAAAAACTTTTAGGGGTAAAACGAAGAAAAATAGTAGCGGAATAATTAGAAATAAAGCGGTTATCGCATTTGCACCAATTGTATAATGATCTTTTTGTAAATAAGTCGATAGCTTGTTAGGTTTTAAAACTAGGGCGTAAAATATGGCTAAAATAGCGCCTCCTAAAGCAAGACCACTCAGTATGTCAGCTAGAAAATGAACGCCCAAATACATTCGGGAAAGCGGGCTTAAAATGATTAAAGAAATGCAAAGCACACTGACCCATCTTTTTCTAAATAAAAGTAATAACGCACCCCAAAGCGCAATCGCAACACTGGTATGTCCAGAAGGTAAACCATGTTCTATATGCTTTGATTGACGTGTAACTTCCAGAACGTCAGCAGGTAAGCCAGCCCAAAATGATGGTGCATCTCTTTCTGAGAACGTAAAGCCAGTCTCATCAGGTAATTGACCATCTAAGAACTCTAGCGTGCTATCGACATGAAAAGGACGAGGTAAATCGAAATAATTTTTTAAACAATAAGTAATATTGGCAGTCCAAAGCAAAACCATAAATAATAGAAAAGTCTTTTTTAAATCGACTGCAAATAGTAAGATGATTAGAAAAAGCATTAGAAAGCTGGAATAGCCCAAAGTTGTAATAAAACGCATAAAAGCAGTCAATTCTTCGGAAGCAAATGACTGAAAAAAATGATTGATATCTGTTTGAAACATTTCTATTAACTTTTCTTGTTGTATGATATGTTTCGTAAGATACCAAAATTTCAAATATCAATGAATTTTTTATGAACTATATAAATACTAAACGATTTCTAATTAAAAAGATATATTTACAGCTTGATACTTAAATTATGGTTAATATAGTAATACTAGATGGATATGTCACTAATCCAGGCGATTTGGATTGGAAGGCGATTGAAGCGTTGGGAAAAGTGACGGTTTATGATCGAACGCCAAGTGAATTGGTCGTTAGTCGAGCGATAGGAGCGGAGATTATACTTACCAATAAATGCATTTTTGATGCAGAAGTATTAGCGCAATTACCTAAGTTGCGTTATATTGGATTGCTGGCAACTGGTATGAATAATATTGATATTCCAGCGGCTAATGCACAAGAAATCGTCGTCCGAAATGCGATTGGATATAGCACGCCTTCTGTAGCTCAGCACGTTTTTGCACTTTTGTTGGAATTGACCAATGGTGTAGGAAGACATAGCGAAAGCGTTCATAATAATGATTGGGCAACTGCTCTAGATTGGACATATTCACATCAGTCTTTAATCGAATTACAAGCCAAAACATTAGGAATTTATGGCTTAGGAAATATAGGACAACAAGTTGCGAAAATAGGTCTTGCTTTTGGTATGAAAGTCATTGCAACACGCAAAAATAAAAATAAACCAAAACCCGCTGGTGTTACAATTGTAGCGGAAATGGAATTATTTTCGGAAAGCGATGTCTTAACGCTTCATGCACCTTTGACCACTGAAAATCAGCATATTATCAATGCCACTACTTTAGATGAAATGAAGTGTTCTGCATTTCTAATTAATACAGGAAGAGGCGGATTAGTACATGAAGCGGATTTAAAAACAGCACTCGAACAAGGCAAAATTGCTGGTGCTGCGCTCGATGTATTAAGTATAGAACCGCCTGAACTTGATCATATTTTACTTAATGCTCCCAACTGTATAATCACGCCTCATCAAGCTTGGGCAACGAGGGAAAGTCGAGCTCGATTATTGAATATTGTGGCGGATAATTTGAAAATGTTTTTGGAAAAATAACTTTTATTAAATTACTTTCACAACAATATTACCAACAAAACTACCTGCTTCATAATGTCTAAATGCCTCGATTGTATTCTCTAAGGAAAATGTTTTATCAATAATAGGTTGTACTTTTCCTGAAATAATTAACTTAGTTAAGTTATTCAAATCTTCTTTATTGGGTTGATAAGCCAAAATTCCTATGTGTTTGTCTGTTCGTTTAGAAACCCAACTACCTTGGATCAGTGCATTTAAAATTGTACCTGTCTTTCCGCCGATCATTATAAAAACACCATCAGATTTCAATACTTTGCTATAAGCTTTTGTGTTTCGGTGCGCGACATTATCAATGATTAAATCATATTGTTCGCCAGTTTTAGTATAATCCGTTTGTTGATAATCAATCAAATGATTGGCACCAATCTTTCGTAAAGCGTCTAATTTTTCCTTTTTATCCACGGCAGTCACTTCAAGACCATAGCTTTTAGCGATTTGAATGCAGAAAGTACCAACACCGCCGCCAGCCCCATTAATTAATATTTCTTGCCCTTTTGTGATTGGTCTTTTATGAAATAATGCTTGAATAGCTAAAAGCCCTGCTTGAGGAGTTGCTGCGGCTTGTTCAAATGTTAATGAAGGAGGTTTGTGGAGCAAATATTTTTCATTGGCACAAACGTATTCCGCAAAACCGCCCCAATGATCCTCCGAAAGATCCCCAAAAACAGCATCGCCAATCTTGAAATCGGTTACATTTTTGCCAACCGCTTCAATCGTTCCTGCTACATCTGCACCAAGAATTTTGTATTTTGGGCTAAATAGCCCAAAAATTCGACCTTGTAGTGTACCTTTCACTAAATCCCAATCCCAAGAGTTGAGCGCAGCAGCATGGATTTTTATTAATACTTCGTTGTCTTTTGGATGTGGTTTTTCTATTTCTTCGAGTTGTAAATGCTCAATAGAACCGTATTTATGATAGACGATAGCTTTCATTCGTTGAATTATTTTTATAAATGGAAACTAAGCAAAAGAAGGATAGGTTAGAATAATTTTTGATGGATAAATCGTTTTTTTCGACTACATTTTCATACTAAAAAAATACTTGAAATTGACACGTAGGGCAAAGGCATGCCTTTGCCCTACGTAATCAAAATATTCCACAATTGCTATTTGTTATTTTGTAAATAATAATAAATAAAGCCAATTGCCAAGCTAAAATGTAACAAAGTAAACATCCAACCTAGCGTATTCATTACACCCGAATAAGAAGCAATAAAAGTAGAAATAGCATCAAAAGCATGGAATAAGAAATTACCAATAAGAACGGCTTTCATACCAATCGCGGTTGGTTTTTCATTACGAATTAAATAACAAATCAAGCCTAAATTCATCAAAGCAGAACCAAAAACCCGTGCCATGAGAACACCATCTGCATCTAAATTTATTCCAAAAAGCGGAAATATGACGGTAGGGGCGAGCAACATAAAAATGCCAAAAGGAACAAATAAAATCGCATTCAAAACTAAAAAGTTATTAAGTTTCATATTGTTTGATTTAAAACTAAACGAACGTTTAGTTTTGTGGTAAAAAAATATTTATTGCAATGCTGAGATTGTTGTCTCTATGAAATCATCTAATTTATTTTGGTCGAGTACCTTGGCAATCACAGCAATACCTTCGGTCGCACCGACTAAAAAATTAGCATATTGATCTATTTTATCAATTTGTGTGAATTGATTATTAGCCGCTGCTTTTTCTAATAATGTAATGTAAGTATCTTTTAATATTCTGAAAAATATATCGAGTTGTTCGGCAACACGCGGATCAGTTTGCCCGATTTCCATCGCCGTATTGGCAAACAAACAGCCATTTGGCGTATTCCCAGACTTAACAGAATACACAAAACCCTTAAAGAAAACCCGAATATCCTCCAAATCGCCAATAGAATTAATCAATGGCTTTAGAATGACCTCTTTATTGAGTTTTCGGTATCGGTCGAGCGTTTCGATGAAAATACCTTCCTTACTCTCAAAATCCGCATAAATAGAATATAAATTAATGCCCATTTCTTTTTCAAGCATTCGCATAGAAGTGCCTTTATAGCCATTATCCCAAAAGACTTTCATGGCTTTTTCGATGACCTCCGTTCTGATATATTTTTTCTTTCTCGGCATATTATTAGCAAAACTAAACAATCGTTTTGTTATTATCTAATATTTAACTTTTTTTTAATGTTTTAGGTGGATTGATCATCATCATTAACGGTAATCATCATTATCAATGGACTCCCTCATTATCATTCCTTATTCAATAAATCAGACTGGATTTTGTCCTTTTTTTAATGTATAAAATAAGATTGACAGGTATTAAAATCAATATTTTACAAGATGCTCATTCAAAGCATTATTTT
>CAKZLL010000489.1 GCA_937125475.1 uncultured Saprospiraceae bacterium | reverse complement strand
ATTACAGGGCATTTAAAGCCAATGAATGGCGAATGTAGTATTGAAAAAAAGCCAATTCATGCTATGTTACCTCAAGAATTGGCGCGTCATATTAGTATCGTTAGTACAGAACGAATTCGATTGACCTACCTAAAAGTTAAGGATTTATTAGCTTTAGGGCGTTTTCCGTATTCTAGTTTTATTGGAAAATTATCAGAAGAAGATCACCGAATTATTGATGAAACTATTCAGAATTTAGAAATTGAGCCGCTTGTTGAAAAACACTTAGAACAATTGAGTGACGGAGAACTTCAAAAAGCATGGATTGCCCGCGCAATTATTCAAAATACGCCTTACATTATTTTGGATGAACCCACGACACATCTAGATTTAATCAATCGGTTTCATATATTTCAATTATTAAAAAAACTAACAAAAGAACAAAACAAAACCATTCTATTATCTACTCATGAAATAGAATTGGCGCTTGAACTCGCCGATAAAATCATACTTATTAATCAAAAAGGGAAATTAATAGCTGCACCAACTAAAGAATTTATTGAAAAAGGTTACGTTCAAAGGGCTTTTCAGCAAAAAGGAATTCGTTTTGATGGAGTGGCTCGAAAGTTCTTTTTTAGTTGAAAAAATAATGTGAATTGGGATTTAATACGCATTTTAATTAAAGATGTCGCATATAAAATCTTTCTTATAAAAAAAATAATGTAAGCAGAGAAATACTAAATTTGGTTTACCACAACTAAATTTAAGAGGCTGTATCAAAAGGTCAAAATATGCTTGAATTTCTCGGAGAAGTATCTGAGAAAATTTTCAAATAAGAAAATTTCAAGCCCATTATTTTACTTTTGATACAGCCTCTAATAAGAATATTTGATTTTTTACATTAAAAAAATGTGATATATAGTTAACATTAATGGTTTATTGGCAATTTTTGCTTTTTTTAGTCCGATGTGGTCTTGCTCCATTGTTCTAACTCTTTGAAAAACAACAGGGCAAGCCACCGCTGGATTGAAAAAAAATATTTATTCTGGCAAAATTATCAATGAATCAAATTAATTTTTCAAGATTTTTTTAACGATTCTTTCCTCTCCATATTGAGCTACCAAAACATATACCCCAGCTTGTAAATGTTGGGTATTAAGTTGTAGATAAACATCATTTGGTACTTTCGCTTCCGACATAACTAATTTTCCAGAAGCATCATAAATATTGATAATAACTTGGTCATCAATATATTTATTAAATGATAAATCTAAATAATTATTAAATGGAACAGGATATATTTTAGGTATATCGAAAGGAGCATCTTTTCCACCTCTGCTTATTACAGCGACTTCTGAATCAAAGGAATTACCATCAAAATCAAATACTTTGATATAGAAATAATACAAGTCTTTATTTTTATCACTTTTCTCATAACTATAACTTGTTGCATCAGCAGTACTTCCTTGACCTGGTACTTCATCCAAATATTCTATATAATCTTGCCCATTCTGAGATTCATAGATTTTGAAATGAGAACACCTAAATTCTGGCTGAGTTGTCCACTCCAAAGAGATTTCATTTCCATTTGGTGTTGTGAATTTTCCTTCAAAAGTACGTAAAACAGTAGCTAAAATATCATCATATTTCGTAATTTGGAAATCATCAATTGCTATACCAGCTTGTCTATTAATTTCGTTAGATTTGAACGCAAAACGAAAAGCAACATCAGGTTGGCCCATGAGGCTATTCAAATCAGTTTTAAATTCTTTCCAAGAAGGTTGGAAGCCTGTAAAAAAGGCAGCCCCAGAAGGAAAAGCAGCAAAATTACTTGTACTAGTATAATTGTACCATTTATTTAAATCTTCTGGAAGATTTTTATTTTCTGCGCCTAATTGTGACCAAGTTGCACCTCGATTAGTTGTGTATTCTACTCTTAGACCATCAAATCCGTTTTGGATATTAAATTTAGCCATGAATTTAAGTTCATAAATTGCATTATCACTTAAATCGAAATTAGGTGTGTAAAGGTAAGATTCTGAATTGTCATCATAAAAAGAAGTACCTAAGCCAGTGACCCAAGCAGAACTTCCACTGACTGTTCCATCTTTATAAGGAATAGTTGAACTTCCTTTTTCCCAAGATGTACCAGAAATATGATTGACACCAAAATCTTCATCATTCGTTTCAAATGTACCACCATAATTAGTAACACCTGCAAGATAAGGAACTGATTTATTTGGTAAAACCTTGAGTACTCTTGTTGCTGTAGCTGTATCATTAATAGTTAAGACAACATTAAATGTACCAATATTATCATAAGTATAAGCTGGTTCTTGTACAGTAGATGTTGCTCCATTTCCAAAATCCCAAGCCCAAGACTGTGAATTAATAGAGAAATCAGAGAAATTAACTGGACCATTCAAATAAGCAACTTGATTTAAATCAATGCGTGCGACACTAGGCGAAAGAAAATCAGTAGAGAAAATACCACGACCATAAGTACCAGCAGAAATCAGACCATCAGATTGACGGGCTTGAAGCATATCTGTTCTTACCACAGGCATTTGACTTGAAATAACCCAGTTTGTAGATGTACCATTAATATCATCAGTTACCCAAATACCAGCATCAGTTGCTAAAAGTAATTGATCATTGTCATAAGGATGAAAAACAGCCCAATTGACAGGTACATCTGGTAAATCGCCTTCAATGTTCGTCCAGTTTGTTCCTCCATTTTTACTTTCCCAAACACTAGCTACACCATAATTAGAAACCGTTGCAATTAAATGATTAGGATCTCCAGCAGCTTCTTGTATAGAAGAAACTGTTCCTCCAGAAGGTAAATTGATATTTACTCCATTAGCAGCATTACCTACATGAGCATTGTCTACTCTACTAATACGTCCACTTGTAGACCCTATATAAATCCGATTAGGAGTATTATCTGAAGCGTAAATATGAGATGGACGACCACTAAAGCTAGAAACGCCGATTGTTGCACCATCACCACCATCTGCTAATTTCCAACGGAAATAACTTCCATTACTAGCAGATTGTGTATATAAAATATTAGCATCATTATCATAATCGGAAGGTGTGTAAAAGCCTGAACCAATTGGTCCAGAAGGTCGCATAGCTGAAAAACTCTGACGACCCTGAACTCCACCATCAGTAGTTACCCTAAACTCTCCATAGTAAAGCGAAATAATCTGAATATTAGGTTCATTTTGATCAATATGACACATGAATCCATCTCCACCTAAAACTTCATCTGTTACTGCAATATCAAAAGAATTGAATTGTTGAGTACCATTATCTTGAGCACCAGCTAAGAAATAATTAGAATGAAGATCAGGATGCATAGCATGTCCATAAAATTGAGTAACGTTGTAGCCTCGATTTCTAGAGTTAATGGAAAGACTAGCATTAGTAGAAAGCCAGATACCACCATCATTACCGAATAAAACTCGATTAGGTCGATCTCTATCCCAAACCATAGTATGTTGATCTGCATGTACTTCTGGAAAACCACCACCACCAAACCATTGTGAAATTTGTGTCCAAGTAGTACCGCCATTATTAGATCTTAATAAGTCAATACCACCAATAATAACCATATTTTCTTCCGCAGGATTAACAGAAATCTCTAAGTCATAACCTGCTTGACCTCTTGTGAAATTAGTCATACCTAAGGCAGCAGGTGCATTAGATACTTTTGACCAATTGACACCTCTATTGATTGATTTGTAAATTGCATCACCATCTCCGCCTCTAGCTGTAAGAGCATAAATAACATTTTCGTTAGAAGGAGCAACTGCTAATTCTACGCGAGTACGACCACCAGGGAAATTAGAACCACTGATAGTTAAACGTTGCCAATTACCTGCATCACCTTGATTAGCTCCAGCATCAGATCTATAAATATTAGAACTACCACTCGTGTGACCATCACTAATATATATAGCGCCATCTTTGGCAAACTCAATATCTGTAATACCATTACTCACACCTGGGAAAACACCTGGGCCTAATACTCTTACCCATGTTGCACCACCATCTTTACTTTTTCTTAAACCCGTTTGAGTCGCAGCATAAATATGATCAGTTGTAGGATGAACAAATAAACGAACAACAATCGTAAAATTACCGTCATTAGTAGAAGGTAATTGCGTAAAATTGTCTCCGCCATCGGTTGATTTCCAAATACCTAAACCTTGACCAGCGCCTCCATGAGGTTCACCTGTTCCAAAATAAATAACATTAGGATCAATCGTACTTTGACCAATAGCACTAATATTGATATTATCATAAAAATGTCCAATATCTTTCCAGTTTGGAGTAGTAGAAGAAATATTAGTTGTTTTCCAAAGTCCGCCAGTTACACCAGCCGTAAAAATGGTATTTCCAGTTGGATCCCCTTTATCAATTAAGATTCCTCTAGTACGACCACCTACATCATAAGGGCCTCTATCTCTCCAACGAGCCGTAGCAAGTGTACCATTTCTAGCTGCACCGCTCTCCGTTAATTGCTGAATTCTTCGATAAACATCTAGCATTCGTTCATGAGGAACATAGCCTAAAGCAGGGTCAATCCTTCTGTCTCTTT
>CAKZLL010000488.1 GCA_937125475.1 uncultured Saprospiraceae bacterium | reverse complement strand
TGAGCATTCATCATTGGCGAAAATGCCATTAGTAAAATAATAATTAATTTTGAATAGAATTTCATCTTAATAAATTTTTAATTTTTTAATTCCCGTTTATTTGGGTGCATAACAATTGGTCGTTTTAAACTATTTTTATTAGAACCAAATCTGCTATACTCCCCTTTATTTTATTCTTTATGTGGTGAGGTTGGAGAATGACACAGGATTTTTTTATTTTTTTAAAAAAAAGTGGAAAAGAATCAAAAAAGCCTTGCCAGATTGACTGACAAGGCTTTTTTAAATGAAAAATAATTTCATCTAACTCCAACTCCTATTAACTATTTATAAGAAGACCTTTTTACACCAAACATAATACGGTTGCTCGGTTTTTTGCCTATATTTTTTGTGTTTTTTAATAAATCCTTTGCGTCCAAAGCAAGCCATACGAATGCATGACCACTAGGTGCTTCTGTACAACTCCAAAGAATATCTGTATCTTTTTCGTAGTATAAATCTTCCGAAGTGTGAGGATATCTCCACATTCTAGCAGGAGCTTTTCCTTCTTGTATGACCAATCGACAAGTAGATTTTTTGTGATGAGGCGCCATATTTCTACTTAACCAAACCTTATTCCCTTCTCGATATACACCATTGACACTATTAATGTCCAATTTAGTATCTCCTGTTGTAAGTTTTGCTCCTGCTTTGCTTACAGCATTACTTATTTTAGCATATTTATACAAATAACCTTCAACAGTTGCAGGATCTGTCTTGACTGTTCCATCTTCATTCAAATCATATCCATAAACATGAGTATATAGGTGTTTACTTTTATCTTTAGGCATCAAAAACATGTCATGCATCGCCTTGACATTCTTCGCTTGCTTAATAGGGTCAAGCGTTTTAAATCTTTTTCCTATTGATGTTAAACCATCTCCAGGAACTCTTGACTTAAAGTTTGCCGTCCAAAGTTTACGTCTCCCGTTGACATTTTCTAAAGAGATGCAAGCAAAGCTACTAGCTCCTTTGATGTGATAAACGGCTACTTGAGGTATTGCATATCCGTAGTTAAATGCATGATACTTACCATTTATATAACCACATTTTTTGTTATCTTTTTTACCTTTTTTGCCTTCTGTTTTGAATATTTTATTCAAATCAAATACTCTAATACCTGTTCTAGTATCTGCAATATAAACAAAGTTTTTGTACCATGAAACACCTCCTGCGTGTGTGAATACAGGTGAATATTTTCCTTCTTTTGAATAAGCATTGTATTTTTCTTGATATGATGCTTTCATATTAAGTTTATTAAAGTCATACTTTCTATCAGTTGATTCTACTAATAAAATATGTCTATACTCAATCTTAGCAGGGTTGGTCATATCCATAATTGTAATTCTTGCACCATGCTTTTTCTTTGAATACCAACTGTTCATGATTAACCTTTTGTTTCCACCAAGGTCAGAATTACCGTTTCCTGAAACTCCTTGTGGCCACCAAGTATTAGATTTTGTATCTGATTTATCCCATCTAAAAACATAAGGCTTTGTAGCTTTTGGTTTATGCGAGTCTGGAATATTATATCCATAAATGTTATTTGTTCCTTTTCTACCTTTCCTATTATAAGTAACATCATCAAATTTTACGATAGGAAAATCTTTTGTCCATTCTCCATCTTTAATGTGATTGATTTTTACACCCGAAGTATTAAGCGTTTCAACAGTATCATTGTCGTCTGTTGGATTTGTATTCGTCGTATTTAATACAAAAGAAGATAAGACAATCATAATTGGCGCTAATAGTGCCAGCCATAAAACTTTGTTCATTTTGAATAATTGTTTCATTATTTGTAATTTTTATTTTGAATAGATTTTGAATAAAATATTGTGTTGTCATTTTCTTTATGTGGCGAGCTTATCAAATGACACAGATTTTTTTAAAAAAATCAAATTAAATCAAAAAAGCCCTCTCAGCGTACTGAGAAGGCTTTTTTGATAAAGAAAAAATTATTCATTCTGACAAAATTGTCAATAAATCATATAATTTATTCCCCCATCAACACAAATGCTGACCAATATTTTGGCTGCGCACTAGTTGGATTTGCTAACATTTTCAATTTTGCTTGACGCAAAGCACTAGTATAGGACTGATCGGTTGTTAAGTAATTTTTATAAAAATCAATCATCAATTGACTACTGTATTTATCATTGACTTTCCAAAGTGAGAATAAAACATTTTTAGCACCTGAATAAATAAAACTACGACTCAATGCAATCAATCCTTCACCTGCTACGAATTGACCAATTCCACTTTCACAACTACTCAAAACCACTAAGTCAGCGTTAATATTTTTGAATTGAATTTCATTGGTGTACATTAAATTATTCATCATTTCATTTTTGGAATAGCAAGCTAGAGCAGAAAGTTTTGGAGTTTTGAAATTGACTAAACCGTGCGTAGCAATATGAATAAACTGATAAGGCTGCTTCTCTAAGTGTTGAGATAAATTGACTTTAGTCGCTTTTCTATTTAATAATACTGTTGCATTTCCTTGCTTCGATTTTATTAATTTAGCAATTGCTTTGACCTCCTTTTTAGTATTAGGTAATGCGATAAATTCAAAGTTTTCGATACTTCGATACAAACTATCTACCATAAAATCAAGCCCACGAGTAGCTTCGTTTAGTTCCTCTCCTTTCTTAAATACAGGTGCAAAAGCTAATAGAGAATTGTTCTTAACCGTTTTCTTTTCTTTTAATTTTTGAAATGCCGTAGCAGAATAATGATAATTGATTTCGTGTTTTTTAATTAAAAAATCTAATTCATGGTAAGGCTTTTTCTCATTACTCGCTAATAATAATTCAAAAGGAAGATGAAATAATTCTCCTTGTAAAACGACCATTAGTTTTGTTTTGCCCTCTAATTCTGCTTCAATTGGTTCAATTAATGTTTTATACAATTCATGACTAATGTCTATGAACTCATCGCGAACAGCTTTTTGGAAAGCAAAACGATCTTGAATGAGTTCATTAAATCTTTCGATTTTTGCTTTGAGATCAGTGCTTTTTATTTTAATTATTTTTTTATCGGTTGTGCTAATTGTAGTGATTAGATCTTCTCTTCGCCCTTTACTATAAGTTATAAATAATGATTTTTCTCCTAATTCTTTACGAATATCTTGCAGTGTAACATAATTTAAATTATAAAAATGATTAACTACTTTAGGAAATTCTTTTTGAATACGTTTCTGATAATCTTCTAATACTTCGTTCGCTTGAAATAACTCATTTTGATAATATTTGATAGAATCCTTATTATCTTGAAGCCTCATTATTTCGAGATATTGCCCAGCATCTTGAATAGATTGAATAATTTTTTGCTCTTCTGCATAAAGTGCTTTTGGTAAAGGACTAGGAGATAATGTTTCGATGAGTTGCAATGCTTTTAATCGTTCCATTGCTTCAAAATATTTATTAAAATTATCCTCCGAAGGTTCTAATTCATAAATGAGTTCTTGCGCCAGCATCACAGTTGTCAAGGTACTCACCATACTTTGATTATGAAAAAATCGAGAATTATCAAAACCTTTTGCGCTTTGCCAATTTTTTTCAATCAAATTCAAACTCAAAGTAGCGGATTCAATAGCATTCTGGAGAATAACGATGTCTTTTTTCTGTTCACCTAAATCGTATAAAAAATAGCCTTTATGATGTAAAATAGCATCAGCCTGTCTATCATTCGAATAAATTTCATAAACGGATGGGTTTTTAGAAAAATCTTCCTCCTTAAAACTTGTGCTAACTCCAATTAATGCTTTATGTGTTTCTATAATCGCTTCTTCGATCTTTCCTTGATCATAAAGAATATGTCCTAACTGAAAATTAATAATAGGGCTTTTTTGTAGTTGTTATTACTTTGTTTTT
>CAKZLL010000487.1 GCA_937125475.1 uncultured Saprospiraceae bacterium | reverse complement strand
ATAAACAGGAGCTTCATCCAACAAAATCAAGTTTTGATCGGCATCTCCACCACGCACAAAAAAACCACTGCTTCCCTCAGAATTAGAACTCACTCCTGGCAATAATTGAAGTGTTTTCAAAATATCTTGCTCGCCCATTAAGACAGGAATTAATTTTGCTTCTTTGACATCAAGCGTCACAGTACTAACCTCTGTATTCGTCACATTTTCGTTTTCCTTCTCCCCTTCTATCACAAGTTCGTCCAATTTAATGCCGCTTGCTTTCAACTCAACATCTTTTTTAATATTCGCATTAAGTTCTAATACAACCTCCTCCGCTTCCATTCCGAGATAAGCATATTCTAATGTATAATTGCCTTTAGGAAGCGTAATTGAATAAAAACCATAGAGATTTGTTGTTACGCCTTGTCCCGTTTCTTTGACTGAAACCGTTGCGTAAAGCAGTTCTTCGCCTGTCGAGGCATCTCGCATATAACCGCTAATTGTGTAGTTTTGTGAAAATGCCATCATTGGTAAGCAAAGTAAAATGCCCACAATTTTTATCAAATTCTTCATATCGTTTATTTTGTTTTTAAAATTCTTTGGTAATAGACTTTTACTCTGTTGCAGCAAATTAACTAGCCGCTGTACAAGTCTAATAATGAATGAAGCAAATATGAAGGTATTAGAATTAGAATAAAAGAATATTTCATGAACGCCTAAATTTCATGCATGAACCAAGTGATTATATTTTTTATCCATTCATGAATAAAAAACCTTTATTCATGCATAAATCTTGGAAGTTTCAATAAAAGAAATCAATTTTGAGATATGAAATCGAAATTACATCAGAGAACTATAGGGCAAATCATTATATGGTTAGCTATTTTCACAGGCATTCCTTTGCTATTTATAGGAGATAGTATTCCTGAATATGTTCAATATCGCTTTCAAGTAACAGCAATTGGAATAATCTTTTTTATTCCTTTGAATTTGTATTTCTTCTTTCCTAAATTTTATGAAAACACCCAACCTAAAAAATATATCCTATTTAATTTTCTAACTATTGCTATTATTAGTCTATTATTTAGTGCTTTCTATCCTCCTATTGAACGAACGGAGGCTATGTTACCTTTTTTTGTAAAAAAATATCCGAATGCTATTAGTTTTTTTAGAATAATGAGTTTGTCTTTTCCTTTAATATTGGTCTGGTTAAGTAGTACACTTTACGAAATTTCTATTCTTTCTAATCAAAACGCCAAAGTAACCGCACAACTTAAATCCGAGAAATTAGAAGCAGAATTAAAATTTTTAAAATCACAAATTAACCCTCATTTTCTCTTCAATTCCTTAAATAATATTTACACACTAACTGTTTTAGAACCTAAATTAGCAGGAGAAAGTCTATTGAAATTATCCGAAATGTTGCGGTATTTATTGTATGAATGTGATGCGGATAAAGTGCCTTTGAGTAGAGAATTGACCTATTTGAAAAACTATATCGCTTTATTTTCATTAAAAGATGAAGAAGCATTAAATATCAATTTGGATGCGCAAGACATAGATACTTCGGTTATGATCGCGCCTTTGCTTCTTGTTCCTTTTATTGAAAATGCCTTCAAACATAGCCAAATTGAAGACCTAGAAAATGGCTGGATCAATGCCACACTTTTTGGTGATCAAACTCAAGTTTATTTTGAAATAAAAAATAGTCTACCACAAGTTGCTTTCGCTAAAGATGAAGTTGGCGGAATTGGTTTACAGAATGTAAAACGCCAGTTAGATTTGATTTATCCAGACAAACATAATTTAAACATTACCAAAGAAAACAACATTTTTTCAGTAGAATTAACGATTTTTTTATAAAAAAATAACATGAAAAAGATCAAGTGTTTAATAGTAGATGACGAAGCCTTAGCCCGTAAATTATTGGAAAATTATGTCAATCAATTACCTCATTTGGAATTGGTGGGCATGTGCAAAAACCCAATGGAAGCGCTTACTATTTTGCAAACAAATACCATTGATTTAATGTTTTTAGATATTCAAATGCCTCAAATTACAGGCATTAATTTTCTAAAAATCTTACAACAAAAACCTTATGTAGTTTTCACAACTGCTTACGAAAAATACGCGTTAGAAGGTTATGCGCTCGATGTTGTGGATTATTTATTAAAACCATTTGGCTTTGAGCGTTTTTTTCAAGCGGTCAATAAAGTCATGGATCGAATGCAAACGCCACAAGCCTCAATTGAAAAAACAAGCACAACACCACAAGTTTCTACCAAAGATTTTATCTTAGTTAAATCTGAACATCGTATTTATCGGATGAAATTTAAGGATATTTTATATATTCAAAGTATGCAAGCTTATGTCGCTTTTCACTTAGAAAAGGAACGCATTTTATCGCTTAATACCATGAAGCAACTCGAAAAAGACTTACCCAACAATCAATTTATTCGCATTCACAAATCTTATATTGTCTCAATTGACAAAATAGAACTTCTAGAACATAACCAAATTATTATTGGTAAAGAAAAACTGCCCATTGGCGCAAGCTATCGAGAAAAAGTGATGAAGGTAGTTTTTTAACAAATCCTATTACTTATTTGTATCTGAAAACCAAGGTTGAATATGTATTTCGGAATTATTTTCTGACAATTGGCTCATCATTTTGTCGTATGGCGTTTTCCAAGTGACATTTTCCATCGGAGCAAACTCTCCTTTTATCCAATTATAAGCCGATTGATGAAGGTCAATTTCTATTAAATATTCCAAAGCTTCATTTGCTTCTTCGTTATTAATTGTTATACCAGTATATTCAAAAGATAAAAGTTTTGCCAATGTATCATTGACTTGTGAATGATCTTTAGACACTGATTTATTATCAAAATGAATGGCTTTAACTTCGCTTATTACCTTATATACTGCTTCGTCATTCTGTTCTCTTTTCCTTCTTCCCCAAAATTCTCTATAATATTTAGGCGCTTCCTCATAATTTTCATAAGTGATTTCAAGGCTATCAACAAGGTTTTCAAGGCTATTATTAATATATGCATATTGATTGACCATTGGATTGTTATTCCAACTATAATTTCTAGCTAAAAGCTTTTCATAGCCTATTGATTTGAATGTTTCATGGAGCATTAGAATATTCTCTGGCTGTCTTATCCATAAATTATTAATATCAAATCCATGTCTTAAATGGATAAAACTTAATTCTTTTTCTTTAAATGAATGTATTTTTTTCACTTTACTATTACTGCAATTGAAAGACAAAAATCCACCTACTAATCCTATTAGCAAACTTATTCCAAACAAATATTTTTTCATATTATAATTTAAATAATTCCTATTTCACTTTAATCAAAACTAAATAAACACCTAATTATCAACTACTTATTAATCCGACACCTCACTCCTGACACCCGACACCTTCCTAAAAACATCTATTTATTAATCCGATCAATTAAATTAATAGATACTCCACGATTTTTAGTTTTCAATACTTCTATTGTATGTTTATCCATTAAGTTACGATCAACCCTCAAATGTTTCAAATTGATCAAATCACCGATTTCAACAGGAAAAATTTTAAATTCATTCTGATCAATCGAAAGTCCAGACAACTGATTTAACGATAATATTTCTTTTGGAAAAACACTAAATTTATTCCCCGTTAAGTCTAAACTGACTAGCTTTTTTAGGTTCTTAATAGATATAGGCAATTCACTTAATTCATTGATTGCAAGTGATAAACCACGTAATTCTGCTAAACTTCCGATTTCAGGAGGAAGACTTTCTATTTCATTAAAAGCAAGCGTCAAACTCCTTAGTTGAGAACATAAACCAATTTCTGGTGGTAAGCTTTTTAGTTGAGAGTTATTAATTGTTATCTGTAATAGATTTTTACAATTGCCAATCTCAGCAGGTAATATTTCAACTTTAGACCTTGATAAGATGAAAGTCTCTAAGTTTTCTAATTGTCCAATTTCGGATGGAATTACTTTCAATTCATTTCCTATAACAGGATCAAGGCTAAGTTTACGTAAGTTCTTCATTAAGCCAATCTCAGGCGAAATTTCAGTTAAAGGATTACGAAAAGAAGTAAAGACTTCTAGATGTTGCAATTTTGCGATTGTTGATGGTATTTTTTTCAAACTGCACCTGTCAATTGTCAATTCTTTAAAATACAATTTATCCTTTAACTTATCCATTAAAGTATCAAAAACATCCTCAGTCATTTCCACATTAAGCGACAATTCTTCTAAATAAGGAAATGTAGGGCATAATTCTAAAAAACCATTCAACTCTTTTTGTCCATATATTTTCACAATATGAACCGCTTTAGGATCAATTCCTTTTAACTCATAAAATCTAAGTCTTTTAAATTGCTTTATAGTATCCTGTTTAGCAACAACCTTCTTTTCTTTTTCATCTATTAATGATTGTTTTTTAATCTGATTATTACAAGAAAATAAGGCAAGAATACCCCCCATTAAAATGATGCTTTTTATAATTTTATTCATGTTTTTTCCTCTAATTAAGTAGTAGATTATTTGAAAGAAAAGTTCTATTTCTTTTTATAAATTCTATAAGAACTAACTTCAACTGACAGGGCTTTAATAAATACCTCGAATTGACAACTTTGAATTTTTAGCCTTCAATTCGCCTAAATCCCCTTTATTAATAAAATCCTGATCAACATTCAAAAACTTTAAACTTTTCAAACCGCCTATTTCAACAGGAAATTTTTTAAATTTATTCTGATCAATCGAAAGAGAAACCAAACCATCTAATGATAATACTTCTTCTGGAAAAGTACTAAATTCATTGCCAGATAAGCCTAGAGAAAATAACTTTTTTAGCTCTTTAACAGAAGTAGGCAATTCATTCAATTGATTAAATTCAAGATTCAATCCACTCAACTCTATTAAATTACCAATTTCGGACGGAAGGCTTTTTATTTCATTAGAGGAAATATTCAAATATCTTAGTTTAGTGCATAAACCTATTTCGGGTGGTAAATTTTTCAATTGCGCATCATCAATAGAAAGTCGCCATAAATTCTGACACTTACCAATCTCAGCAGGTAATGTCTCAACTTTAGATCCTAATACTAGCAAAATTTCTAGTTTTTCCAATTGTCCAATTTCAGCTGGAATTATTTTCAATTCAGTCGCGCTAATAAAATCTATTTTGCGTAAATTTTTCATTAGTCCTATCTCTGGCGGAAGTTCCATTAAAGGGTTTTCGAATGAATAAAGCACCTCTAAGCTTTGCAATTTCGCAATAGTTGATGGTATTTTTTTTAAATCGCACCTATTGATCATCAATTTTTTAAAATACTGTTTACCTTCTAATCTGCTCATTAGAGCATTAAAAAGATGATCAGTCATCTCCACATTAATTTCCAATTTTTCTAAAAAAGGAAATGTAGGGCATAATTCTAAAAAACCATTCAATTCTTGCTTTCCAGCAATTTTCACAATATGAACCGTCTTCGGATCAACATTTTTTAATGTATCAAATCTAAGTGTATTTTTTCTTTCCGTATCCTCCCCTTTATCCCTAAGGTTATTTAATTGACTTACAAAACCATTTTTTTTAGCTATTTTTTCCTTTTCTGACAAGCCATTTTTCCTTATATTTTCACAAGAAAACAGCGTAAAGATACAAATTGTTAGAATAACGGTTATCATAATATTGTTCATAGTCCTTGTTTTTCTCTAATCAAAATATCAATTATTCAAAAGAAGATAGTTCTATCTTCTTACTATCAGCACCTCGAATAGACAATTGAGGTTTCATAGCCATTAATTTTCCTAAATTCTCCTTATTCATTACAGAATGATCAATCATCAAATATTCTAAATTTTGCAAATTCCCTAATTCGACAGGAAAACTTTTAAGTCGGTTTTTATGTATCCAAAAAGTAAACAAACTATGTAATTCTAATATTTCTTTTGGAAAAACACTAAATTGATTATCTCCCATTGTCAAATAAGTCAATTTTTTTAAATTTTTAAAAGTCTCTGGCAACTCACTCAATTGATTATACCCAAGACTTAAATTATCTAATTCAGTTAAATTCCCAATTTCGGGTGGAAGAGTTTTAATTTTATTAGCTCCTATATTTAAATACCTTAAACTAGAACATAAACCAATTTCGGGCGGCAAGCTTTTTAAGCGATTCGCATTAGCTGTAATGTGCCACAATTTTTTACAGTTACTAATTTCAGCAGGCAAAATCTCAACTCTAGTGCCTGCAAATTGTAACATTTCTAATTTTTTTAACTGTCCAAGTTCAGGCGGAATTGCTTTCAATTGATAAGCATTATAAAAATAAATTTCACGTAGTTCTTTCATTAATCCAATCTCGGGCGGAATCTTAGCTAAAGGATTACGAAATAATTTCAACACTTCTAAACCTTGTAATTTTGCAATAGTTGAAGGTAATTTTTTTAATTCACAACTATGAATCATCAATTTTTTTAAATGTGGTTTATCTTCTAACTTACTCATCAAAGTATCAAAAAGGCTATAATTCATTGGTACATTAATAACCGACAATTTTTCTAAAGAAGAAAAAGTAGGTGATAATTCTAAAAATCCATCCAATTCTTCGCGTCCATATATATCCAAAATATGAACAGCTTTCGGATCAATACTTTTTAATGTATCAAATTTGAGTTCATTATTTCTCTCCGACTCATCTCTTCCAAGACTAGGATCATTCAATTGACTCACAAAACTGTTCTTTTTAAGAAGTTGCTTTTTTTCTTTGATTATTAATGTTTCATCTTCCAACAATGGTTTTTCTTTTTCTTTAATTATACTTTCACAGGAAAATATAATTAAAATACAGGCTATTAGAATGACATTTTTTATAATTCCTCTCATATTATTTATTTTCTTACTCTAAGCATATTACTGTGTTTCAAAAACTTTATAATCAATTCCACCGCAACGCCACCGTTTGTAGAAAATGATTAAGATGTTAAATTTTAGGTACAGCTACAAACGGTATTGATGCGCTGAACTTTGATCTTAAATAAACTTTTGCTACCATGTACTTAATTTTAATCCAAAAAAGACTTTAGTTTTTTTAAAGAAATTCACACAATTAAAGGTATTAAATATTAGTTTTAATAAAAAAATTGGATATTCCATTTTTAGAAAATTTCACACAATTACATAATTGTAACCTATAATTAATAATACAAATAGTATTTTAGGGACAAAAAAATAAATAATCTCCCCAAGCAAGCCACCGCTGGATTTAAAAAATATTCATTCTGGCAAAAATTGTCAATGAACCATTATTTATTTTGGGTTTAGACGAGGCGAAAAACGCAGGTATAGCAAGATGGGTAGATTATTTTTTTGCGCGCTCCCTTATACTAAAAATTTAACAAACAATGAGAACAACTTTATTATTCATTGCCTTATTTTCGTCCATTACCGTATTTGCTCAACTCGAAAAAACAGGAAGCGATCTGTTCAGAGAATTAGTTATGGAATCCTACGAAAAAAAGGATCAATTTAGACAGGTTTTTCCGACTAATGATGCTCCGATTAATTATTCTGCCATAGATTCTCTTTGGATTTATCATTCAAAAGTAAATACAATGTTTGATGAGATAGCAAAATGTAAAAACTTAAAACACCTAAAAATAGGAGATAGCAAAATAGAGGATTATAGCTTTTTAGAACAATTACCATTGTTACAATCCTTAGAATTAACCAAGAGTAAAGTTCCAAGTATTCAATTTGTAGAAAAATTACCTCAATTAAAAAGTTTAGCTATTAATTACAGTGGTCTTGTAGATATTAGTCCTTTGGAAAAATTGCATAATTTAAAAGAGTTAAAACTTATGCGCAATCTAATTATTGATTTTAGCCCTCTGGCGAAATTAACGCAATTAGAAAAATTAGACCTTAGAGAAACTGAGGTTTACAACTTTGATTTTTTAGAAAAACTACCATTGTTACAATCTTTAGATCTTAGCAGTAATAAAATATCAGATATTCAATTTTTAAAAAAAAGTCCTAATCTGCAATCATTAGATCTTAACGATAATCCAATTGCGGATTTTGAACCGTTAAAACAATTAATACAATTAAAACAACTAGGTCTCAGCTCTAGTGAAGTTTCAAGTATTCAGTTTCTACAAAGTGCTATCAAATTAGAAACCTTATTCCTCAATCACAATCAAATATCAGATATTAGTCCATTAAAACAATTAACACAATTAAAAGAATTACATCTTTATCAGAATCAAGTTTCTGATCTCAATGCATTAGAAAAACTAACACAATTAAATAGATTAAACCTTTATTACAATCAAATAACCGATATCAGTCCATTAAAACAATTGACACAATTAAATAGATTAGAACTTAATCACAATCAAATAACCGATATTAGCCCATTAGAAAAACTAACACAATTAAACAAATTAACATTAAGTAGAAATACAATTGTCGATTATAGTCCTCTAGGAAAAATAACTTCTTTAGAGAAATTATCTATAAATAAGAATAGAATCACAGATATTAGTTTTTTCAATAAAATGACCCAACTAAAAGATTTAGAGCTTTCTAATAGTAATATTACTGATTTTGATTTTTTAAAAAAACTCACTCAATTAGAATATTTAGAGCTAAATTATAATGATATTTCAGACTATGGTTTTTTAAAACCATTGCATAATTTAGAATGGCTAGAACTTGAAGGAAATGACATTTCAGATGCTAGTTTTATAGCCAAATTATCCAAGCTCACAGACCTAAATATCAGTGAGAATAATATTAGTAATTCTCGTTTTCTAAAAAAGCTGACTTTATTAGAAGATTTGAATTTAAGTAATAATCAAGTCTCTGACATTAGTGTTTTAAAGCGACTCAATAAGTTAGAATTTTTAGATCTTGACAATAATCAAATTACTGATATTAGTGCTTTAAAAGGTTTAAATGAACTTGTTCTTCTATATCTTAGTGGAAACGAAATTCCTGCAACAGCTATACAAAAATTAAGAAAACTTCTCCCCGATTGTGATGTAGAATTCTAAATAAAAGCTAATTATTAGGCTTGTACAGCGGTTAATAACGAAACGGTAGCAAATTAATTAACCGCCGTACAAGTCTATTGTTAAACAAAAACAATGAAAACAACCTTATTATTCATAACCTTATTTGTATCTATTACAATATTTGGGCAATCAGAAAAAACGAGAACCAATTTATTTAAAAAAATAGTCCTAGAATCTTATAAAGGAAAAGATCAACTTAAACTGATCTTACCAACTGATACGGCTCCGATTAACTACTCAGCAATTGATTCTCTTTCACTTTCGACAATAAATACAATACTTAGTGAAGTATCTAAATGTAAAAATTTAAAACATCTAAAGATAATTGATACAATAATAGAGGATTATAGTTTTTTAGAGCATTTTCCTTTATTACAATCATTAGATATCAATGACAATCATATTTCAGATATTCAATTTTTAGAAAATCTAACACAATTAAAAACCTTAGTATTATATCGCAACCAAATTGTAGATATTAGTCCACTAAACAAACTAACACAATTAAAAGAATTAGCACTTGATTACAATCAAATTATAGATATTAGTCCTTTGAAAAATCTAACACAATTAGAAAAACTAGGACTTTATCATAATCATATTTCAGATATTAGCCCATTAGAAAAAATGATTAAATTAAAATATCTAACCCTTGGGGATAATCAAATTGTAGATATTAGTCCTTTGAAAAAAATGATCAAATTAGAATATCTAGAGCTTGAGAATAATCAAATTGTAGGTATTAATGCCTTAAAAAAATTAAGACAATTAAAAATATTAAAGCTTCTTCATAATTCAATCACAGATCTTAGCCCTTTGAAAAAACTAATCAAATTAAAAAGGTTATATTTTCAGACTAATGGAGTAACAGATTTTAATTTCTTGAAAGAATTAACTCAGTTAGAATCGCTAGATCTTGAAGAAAGTAATATTACTACTCTTGATTTTTTGGACAAACTCACTCAATTAGAATCTTTATACCTAGGTCATAATGACAAAATCACAAATTATAGCTCTTTAAAAAAACTAACCCGTTTAACATATTTAGGTCTCGAAGAAAATAGAATTATAGATGCTAGTTTTCTTGAAGAAATACCTAGTTTAACAGGATTAAGCCTTCAAAATAATAGTATTAGCAATTGTAATTTCTTAACTAAACTATCTTTATTAGAATATCTAGAATTAGATAAAAACCAAATTACAGATATTCCTATCTCTTTAGAACAACTACACGAATTAACCAATTTATCAATAAGTTCCAATAAAATCACCAATATTGACAATTTAAAAAAGCTAAGTAATCTAATCATATTAGATGTTCGCGAAAATAATATTACAGATATTAATAGTTTAAGCGGCTTATCCAAACTAAAACGTTTGTACCTTAATAATAATAAAATTTCAAATATTCAACCTTTAGAGACCTTAACGCAACTAGAAGAGTTAAGGCTTAATGATAATAATAATATAGCTATTTATTTTTCTACTGAAAAAGGTAAAAATTATAATCAAATCCCCGAATCTGATCTACAACATCTAGAGAGCCTTCTACTCAATTGTAATACGGATTTTTAAATAAAATCGATTCTTTGTGCGTTCCTTATTTAGCTACTTCTTATTTTTCCACTCTTTAAAAAAAAACGATGAAAACAATCTTATTATTCATAACATTATTTCTCACCACTATGGCATTTAGTCAATCAGAAAAACAACAAAGTGACTTATTTAGAAGAGCCTTACTCGCTCAAGAAAATGAAGATAGAGGATGGATTACAGTAAAAAAAGACAAATATATCATTGATTATTTAGCCATAGATACATTAAGGATTTCAGACGCATACCTCAAAAAAATTCCTAAAGAAGTGTTTTTATGTAAAAATTTGAAATATTTAGAACTTACATTTAATGATATTTCTACTATTGATGGATTAGAAACATTAATCCAATTAGAATATTTAGATCTTGCTTTTAATAAAATCACGGATATTAGCCAATTAAAAAACCTGCCTCATTTAAAGGAATTATATATTGAAAGAAATTTAATAACAGATATTAGTGCTTTAAAAAATTTAGTTAGACTAGAAGTTCTAAATATTGAAAAGAATAAAATTTCAGATATTAATCCTTTAAATTCACTCACAAATTTAGAAATGTTAAAGATTGGAAATAATGAAATTACCAATATTAGTAGCTTAATAAAATTGACTAGCTTAAAAGAAATAACCATTGGTGAAAACAAGATAATAGATATCAGTTCTTTAGGAAAATTGACCCAATTGACCCGACTAAAGATTCTAAATAATACAATTAAAGATCCTACCTTTTTAGAAAACCTGCCTCAGTTAACAGATCTATACCTTTATAATAATCAATTAAACAATTTTAGTTTTTTGAAAAAACTAAAAAAACTAAAAAAATTAACAATTTATAGAGAACAAGTTACGGATACTCGTCCTTTAGAAGGATTAAAAAAGTTAAAGGAATTAAATTTATATAATAATCAATTCACGAGTTTAAGTTTCCTTAAAAAACTAAATGAACTGAAAAGATTAAGAATTAGAACTAGTCAAGTGACGGATTTCAATTCTTTTGACCAATTAAAATCATTAACTGAATTTTCATTCAAAGGGAAGCAAATCACAGGTTTGAGTGCTTTAAAAAAATTAAAAAAGTTAAAAAAACTAGAACTTTTCTCTAAGGAAATAACTGATCTAAAGGTACTTGCAAAAGCAACTCAACTAGAAGAACTTATTATCTCTAATACTAAAATAACTAATATTCGTTTTTTAAAAAAACTCATTAATTTAAAGAAATTAAATATCTTTAATAATCAAATCACTGATATCACGCCTGTAAAAAAACTCATTAATTTAAAAAAATTGATGGCTGGATATAATCAAATTTCAGATATTCGACCTTTAAAGAAACTAACTCATTTAACATTATTAAACCTTAGTCATAATAAAATCACTAATATCAAGGACTTAGAAACATTGCAACAATTAGAATACTTACTAATAAGTAGTAATAAAATTTCAAATATTCAACCTTTAGAAAAGCTCACTAAATTGCATTTATTAACAATACACAGCAATCAGATTCAACAAATTAAGTCATTAGAAAAACTACTCCATTTAAGGTTTTTAGATCTTGCTGATAATCAAATTTCTGATATTACGCCTTTATCTAACCTAAATAAATTAACCGAATTGGACATCTCAGAGAATAGTCTTTCGAATGACCAACAGGAACAATTGAAACTAGTACTTTCTGGCTGTATCATTATATTTTAGCAAATAAAGACCTATTCTTTCTCTATAAAAATGAATAATAAATGATAGTTTTGTTTGTAAACATTATCAAATAAACCAATCATTATCAAATATATTTATATGAAGAATACTATTTTATTTCCTGCCTTAGCTATTTTCATATTGAGCTTTTTGGCTTGTGATAGTGGCGGAGTACCCCCTCAAACCGAAGGAGAAACCGTTTTTTTTAATGGTTCAATTTATACCGTAGATGCTGATCAACCTTGGGCAACAGCGATGTTTGTCAAAGATGGTGTGATCAAATATGTCGGCAATGATGACACAGCAAAAGAGCAAGCCTCAGAAGGCGCAACACTCGTTGATTTGGATGGTGCTTTCGTTATGCCTGGCATTCATGATGTGCATTTGCATCCTTTAGAAGCTTCTTCCGAAAATTTTCAATTCATTGTTGATGAAAATAAAACTGATCCCGAAAATTACTCAACGGAAATCAACACTGCCAATCAAGCGAATAGCGGAACGGGCTGGTTATTAGGCTGGGGACATCACCTTGAAGTTATTTTCAGCGCGACAAGAAACCCTAAAGAAATCATTGATGATGTGGTTTCAAATCGTCCCGTAGCAATCATGGAACAGACTTCTCATTCAATTTGGTGCAATTCTAAAGCATTGGAAATCATGGGTATTGATGCAACAACAGCCAATCCAACAGGAGGAATTATCATGCGTGATGCCAATGGGGAAGCAACAGGTATTTTGATTGATAATGCTGGAAATATGTTACTTGATATTGCACTCGAAGCTACTCCAACACGCGAAGAAAATGATTATCAAGGCTTAGTTGATTTTGGTTTAAAAGAACTCGCAAAGAATGGAATTACTTCGGTTTGTGATGCTCGAACATATTGGAAACGCAATCATCATTTAGTATGGAAGCGTGCAGAAGATGATGGAAAATTGACGGTTAGGGCTAATCTTGGACTTTGGGCATATCCTTCTGAAAATGATGTTTCACAAATTGCGAGTGTCAAGGCTTTGTACAGTAATGATCCAAATAGTTTGGTCAAAATTAATCAAATCAAATTGTATAGCGACGGCATTGTTCACAATACAACTGCGGCAATGAATAGCAATTATTTGTTGGATTATTTCGGCTTATCTTCTAATGATGGTTTGAATTATTTTACAGAACAGCGAATTGCTCAATATATCGCAGCACTTGAAGGCACTGGTTTTGATTTTCATATTCATGCATTAGGTAATCGAGCAGTTAATGAAGGTTTGAATGCTATCGAACAAAGCGGCACGAGCGCAGGAAGACACCGATTAACTCATGTAGAATTTATTCAACCTACTGATATTAGTCGTTTTGCTTCGCTCAATGTTACAGCCGATGCACAAGTAGTTGGCGATTTTACACAGCCTGAACACTGGCATGATAATGATTATTTGGTCGGAGCATCGAATACAGCTAATATCATTCCGCTCAAGGATTTGGCTGCTGCAAATGCTCGAATTACGTTAAGTAGTGACTGGGATGTGAGTGATCTTAATCCATTTATTGGTCTTGGAAATGCCGTTACGAGAACGCCACAAGCTATTACTTTGGAGCAAGCTATTGAGGCTTATACCATAAACGCCGCTTATGTGATGCGTCAGGAAAATATAGTTGGATCATTGGAAGCAAATAAAGAAGCGGATTTTATTATTTTGGATAAAAATCCTTTTGAAATTGCGGCTAGTACTATTCGTACAATCAAAGTTAATGAGACTTACCTTAGAGGTGCTCAAGTTTATAAACGATAATTTTAATATGTTTGGATATGGTTTTCCATGTCCAAACATTATATTTCTGTCAATTCTACTTTTCGTCCATCTAGGTATTCAAGCAATAAACCTAAAGTTGAATAAAAACCCGATAAAGCCTTGATATCTAGTATTCTAACAACAACTAACTTTAACTTCATTTTGGGCTATTTTTTTAATAAATAGTATATTGAACTCCAGTTACATACTTAGAGCTTTTGGTTTGTCGGAAAGGAAAAAACTGAGTAATTCGGTCGGTATAATCATCCAAATCACGATCATATTTCAATTCCAATACTGTTGCATTAAAATCCTCAACCGTATATCGAGTAAAACGCTGTGCAAACATTAGAGAAAAATAGCGCAAATGCCAATCAATCGTTACGCGAAATTTTCCATCTCTCGTGCCATAGTAAGATCGCTTATAAGAATTTAGCAAAATCGGTTGTAACCGCCCAGGTGTATCACTCAATTCATTCACAATTCTTGTCAAGAAACGAATGTTATCCAAATCAAAATCATCAATACGAATGACTTTTTTTGTTCCTAACTCATTGATACGGGCTTTCACTTCAAAGTGTGGTTTTTCAACTTTTGACACATCATCATTATACCAACGAACACGATATTTTTTGCGTGATCCTACTCCATTTACATTATCCCAATAAGTTGTAAGTGTCGAAGTATCAAAGTAAATATTATTGATCTGGCGATCTGGATATATTTTAATAAAAGAGGCGGGATGTATTTTTACTGCCTGTTTCAATATATCAGGAACGACATCATACATTTTATATTTTCTTTCGTAACGCATCTTTTAGAATTAATTATTCAAATTTAAAAATAGAAATTAAAGCCCAAAATATGGTTAATTTCTAATAAAAATAGAGTGATAAGTACTTAGCTCATCACTCTATTTCATTCTTAGCGAATATAAAAAATATTTAACGCTTTATGCTTATTTTTCTAAAATTACGTCAAGAAAGGATAATCTTCTTGACTAGAATTACAAAGTAAGTAACCTTTCTTTATCTCTATTCTAATAAAAATAAGACTGACAATTAAAAAATTATTTCTAGTATCATTAATCGACTTTATTCTAAATAATGATACAAAGAACACAACATTTCTGATACTGCAACTGCTATTGCCTCAAAATTAAAAACACTTTTAATATTCAAGCGCCATATCCTCAGTAGAATATGGCGCTTTATTTTTTTTTAATAGTAATTGACTATAATTTAGTTTTTTAACTCTGATCCATCTTTTTTAAAAACAGAAGCTGTAGTTTTATCATCCAAATAAGAAAATCTAATAATTGCGATTTCGTTTTCATCATCATCCATCATTCGAGAAGCTAATGCTCCTGTTGCGTCATGAAAACTTTTTTCTGTTACTCTATCCTCACTGTCATATTTGTATTGAATTATTGGTGCGAAGAAATCAATGGCATTTTTTTCATCGTCCAATCTTTTTTCTTCAATTAACCTACCTTTTTCGTCATATTTATAAACAATCACTGCAATACCCATACTTGCATTTAGTTTGTAAGCTGCATCAAGATAAGTAACTTGAGTAATTCTTCGCTGATCATTAAACTGATACTTAATTGCTGCTGGACCTACAAAATTAACTTGAAAAGGATATTTATTTTCATCAAAATACCTAACTTCTATACGATTTCCAACTGCATCATAATCAAATTCGTAAATGGCAATACCATCATCATCATAGTACAATACACCATAATGATCATAATAACGCTTAACAACTAAGCGGTCTTTTTCATCAAAATATGATTTTTCAATAAGTTCTTCGTCTATAATTTTATTTTCAACTCGAAGAGATGATCCAATAATCTCCCCTTTTTCATTGATAAACTTATCACTAGGAACATCAGCAGCACTAACTTTTTGGCTATCATCCAAAAAATATT
>CAKZLL010000486.1 GCA_937125475.1 uncultured Saprospiraceae bacterium | reverse complement strand
CACGAATGCTAGTTTTTTCTGATGGAGATATTGCTCGAAACGGCTTTAATGTACGTCAAGGACAAGTTAGTCCTTTGCCACTTGGACTAAATGAATTTGCTAAATATACTTTTGCAAATAAAGATTTCATGCTCAATTCTATTGAGTATTTATTAGGAGATGAAGGTTTGATAGAAGCGCGTTCAAAAGAACTCAAATTAAGAATGCTCAACGATACAAAAGTCCAAAAAGAGAAAAGCTATTGGCAATTTATCAATATTGGTTTGCCTTTATTATTTTTAGGATTGTTCGGTTTAGCATTTAATTTTATTAGAAAAAGAAGGTATGCGAGTTGATTGTGTGATTGTGTGATTGTTAATATTATACGATGTTTCAAATCAATCAAACAATTTTTTGAATCTTACAATCAGCCGAAGGCGATACAATCACGCAATCAGCGCAGCGACACAATCTTCTCAATCACATATTATTATTAAAAAAAAAGGGATGAATAAGATATTATTAGGTATATTTTTAATATTAGGTGCAGGTGCAATTTGGTTTTTTGCTTTTAGGAGCAATACAACTTATAGTGGTAGTGAAGATAGATTTGCTATTAAAGATGTGAGCAAAATTCATAAAATATTTATTGGTACAAAAGATGGAAATACTTCCGTTTTGACTAGAAATAATGGATCTTGGCTCTATGATGGAAAATTTAAAGTCCGCAAAAATGCGATGATACGTCTTTTGGAAACTACTCAAAAAATGGAAGTTTTGGCTATTCCACCAAAAATAGCAGAAAAAGGAGTTAAAATGGATTTGTCTCAAAACGCGCTTTTAGTTCGTTATTTTGATAAAAGAGGCAATAAAATAATGGGTTATCAAATCGCTGGTGCTTCTGCTGATGGGCAAGGAACGCACATTTTAATGGAAGATGAAACTCAACCGTATATCGTTCATATTCCAATTTGGGAAGGTATTTTAACGCCTCGATTTTTGACAAAAGAAGAAGATTGGCGCGATCGAGCGGTTTTTGCAGTAGATTATGATAAGATCAAATCCGTTTCGGTAGAATATCCTAATTATAAAAATCAATCTTTTGTCATTGAAGGCAAAAAAGGCGATTATACCGTTAAGCCAATTCATAAGACAACAACACCAATTACTAATGAGGTTTCGCAAGGTAGTGTACAGAAATATTTATTAGGATTTAGAAGACTTGAAGCCGAAGCAATTAGAAATGGATCTGAGCAAGAAGCTGGTATTACAAAACAATTGCCATTCGCGATAGTCAATTTAACACGCAAAGATGGCTCGAAAAAAGAAGTTAGGTTTTATCCGATTGTTTCAACTTTTGAAGAAAGTCCTGGAGCTGGAGGAGCAGGAGCAGCACCAACTGAAAAATATTTTGCTACATTAAACGATGATTTTTTATTAGTTCAGCAAAATGTTTTTGGTAAGATTTTTCAAGCGTATACTTCTTTTTTTATAAATTAAATCGTTAAAGAAATAGACTATTTAATAAAAGATATGTTAGCATTATTGTTAACATATCTTTTTTTTTGGAACTAAAACAAAGCAAATTTACTTATTAGTTCATATTTTTAAATTTAAATAAAAACAAAATTAATCTATCTTAAAAAAAGGTAAATATACAAATACACAAAATAATGAACGAAAAACAAATCAAACGAATAAGTAAATTTTTGAGCTTAATATTAAGACATCGACCTGATAAAATTAATATTAAACTTGACGATTACGGATGGGCAAATGTGGAAATATTAATAGAAAAATGTAATAAATTTGGAGTAAAATTCACGAAAGAGGAGTTAACCGAAGTCGTCGCAACAAATAATAAAAAGCGTTTTGCTTTTAATGACAATCAAACAAAAATCAGAGCTAGCCAAGGTCATTCAATTGAAATTAAACTAGGTTATACAGCCGTTGAACCTCCAATTACTTTATTTCACGGAACAGCTTCACGATTTTTAGATCCGATCAAAAAGGATGGTTTAAAAAAAATGAATAGACATCATGTTCATTTATCGCCAGAAAAATCGACTGCATCTAATGTTGGACAACGACATGGAAGGCTAGTGATGTTAGTTGTCTTATCTAAGAAAATGCATGAAGCAGGGTATGAATTTTTTGTATCTGAAAACGGTGTTTGGCTCACGGATCATGTGCCTTTAGAATTTATTAAGTTTCCAAATTAATTGATAAGATAAAATAGGCAGTTAAACTGATTTGAATTACTATGTGGTTGAATGTTGGATCTATTTTTCTTTTCCTAAAACAATTTAAACTAAAAATAAATGGTTTGTATTAATTATGTTGCTTAACTGCCCAATATTATTTGTTAAAATATTTTCTCATGTAATTATTATATTGCTAGCAAAAGTAAACAAAAATTAGCGAAAACGACTAAATATTATTGTTTTTAACTAAAAAATATTACTTTCGGTAGAACTATGAATATAATTAAGGAAAAAACAATCAATTGAACACAAGAGATAAGATAATTGCCGCTAGTAAAAACGCTTTCAATGAATTGGGGTTTGGTGCACCAACACTCAATACCCTATCTCAACAAGTGGGAATTAGTAGAGGTAATCTGACTTATTATTTTAAGGACAAAGAAGCAATTTTAGCTGCTTTGGTGGATGAAATGTGGTTAAGATACCAACTTTTGATTGGTCAAACGATGCAATTTCCTTCTTGGAGTAGCACGAATAAAAGTATTGAAGCCTTTCTTGGTTTTCAAAAAGAATACGCTTTTATCTTCTTTGATTTGAAGGTAATAACTTTACCCAAAGTTGCTCAATTGATAAAAAAGATGAAAAATCGTTCATTTGAACAGCAAATGA
>CAKZLL010000485.1 GCA_937125475.1 uncultured Saprospiraceae bacterium | reverse complement strand
GGTTCGGCATTTATGGAGAAATATCAAACAAGATTATAGCCAAAGTAATCAAATGATGTTTAGAGACGACAAATTGGTAGACAATGTTGTTTTATTTGGTTACATGACACTTCAATTTATCCGAATTTTGTCTTCCGAAGGCGTTTCTGATAAACAAATTATCGCACATTTTCATGAATGGATGGCTGGAATGCCAATTCCTGAAATTAAAAAATCGAAATTAAACGTCGCAACTATTTTTACGACACACGCGACAATGTTGGGGCGTTATATCGCAATGAATGATAAGGATTTCTATAAGCGTTTGCCGCAAATAGATTGGATCAAAGAAGCCAAACGTTTTCACATTGAACCACAAGTGAGTTTGGAGCGTTTGGCGGCTAATGAAGCGGATATTTTAACGACGGTTAGTCGAGTGACTGATAATGAATGTGAGTATTTGTTAGGTCGAAAATCAGATGTGATTTTGCCAAATGGTTTAGAGATTAAACGTCATGTGGCATTACATGAGTTTCAGAATTTGCACTTAGATTATAAGCGTAAAATTCATGAATTTGTCATGGGGCATTTCTTTAATAACTATACTTTTGATCTAGATAATACGATGTATTTCTTTACATCAGGGCGATATGAATTTGTGAATAAGGGCTATGATGTGACATTAGAAGCATTGAAACGCTTGAATGATCGAATGAAACGTGCGAACATGAAAACTACCGTTGTAATGTTTTTTATTACAAAACGGGATTTTCATACAATTAACCCAATGGTTTTGGAGTTGCGTGCGAAAATGGATGAAATCAAAAGAACAACAGAAGCCATTCAGAAAGAAATTGCTGAAAAGTTATTTTATGCTGCGGCTAATAGTGATGATGATTTAAGTTTGCCAGATTTGAACCAATTCGTTGATCAATATTGGCAATTTAGATATAAAAAGACTTTACAATCTTGGAAAACGCCTTATTTACCAATCGTAGTAACGCATAATTTGAAAAATGACCAAGACGACGAAGTATTAAAATACATGCGTCGTTTGGAGTTGATTAATAAACCAGATGATAATGTGAAAGTGATTTATCATCCAGATTTTATTGATTCGACGAATCCTTTATTCAAATTGGATTATCCGCAATTTGTTCGTGGTACGCATTTAGGAATTTTCCCAAGTTATTATGAACCATGGGGCTATACACCTGTTGAATGTTTAGTGCGTGGTATTCCTGCAATCACAAGTGATTTGTCGGGTTTTGGAGATTACGCGAAAGCACAAGTAAAAACAGTAACAGAGAAAGGTATTTATATTGTTAATAGGAAAAATCAAAGTAATGAAGAGTCTATTGAGCAATTAACCGATTATATGTTTGATTTCGTTCAACTCAATCGTAGAGAACGAATTGAATTGAGAAATAACGTAGAAAGACATTCTGATTTGTTTGCTTGGACAAATTTAGGTACGCATTATATGGAAGCTTACCGCCTAGCAATTGACAAATTACAAGAAAAAGGCTAAAACCGTTAAAGACTAATGGTAAACGGAATTTTAGCTATTTACCGTTAGTCTTTAATAGTTATTTTATGAAACACTTCACGCCTCAACTCAATGAGTTTATTTCTTTCCCAAATCATATCTTGATTTGGATAAAATCGGGTGTGGGATGGATTGAAGTGGATTTTAAGTCGTATTCCAATTTTGAAAATAAAGTTATTTTTCTCACGCCCAATCAGCCTATCAAGTTCGTTTCGGGGCATTTTGATGTATATACTTTAGAATTTACTGCCTCATTTGTTCAGCAATCGCCCGATTATCGCGTTTTATTCAAACATTTAATTTCATTGGGTTATATTCATTTTTCGAAAGAAGAATATCAATTGTTGGAAAGTCCGTTAATTCAGGAAGCGCCAAAAGTCCTTGATTTGTCCACTAATCAATGGTTTCGACAAAACCCTTTCAAAGCACAGAAGGAAGAATATACGATGATTTTTGATCTAAAAGATGCGATTGATGCTCATTTTTTAGAACATTGGAGCATTCAAGAACTCATTAGAAGTATTGATTATGATTATGCGGCATTGGCGCGTTTAGTTAAAAATAGGCTAGGATTGACGGTTAAAAACTTAGCTCAACGCAAATTACTCCTCGAAAGCCAAAAAAATATAGCATTAACCGATCAGCCAATTCAAGAAATTGCCTATGATTTAGGTTTTAGAGATCCAGCTTATTTTAATCGTTTTTTCAAACAAAAAACCGCGCTCACACCTAATCAATTTCGAGAAAAATTTAGCGATTCTACCGATACTTTTATTCAAGAATTAATTGATCTCATTCAACAACATCATAAAAATCATCGCTCTACCGCTTTTTATGCGGACAAAACCTATATGACTGGGAAAGCATTATCCAGAAAAGTAAAAGAAAAAACAAATCTAACGGTCGGTGAATTAGTCCGAGCAGAAGTCATTCATACCGCGAAATCCTTGCTTCCTATCATTGGTATTAAAGCAACAGCTTTTGAATTGGGCTTTTCCGAAGCGAATCATTTTTCTGCTTTTTTTAAAAAATATACCCAACTTTCTCCTTCTGATTTCTTATCAAAAAAATACAATTCTTAGCGATTTTCTTGTACGTCAACTGCCTTGTCCTGCCCTTATCTTTGCCCTGTTATTAATTAATTACTAGTTCAAACTAAATTTATTTAAAGATGTCAGTTACAATACTTGTTGCCGAAATGGACGGGATGGTTTCTAAAGGTCAAATTCCTCAAGCAGTAGACAAATTTTTCGCAGACGATGCAGTTACACATGATTTTGATGGTACAATTACCACAGGAAAAACCGCTATGGCAGAAAAAATGGCTGGTTTTTTAGGCGCTATTCAAACCGTCAATGGCATTACTTTGCATCAATCATTGGTCAGTGGAAATGTTTCTATGTCGGAATATACTTTTGACTTTGATATGAAAGACGGAAGTAAAATCCTTTGGCATGAAATTATTCGCCGCGAATGGAAAGACGGAAAAGTCATTGATGAACAGTACTTTACGAAGTAATGGATTGTCAATCTTTTAAAGAAATCAGGGTGTACAACAAATTGTCGTTTTCACTATTTAACCTCCCTCAATCCCTCCAAAGGAGGGAAGTCGCGCTATATTTTCCCTCCTTTGGAGGGATTAAGGGAGGTTAAAAGTTTAAATAAAAAACTATTTTTTATTAGAGCGACAATTTGTTATACACCCAGAAATCACGATTTATTTTCTTATTTTCTAATTATACTATTATGAATATTTTAAAATTATCAACTTTAACAATTGTTTTTGTTTTGTGCGCTTTCTCGCAGTCTTTTGCACAAAAATATAATGTAGACGATAGCAAAATCGCATTACAAGGATTTAGCCCTGTTTCTTATCTTGATTTGAATTTGGCTCAACGCGGGTCAAAAGCTTTCAAATCAGAACATAATGGATTGAATTATTACTTTATTGACGCAGAGCAAAAAGCAAAATTCGATAAAAATCCAGCAAAATATTTGCCTCAATTTGGCGGTTGGTGTGCAACTGGAATTGCCGTAGGTGCAAAATTCAGAACCAATCCAAATAAATTCTTAGTCAAAAAAGGCAAATTATATTTGTACTTGTATGACCTTGAAGTAGATGCGCTTCAATTATGGTTGAAAGACGAAAAAGGAATGGCAAAAAAAGCACGCACCAATTGGAAAACAATGAATAAATAATGTATAGCTCACCCTTATTTGAATTAAGCGAGTTGATTAATTTCAACTCGCTTTTTTATGCAAAAAACGGTCAATTAAGTAGTATTAGTAGTATGACAAAAATCAACTAAAACCATCGAGTATTTTCAACGAAGTATAAATTCAAAAGAAAGATTTCTTCGTTTTTGAATAAAAGTGATCAGATGAGTGAAGTGTTGAAGTTAATTAGTGGTGTCTCAACTAATAATTTGAAGAATAACTCACCTGATGACTACCTTTTAAAATAATTAATGCGAAAAACAGAATTACACCCATTGAAATGCGTATTAGCCTCAATTATTGGTCTTTTAGTAACGAAAACAAAACAATACAGTCCATCCAAAAAAGAAAGCAGGTAGTTATTAAACAAATACGAAAACAAAAAGCTAAATTTGACGCTTTTCTGGGAAAATTCGGAAGGTTAGCATAGTTCGCTACGCAATAACTTTTGAAATAGAATACTAAAAGACTACTCTTTATAATGAATATTGCACAAATTGAAATAAACCTACAAAAATTGATCGCTACTTTTGATAAAGAAAATTTTATTTATCAATTGTTATTAGCTTATGGTTTGCCCAAATCATCTATTACCCGATTGAGAAAAGGAAATCTCAATTTATCGAAAATAGAAGGGGAAATATCGTGGAAGAAAAAACTGTTTTTCAAGGAAGAATACGAACAAGATTTGCATCTTTCTATTTCCAAAATCGCCAAAACCATCAACCGAAAAGAACGATTTGTCATTGTAACGGATTACAAAACCCTTTTGGCAATTGATACGAAAACTACCGACAAATTAGATTGTAACATAACGGATTTAGCCAAACACTACGATTTCTTTTTGCCGTGGGCTGGTATGGAAAAGGCGCAACACGCGGACGAAAACCCTGCGGATGTAAAAGCTGCCGAAAAAATGGCAAAGCTTTTTGATGTTATTAAAAAAGATAATCCAGCCGATTCGCCTGAGTTTATTCATGGTTTGAATGTCTTTTTATCGCGGTTGTTGTTTTGTTTTTTTGCGGAAGACACCCATATTTTTGAGGACAATCAATTTACAAATGCCGTTGCTTCTCACACGCAAACGGATGGAAGTGATTTAAATACTTATTTGGACACGCTTTTTGAGGTGATGAACACGCCTAAATCTGCCCGTCAAAACCTGCCTGAATACCTCGATGCTTTTCCTTTTGTGAATGGTGGTTTGTTTAGAGATGCTATTCCTACACCGATATTTTCGCGCAATTCGCGCAATGCCATTCTCGCGAGCGGCGAACAAGATTGGTCGGCTATTAATCCTGATATTTTTGGCTCGATGTTTCAAGCGGTGATTTCGGTCGATCAGCGCGGAAGCTTAGGACAGCATTATACTTCTGTGCCGAATATCATGAAGGTCATCGAACCGCTTTTCTTGAATGATTTGTATGAAGCACTCGAAAAAGCAGGAAACAATACTAAAAAACTCAACGTTTTACTCCACCGAATTCATCATATCAAAATCTTCGATCCTGCCTGTGGTTCTGGAAATTTCTTGATTATTGCTTACAAAGAATTGCGCATTTTAGAAATGAAAATCTTTAAGGCTGGCAATATGATGGCATTGTCGGGCATTCAATTGTCGCAATTTTATGGAATTGAAATTGATGATTTTGCTGGAGAAATCGCTAAACTCGCGCTTTGGCTCGCCGAACACCAAATGAATGTCGAGTTCTACAAGGAATTTGGGCGAACTAATCCGACTTTGCCTCTAAAAGCCGCTGGAAAAATTGTACAAGGAAATGCCTGTCGGTTGGATTGGGAAGTAGTTTGCCCAAAAGAGGAAAATGATGAAATTTATATCTTAGGAAATCCGCCGTATTTGGGGTCATTTTTACAAAGTAAGGAACAAAAAGCAGACTTAAAATATGTTTGTGTTGAATTTAAATCCTATAAAGATTTAGATTATATAGCCTGTTGGTTTATACTTGGAGCAAAATACATTAAGGGAGGTAATAATGTCAATGTCGCTTTTGTATCAACAAACTCAATTTGTCAAGGAGAACAGGTTGTATTGTTATGGCCCAATATATTAAGTGATAATATTGAAATTACTTTTGCCCATCAATCGTTTAAATGGTTAAATAATGCAAAAGCAAAGGCAGCTGTTATTTGTGTGATAATAGGAATTGGACAAGAACAGAATAAAGGAAAATACCTTTATAAAAATAGTATTTCAAAACGTGTAAAAAGTATTTCACCATATTTATCGGAAGGTAGTAATACTATTATTAAAAAAAGATCTAGACCATTATCTGATATACCAAGTATGAGCTATGGTAGTAAAATAGTTGATGGCGGAAATTTAATTTTATCTACTTTAGAAAAAGAAAAACTTTGTATAAAATATCCTAAAATTGATAAATTTATTAAAAAATTATTAGGGTCTTCTGAATTTATACGAGGAAAAGAAAGATGGATTTTTTGGATACCAGATGCTGATTTAAAAGACGCAGAATTAATTCCTGAAATTAAAGAAAGGCTTCAAAAGGTAAGAGAATTTAGAGCGAAAAGTACCGAGAAGAGTACGAGAAAAATGGCTGAATTTCCACACAAATACTATTATACAGCCCATAATCATTCAACCTCTTTACTGGTACCAAGAACTTCATCTGAAAAAAGGAATTATATTCCAATTGGTTTTTTAGGAGGCAATATCATCATTTCAGATGCTGCACAAGCTGTCTTAAATGCAGAACCTATATCTTTTGGAATAATCTCATCTGGAATGCACATGGTATGGGTTAGGGCTGTTGCAGGGAGGTTAAAGACTGATTATAGATATTCTTCTGGTGTATGTTATAATCCTTTCCCATTTCCAAAAATCTCCACCCAAAGAAAAAATGAAATCACTCAAGCCGTTTTCCGCATATTAGAAGAGCGAGAAAAGCACAGTGACAAAACCCTAGCACAGCTCTATGATCCGAACAAAATGCCCGAAGGATTGCGAGAAGCACATCGACAAAACGACATTATTATAGAAAAATGTTATCGCTCAACGCCCTTTAAAAGTGACGAAGAACGCTTAGAATATCTATTTAAGCTTTACGAAAAAATGATAGCAGAAGAAAAAGCCCAAAATACTTTATTTGCAAAACCAAAAAGAACACGAAAAAAGAAAAAATAATATGCCGAATTTAGTTAATGTAAAATATCAGAAAACAGGACAAAGCAAAAGCACGAACGCCTATGGAATGCGAGAAATGCAAGAACGTGCTTTTGAATATAGAGATGCCCAATATTTATTAATCAAATCTCCGCCTGCTTCGGGAAAATCCCGCGCTTTGATGTTTATCGGCTTAGATAAATTAATCAATCAAGGCATAAAAAAAGTAATCGTTGCCGTTCCAGAGCGATCAATCGGCAGTTCTTTTGCTCATACGGATTTGAAGAAATTCGGCTTGTTTGCCAATTGGACACCCAATGATCAATATAATCTTTGTACCGCAGGAAGCGACGGAAGTAAAAGCAAAGTACAAGCTTTTCATAATTTTATGAATAAAGCCGACGAACCAATTTTGATTTGTACACACGCGACTTTGCGTTTTGCTTATCAAGAATTGGACGAAAATAAATTTGATAATACGCTGCTCGCAATAGATGAATTTCATCACGTTTCGGCAGATGCTAACAATCGTTTAGGAGATTTGTTGCGCGAGATTATGCGCAAATCATCGGCTCATATTGTCGCAATGACAGGATCGTTTTTTAGAGGCGATAGCGTGCCGATTTTATTGCCCGAAGACGAAGCGAAATTTAGTAAAGTCACGTACAATTATTACGAACAATTGAACGGTTATGATTATTTGAAATCGCTAGGTATTGGTTATCATTTTTATCAAAATAAATATCTAAGTGCTATTATGGAAGTCTTGGACACGGACAAGAAAACCATTCTACACATTCCAAATGTCAATTCGGGCGAATCCACAAAGCAAAAAGGCGATGAAGTCGGTTTCATTATAGATTCGATTGGCAAAATAATCAAACAAGACGCAAATACGGGCGTTATTTACGTCAAGCGAAAAACGGATGGCAAAGTTCTAAAAATAGCCGATTTGGTAGAAGATCACCCAAAAGAACGGGATAAAATCGTGAATTATCTCAGAGATATGAAATCGGTGGATGATATGGATATTATCATCGCATTGGGCATGGCAAAAGAAGGATTTGATTGGCCTTACTGCGAACACGCCCTAACAGTCGGTTATCGCGGTTCATTGACCGAAATCATCCAAATCATCGGAAGAGCAACGCGAGACAGCGACAATAAAACCCATGCACAATTTACTAATCTCATCGCTCAACCCGATGCAGAAGATGATTTGGTGAAATTATCGGTTAATAATATGCTCAAAGCGATTACTGCGTCTTTGCTCATGGAACAAGTGCTAGCTCCAAACTGGACATTCAGAACCAAAGTAAACGAGGAAGATAAAGCCAAACCAGGCGAAATTAAGATAAGAGGATTAAAAGAACCAAGTACAAAACGAGTAAAAGAGATTTTAGAATCGGATTTGACAGATCTAAACGCCACAATTCTACAAGATGATAAAATGCTCAAAGCAATGCCTGGAAATGTAGATCCAGAAGTGATTAATAAGGTGCTAATTCCTAAAATTATTAAAATAAGATATCCAGATTTATCAGACGAAGAAATTGAGGAAGTTCGTCAGCACGTAGTAGTTAATTCGGTCATCAAAAATGGAGAGATCAAAAAAGTAGAAGATAAGCGATTTATTAGAATGGCAGATTCGTTTGTTGATCTTGATGATATTCATATTGATTTGATAGATCGCGTCAATCCGTTTCAGAAAGCATTTGAAATTCTATCCAAATCAGTCACGTCCAAAGTATTGCGCGTTATTCGAGATCACATAGAAGCGAATCGAATTAAAATGGATTTTGAAGAAGCAAAAATCCTTTGGGGCAAGATTCAAGAATTTATGAAAATGTATAAAAGAGAACCGAGTTTGCAATCGAAGGATCCTTTAGAAAAACGGATGGCAGAGTGTATTATTTATCTCAAAGAAGAGAAACGAAAAAGAGCTCAAAGT
>CAKZLL010000484.1 GCA_937125475.1 uncultured Saprospiraceae bacterium | reverse complement strand
CCAGGCTCAATATTCATTTCTGCTACAAAATGTTCACGTATCCAAAGCACTGCATGCCACGTACAACTTGTTGTCATGTTTTGACCAGAAGCATCGCCTGTCGTGAAAATGAATTTCAGGCTGACGCTTCTGCTTGCTATCACGATGTCAATTGTTTGAAGATCTGCGTGATTAGAATAACTTTCAGCGACCTTTTTGATCTCCGAAAAATGTTGATTGACCCAATTTTTGAAGATGCTACATTCCTTTAGATTTTTGAAAATAAACATAGGGCTGCGAATCATCTTTTGATGAATAACAATTGCATTAAAACCACCACTTTTACTCACGGCTTTCGCCCCTCGATTGATACTTGCAACTAATGCACCTTCAAGTGTTCCAATCGGTGCAAAGGTATATTCCTGCGTATCATTATCATTAAAAAGTAGCCCGCCAGCAAGTCCAACAGGCAATTCAATTGAACCAACATAAGATTCTACATTATAGCGAATAACTTCGGTATCAAGCCTAGAATCAGCAATTAATGGAATATTGATACCTATATTTTTTAAATATTCTACGCGATCTTTAGCGGCATTTTCGGTATTTAAACCTCTTCCTGGGATACTGGAATACTTTTTCATAGTTATACTTTTTTGTGATTGAGTACTTTGATCAACTAAGATTAGAATAAAAATAAAAGCCCTTTATTGGATAAATTATTAATTAGATTCCCATTTTTATTCCTTAATTTAAGTGTATGAATAATAAAAAGACTAAGGTGGTTTACCTCGTTTGTTGATTACAAATGTATAGTGATTTTAATGTATAGGTTTGGTAAATATTACGTATTTCATTTTATTTATAATTAATAAATACTACATTTCGTCTCAAAATAGGAAAATGGAATAAAAATCATGTATTTTTATTAAAATAAATTTTAGGCTTATTTTATCAATGCTGCTGAAAACTAGGTGGATATATATGTTTTTTTACTGGATATTATCTATTAACTATTCCTAAACTGATTTATTTGATGTAAATTTGCTCTAGAATAAATCAATTTTCTAAGCATGAAAGGGCATTGGAAAATTTTCATGAAATAAGGCAAGTAATTTTAACTACTTTTAGTTAATAAAGAGTGTAGTTGTAATTAAATAAAGCCTAATGATTAGCTGCAAATTAAAATCAACCTGTAAATAATATTTATATATGGATAATCCAAGTGAAAATATATCAGCAACATCGTTCCGAAAAGAACGAGAACATCAATATAAAAAATATGTTAGAATCCTTTGGGGATTGACTATTTTGGGTATTGTTGGTGCTATTATATTATTTGTGGGCTTGAGTTTCAGTGGTTTACCTAGCTTTGAAGAGTTAGAGAATCCGAAAAGTAGAGATGCTTCTGAAGTATATTCGAGCGATAATAAAGTGTTAGGACGATATTATATTGAAAATCGGGTACGTATTAAATATGAAGATCTTTCTCCTCATGTAGTGAATGCGTTGATTTCGACCGAAGATGTGCGTTTCAAACAACATAGTGGTATAGATCCAGAGGCGTTAGGTCGCGCGATTGTAAATACAGTGATTTTGCAAAAAAGTAGTTCGGGTGGAGGAAGTACCATCACACAGCAATTAGCAAAATTATTATTTACAAAAAGAGCCTCTAGCAATTTCTTTAAAAGAAGTGTTCAGAAACTTAAAGAATGGATTGTTGCAGTGAAACTAGAACGAAGTTATACGAAAGAGGAGATTATGACAATGTACCTCAATGAGTTTGATTTCTTATATAGTGCTAATGGAATAAAATCAGCAGCAGAAACTTATTTCAGCACAACACCTGATAAATTAAAGATAGAAGAAGCAGCTACTTTAGTGGGTATGTTGAAAAATCCATCGCTTTACAATCCAAGAAAGCATTTGGATAATACAATGAATAGGAGAGAAGTTGTATTGTCGCAGATGAGAAAAAATGGACAACTTACAAGAGTTGAATATGACTCATTACGTGTGTTGCCTATGGATATGTCTGGTTTCAAAAGATTGGATCATAATGATGGTTTAGCACCTTATTTTAGAGAGGTGTTAAGAGGAAACTTGAAGAAAATCTTGGCAGATATTAAAACACCAAATGGAGAAGAATACGATTTATATAGAGATGGTTTGAAAATTTATACGACTGTAGATTCAAGGATGCAGAAGCACGCAGAAGACGCGGTGAAAGAACATATGATTAAATTTCAGCCTCAATTCTTTAAAACATGGAAGAATTTAGATCCGTGGACGCATCGTTTAAAACCTGATTCTAAGAATTACAAGACTAGACAGAATGCGCTGAAAAGATTAATTGAAAATAGTGATCGTTATCAAATAAGAAGAAATCAAATTTTGCTTCATGCTATTTCCTTAAAGTTGAGAGATGTGGATATCAAAAGAATGAAGCAAATCGAAGAGGAAGGCTGGGACAAAATGCATGAATGGTTGGATACTGATTTTATTGGTAAAAAATTAGCTCGAAAATATCAGAAAATCTTGGGAAAAGATTTTCAAAATGATGATTGGAAAATTATCATGACACAATGGACAAAGCTTCAACGCATTATTAAAAAGGAATTTAATACTAAAACAAGGATGAAAGTCTTTGCTTATAATGCTCAAAATGAGACTGATACATTAATGACACCTTACGATTCAATTCGTTATCATAGAATGTTTTTACAAGTCGGAATGACAGCTGTTGATCCAGCTACGGGACATGTAAAAGCATGGGTAGGAGGTATTAATCACAAATATTTCCAATTGGATCACGTTACGACTAATCGTCAAGTTGGCTCAACATTCAAGCCGTTTTTATATGCAAAATCAATAGATAAAGGCTTTACTCCTTGTGATCGGATTGTGGATCAACGGACGGTCATAGAAGCAGGAACATTTGGCTTGATGCGAAGTTATGCGCCTAAAAATGCAAGTGGAAGATATTCTGGTGTTAGTATGACTTTAGCAGAAGCATTGAAGAAATCGAAAAACTCTATTTCTGCTTTCTTAATGAAAGACTTAGGAACAACACAGCCATTAAGAGATTTAGTGGATAATATGGGAATTGATAAAAAGAAAGTACCGAGTAGTCCGTCAATTTGTTTAGGAACAGCGGATCTTTCTGTTTTAGAAATGGCAGGGGCTTACACTGCTTTTGGAAATGAAGGTATTTTCACGAAACCAATTTATATTGAACGGATTGAGGATAAATTTGGAAATGTTATTTATCAACCAGAAATTGATCAACGAAAAGTATTAAGTGATCGAGTGTATTATTCAATGGTACATTTGCTTAGAGGGGTTGTTGGTGGCGTTTCTGGTTTTGGTGGTATCAAGAGTGATGTTGGTGGTAAAACAGGAACAACTTCTAATTATTCGGATGGTTGGTTTATGGGCGTTACGCCTAATATCATTGCAGGTACTTGGGTTGGAGGTGATGATCGTTGGATTCGTTTCCGTTCTATTCGTTTAGGACAAGGGGGAAGAATGGCACGCCCTATTTTTGCTAAATTTTTAAGAAAATTAGAGCAAGACAAGAAATTAAAATTTGATACGCCAAGAAGATTCAAACGACCCGATAATTATGACACGGAGTTGAATTGTTCGCTTTATCAGAACTTAATACCCGATGGTTCTTATGATGATGAGTATGAAGATCTTGTTATTCCAGATAGTTTAAATGTAGAGAGAGATCCGATGGATAATGAATTTTAGGCTTATTTTGCCCTAATATTTAAAAAAGCTTCTATTTATTAATAAATAGAAGCTTTTTTATTTTTGAGATTTTGAAAAAATTCTATCTTTGCGGAACAATTAGCGTAAATCAATGGTTGGCTTAATTGTATTATGAAATTTAAAAGATTTTATGCTCACGTGGCGGAATTGGTAGACGCGCAAGGTTGAGGGCCTTGTATCCTATTTGGATGTGAAAGTTCGACTCTTTTCGTGAGCACTAAAAAGCAGGCTATTAGCCTGCTTTTCTTGTTTTATACCTTTCTTTATTTTATTAATGTATTGACTTTATTTCACACTAAATCGAGAAATATGTAAAATATCTCGACTTCCTTCTTTTTTAATTACTAAATAATATAACCCTCTTTTTAAAGGAATATTTCCATTAAATCGAAATTTATACTGTTCCTTATCAGCAGTTGTTGTCAAAGGAGCATCTAACATTTTATAATCATTTTCAATATCATAAGAGCGATTAGAATAAATGACCAAACGATAATTAGGTTTTGCGTCACTTTGTCCATTTACAATTAATGAAACATCATCATATTTGAAAACTGCATCTTGGACTGGTACAGTGACTATTGTAGTAGACTCTACAACATCAGTTCTATAATTTTCTTCAATAACGTTTTCGAGGATAGGATTAGGTTCAAAATCTGCTTTATTCAAAGCTGCAATAGGTTGAGATATTGTTTTTTTAGGTTCTTTTGTTTTCTCTTTAGGTTCTTTTATTTCCTCTATTGGTATGATTTCCTTTTTTATAACCTCCTTTGAATTACTTGGAAGTTCTTTTATTTCTGGTTCAATAGCTGGAGTTGGTTCAACCTTCTTTATTTCTGGAGGTACTTTATTATTAATGGATGGTTTTTCCTCAGCAAAGAAGAGAAAATAAGCGACTAAACCCATTAGTAAGAGTATAGGGATGCCAATTTTCAAAAAGAAGCGATTATTCTTTCTTTTTGAATCTAAGATAAATTCATCACCAAGTTCACTTAATTCTTGTTCTAAGATAGGATTATTTCTATTTAAAAACCCATGCAAACCACGTTGGAAAGCTACTTCTTTAGCTAAGGCTTTATCTTTACGGATTTGTTCCTCAAAGCTAGTTCGTTCACTAGGGGATAATTCATTATCTAAATATTTTATAATTTTTTCTAATTGGGTATTCATAAATCTTTAGTTAATAATTCTTGAAATCGCTTATCTGTTTCCATTAGTTCTTTTAGCTTTTGACGACAGCGATATTTTCGGGTTCGAGCTGTATGTTCATTTTTCAGCTGTAATGTGTGAGCTATTTCAGTCATGTTTTTCTTAGCAAAAAATAGCTTTAATAATTGCTGACAAATTAAACCTAGTCTTGAGAAATTATCTTGATAAATTTTATCCATTTCTCTATTTAAAAGCTCCTGTTCAATATCATGATTATCTTTTAATGTGTTATCATCTGGTATTGTCACGTTCTTTCTAGATTTTTTTCTTGATAAATTATACCAGACCAATTTATTAACACTAAAAAGATAAGTATAAAAACTACTCTTTAGTTCAAAACTAGGAGATTGTACTTTTTCTAAGATAATCATTAATGAATCTTGAAATACATCTTTTGCATCTTGGCGAGAACCACCATTTTTAAGAATATAGGTACTAATGCGACCAGAAAAATTCTGATAAATCGCTCTTAATACGCTTGAATCTTGATTAATTAATCCTTCTATATACTTTTTATCTTGCAAAGTTGTTCTGTTTTGTTTGTAAAGAGAGCATTTAATACCTGTTTTGTGACATATCCCTCTTTCAGCACATAAAGAAAGAAAAATTTATGATGCAAGATGAACATTTAATTAAAAAAATTCAGAAAATTATTGAAATGCATCTTGCCAACCCTGAATTAAAAGGTTCGTTGATAGCTAAAGAATTGGAGATAAATCGGATGAAAATCCATAGAGTACTCAAAAGAGCATTCGATCAAAATGCACGCGATTTTATTACCAAAAAACGTATAGCACATGCACAAAATGAATTATTAAACACGTCTAAATTTGTGTACCAAATTGCCTTAGAAGTAGGGTATACCGACCCTCGACATTTTGCAAAAGTATTTAAAAAGATGGTAGGAATCTCACCTACTGGGTTTAAGAAAAGTAAAAAATAAGCTTTTTTTTTAAAACTTGTTACTGGTTTGCACACTTTTGAATAATAGGTATTATTTTTTAGATATTTGGTATAATTAAAGCTAAAAACTAAGCAAGTACATATCAAAATATCTAGAACATGCACAAAAATATCATTATTACACTGATCTTCTTTACTGTATTACACCTTTTTGCAACCGCTCAACCTACTGGAAATATTGAACAGGATACTACTCAAGCTAATAAGTATCTCGAAAACGTATTAATTTTAACACATATTAGGAGAGGTCCACAACATTTACGGCTGTTAGAAAAAGCGATTACTTTATATGAGGCACATCCTTTTCACCCAAGGTTAATAGAACTAAAAGGTTTACACGTTCGGCTTTTGATTGACAGAGAGCCAGCGAGTTCCGTACTTCACTTAGCACAACAACTAATTGATTTAGCAACAGAAAATGGATTGCCTATGACACATCCAAACTTAGTACATGCTTTTCAATGTATGCAAACATTATACAATAGTAGAGATTATAAAACTTCTCAATATTATGGTCGAAAAGTGATACAATGTGCTAAAAAAGACTCAGAAGAGTACTTTGATAGCATTGAGATGCTTATAAGAAATGCTACTAGTAATTATGATTATGGACAAGTTGATACATTAATTCTCGATTTAGAAACATATTTAAATCAATCGAAGAACCAAAAATTGGATCGATATCAATTAATGGTTTATAGAGCCAAAATGGATTATAGCATGAGGTTGAAAAATTATGAAAAAGCGATTATCTATGGTCAAAAATTATTAATAGAAAATAAAGAATATAAACAATATAATGAACAGGCATTATCACCAGTGTATGCAGCAATTAGTCGAGCATATAAAGGGTTAGAAGAGTTTGATAAAGCACTTGAGTTGATAAATAAAGCATTGAAACCAATAGAAGCTAATTTCCCAGAACAGCCTATTGTTGGTTCATATTATTTTGATGTTGCCGATTTATACAGAAAAAAAGGCGATTTTAAAATTTCTTTAGTTCATTATGATAAAACGATTAAATTATTCTTAAAAGATACAGTAAGAACTAAAGATTTGTTACGATTGTCTTATACTAATAAAGCTAGAGTATATAGGGAAATGAAACAATTTGACAAGGCAATAGAAACCTTGAAAATAGGCGATAAATATGGAGAAACTAATAATTCTCTCATACTTTTAGGTCAAATTTTAGGATTGCAAGGAAAATATGAAGCAGCTATATCGCTACTTCATAGTGTTTTGATTAAAATGAGTACTCATTTTAAAAATCCAGATCCTGCCTTTAATCCTTCTAATTATGAAATATATACTGATAAAAACGATGCTAGTTTTAATTTAATCAATAAAGGGAAATATGAGTTTGCATGGGGAAAGAAAAAAAATGATATTGTTTTAATGAAACGGGGGATAAAATCTGCTTTATTAGGTTTACATCTTATCCAAGATTTATCTAATGGAACACAAGGATTTGAGAAATCTAATCAATATACTAATCGTGCTATTTTTTATACGATTACTACTCTTACAGGTATGTATTATGATATGTATGTTGTAAAACCTTCTGAAACGGCTTTTAATCAAGTATTAGAATTTTCAGAAAAACAAAAAGCCATTCAATTGATTAAAACACTAACACCAAGTTTATTGCCTCCTAATATTTATAAAGAAGAACGAAAGCTGATTAAATCGCTACAATTTAATGGGCAACAATTGGATTTAATGACAGTTCAAGAAAAACAAGATTCTATCCTTTTCTATCAAAATACCTTATTTGAAATTAGTGAAAAATTAGCTATTCACTTTGAAAATATTAGCGAAAATTATCCTAAAGAAGCATTTAATTTTTATCCATCAACGCCACTTGTCAATGATATTCAGCAAAAACTATCTTCCGAAACGCTATTCGTTGAATATTTTAAATCAATTAAAAATAAATATGTGATGGCGATTGATAAGCAAGAGAAGACAGTATTTAAGACAGATATGTCGTCATTAACTAGTAGTATTAAACGGTTTAATGAACTTATTCAAGATCAATTTGCTTTTCAAACAAGTGTTAGAGATGAATTTATAGATCTTAGTCATCAAATTTATTTGTCGTTAATCAAGCCAATAGAAGCAGAATTGAAAGGCAAAACTAAGCTGATCATCGTTTTAGAGGGCGAATTGTTTCAATTGCCCTTTGAATTACTTTTGGCTAGTAATGAAAAAAAGCCATATCATGAATTGGATTTTTTAATTAAAAAATATGAAATCAGTTATCATTATTCTGCCACAGCTTTACTTCGATTAAAAGAAAAATCAACGGTCAAAAATAGTTCCTTACTTGCTTTTGCTCCTGTTTTTTCAAAAGGAGAAGAACTCAATGAAGCGACAAGATCACTTGATTTTATGATAGATACGTTGTATCAAGGGATTGACAATGATAAATTTGTTGCTTTACCGAATACTAAAAAGGAGGTCAAAGCGATTGCTAAATTGATCAAAAGTAATAATGGGATTGCTACGGTTTTATTAAAAAAGAAAGCGACAAAAGCTAACCTTTCAACTGCATTAGAAAAACAATCGTATCAATTTGTTCATATTGCTACTCATGGTTTAGTTAATTTTAAAAACCCTAAATTATCGGCTTTAGCTTGTTATTCTAAGAATGAAAAAATAGATAATTTTTTGTATGCCAATGAAATTCAATTCAAAAATATTAATGCTGATTTGGTCGTTTTGAGTAGTTGCGAAAGTGGTCTTGGACAATTAATGCTAGGTGAAGGATTGATCGCACTTAATCGTAGTTTTATTTATTCAGGGGCTAAAAATGTCCTTTTTTCGCTTTGGAAAGTGAACGATAAATACAGCAGTGATTTGATGATTGATTTTTATAAATATTACTTTGAAGGACAATCTTATACAGAGGCATTGCGTCAAGCTAAATTGAAAATGCTTGAAAATCCTACTAGCGCATTACCCAAATATTGGTCAGCTTTTGTTTTAATAGGAGAGTAATTAATGGAGAATTGATAATGGACAATTGGCAACGAGCAAATAATTGATTGTTAATTTTAATCTGGTTCATTGACAATTTTTGCCAGAATGCATATTTTTTAGTCCGATGGTGCCTTATTCTGTTGTTTTTCAAAAAATTAGAACAACAGAGCAAGCCCATATTGGACTAAAAGGCAAAAATTATCAATGAACTTTTAAAACTACCTCGCTTTTAAACTGTTGAAAATCAATTCAATAACAATCTCAGCATGTTTTTTAATTTCCATTTCAGTAAAAGGATTAACACCATGCATTTTTTCTACTTGATAAGAATGAATAAAAAATGTATTAGCTGCACCCATAATAATGCTAGAAATATTAGCAACAGGAATGCCATTAACCGCTAAATGTTGAGTAGTAGTAGGATCTGCATTTTTTTTAAATAATTGATTAATTGGAGTTAAAATATTGTCAATGAGCCAATCTGCACGTTCTGTTTTTGTGCACATTTCATGAAAAACAATTTTATAAAATTCGGGATGTTCTCCACAAAAATAAATAAATTGACGGGTATAAATTTTCAAAACTTCAACGCCTTGCAAATCCTTAAAGAATCCTTGAATCTCTAAAAATCGTTGGTCTAGTTTTGTGCCTAATTGCGTGACCGCCTGTTTCCAAAGGTTTTCCTTTCCTTTGAAGTGATAATTCATTAAAGAGTTAGCAATGCCTGCTTTTTGAGCAATGATCTTTTGCTTTGCGCCTTCATAACCATTATCAGCAAATTCCTTGATCGCAATGTCCAACAAAAGCGTCATGTTGATTTGTTTATTGGCAACGGGTCTGCCGCGTTTTTTCTTTTTTTCCATTGATAATTTGCTCTAATAATTCGAAATAATTAATCGTAATTCAATTATTTATAAATCTTTATTTTGGACAAATATAAAAAAACCCTTAAATTTGTAGTAGATTAATTGAATTTAAATTCAATTAATTGTTTGGTAACCTAAAAAAAACTCAACATTTTAATAAAAAATATATTATGTCAGCAATATATAGCGCAAAAACGCTCCTAATAGAGATCAAAGAAAATTATGCAATTGTCCGATTAAATAATGGTAAAGTCAACGCCATTAATACGCATATTCTAAAAGATTTGATTCAAGTTTTTGAACAGTTAGAAAAAGATGATGCGATACAAGGGGCTATTCTCGCAGGAAGACCACACGTTTTTAGTGCAGGTCTAGATGTAATGAATTTAGCAACAATGGATGATGCTGGTGGTATTGATTTTTGGAAAAGCTACATGAAAGCATTACAAGTTTTAGTGACTTTTTCTAAACCATTAGTGAGCGCAATCACAGGTTATGCACCAGCAGGAGCGACAATTTTAGTGCTTTGTACGGATTATCGAGTGATGGGAAAAGGAGCGAAACACGTTATGGGCATGCATGAATTTAAAATGCAAATGCAAATCCCTGAAATGCTTTGTGATGTTTATGCCTATCATTTAGGAGAGATTAGAGCATGGAAAGCAGTTCAAAATGCAGAGTTATTTAATAGCGATCAAGCCTTAGAACTTGGTTTAGTAGATGAATCCGTAGAGGTTGACGAAGTATTAGGACGTGCTGAAAAACATTTAAAAAAGCAAATGCGTATTTTTCCAAAAGTATTTAGTTTATCTAAAAAAATCTTTAACAAAGGATTGTATAAAGTCGTGGTAGAAAGGGACTTAGATCAATTGGCAAATGACATCGTAGTTTTTAATAAAGATCCAAAACTACAAGCTAAAGTAGTAGAGTTTATGATTGCATTAAAGAACAAAAACAAATCAAAATAGTTTATTATTGAATAGAGGAATAAGTATCGGATGTTTTCAAAGCGTCCAATCCTTGATTTCAACTATTTGTAAAACATAATTAAATCAAATTCAAAAAATTAAATCATGGAAGCATATATATATGATGCAGTCCGTACCGTCAGAGGTAAAGGAAATAGAAAAGGTGCTTTGATGGGTGTAACGCCTACCGAACTGGCTAAACAAGTACTTGTGGCGCTCAAAGAACGTAATAGCGGCTTAGATACTTCTAAAGTGGAAGACGTTATTTTGGGTTGTGTGGCACAGGTCAAGGATCAAGGGGTGAATATCGCGAAATCAGCAGCGCAAGAGTCTGGTTATGGAGATCATTTATGTGGTGTGACATTGAACCGCTTTTGTGGTTCTGGATTAGAGGCTATTAATCAAGCAGGAGCTTATGTTCGTGCAGGATTTAGTCAATTGTTAGTTGCTGGAGGTGTTGAAAGTATGTCAAGAGTTCCTATGGGATCTGACGGTGGTGGTTTTTTGATGGATCCTGTTCAAGCGATCCCTGGAAAAATGGTTCCTCAAGGTATTTCTGCCGATTTGATTGCTTCCAAATATGGTTTTTCAAGAAATGACGTAGATTTATTTGGATATGAATCTCAAATGAGAGCAGCGAAAGCAGAAGCTGCAAAGCTTTTTACTTCTCGTATTGCGGTGAAAGATATTAATGGTTTAGATATTTTAACAACAGACGAAACTATTCGCCCGAGTACAACTTTAGAGGGTTTAAATAACCTAAGACCTGCATTTGAAATGATGGGTTCTATGGCTGGGTATGATGCTGTTGCTATTGATAAATATCCAGAAATCGAGAGAATCAATCACGTTCATCACGCTGGAAATTCTTCTGCTATTGTGGATGGTGCGTCTGCAGCATTGATTGGAAATAAAGCAATTGGTGAGTTATTAGGCTTGAAGCCAAGATTTAGAATTAGAGCAGCAGCAGTTGAAGGAACTGATCCTACAATTATGTTAGTTGGACCTGCACCTGCATCAAGAAAAGCATTGAAACAAGCAGGAATGAACGTTGGCGATATTGATTTATTTGAAGTCAATGAAGCGTTTGCGGCAGTTCCAATGCATTTTATGGAGCAAATGGGCGTAGATCATTCGATTGTTAATGTCAATGGTGGTGCAATTGCATTGGGTCACCCGCTTGGTTCTACTGGTTGTATGTTGACTGGTACTTTGATGGACGAGTTAGAAAGAAGAAACTTAAATACTGGTTTGATTACCCTTTGTATCGGTGGTGGTATGGGAATCGCAACTATTATTGAGAGAGTGTAGTAATTGAGAGTTAAAAGTCGAGAGTTGAAAGTTGTCACTCTCCATTTACCAGTATATTATAAATAAATAAATAAAAATGCAAAATATAAAAAATGACCTTTTTGAATTTTCCGTTGATGGCGATGGAATAGGTCTTTTAGTGATTAATCAAGTTAATAATCCAACTAATTTATTCAGTTCTTCGTTTATTGATGCTTATTTGACAGTGGCGAGTGAAGCTGTGGCGGATGAGAATGTGAAAGGTGTGATTGTAACTTCGGGTAGAAGTATGTTTATGCCAGGTGCAGATTTGAGAGAATTGAGAACAATGGGTAGTGACCCTAAAGGTCAATTCGAGGGCATGATGAGAATGCACGCTCGTTTTAGAGGTATCGAAACAGGCGGAACGCCATTTGTAGCGGCTATCAATGGTACGGCTATGGGCGGTGGTTTGGAACTTTGTTTGGCTTGCCATCACCGTATTGTTTTGAATAATCATCGTATTAAATTAGGTTTTCCAGAAGCTAAAGTCGGTTTATTACCTGGCGGTGGTGGTACGGTTAAAGCACCTTACTTGATGGGGCTTCAAACTAGTTTGATGTACTTATTGCAAGGTTTGGAAGCTAGACCACAGAAAGCATTGAAAGATGGTTTAGTTGATGATACTGCTGAAACTCCAGAAGAATTATTAGCGAAAGCTAAAGCATGGATCAATAATAATCCAGAGCCACAACAGCCTTGGGACAATAAAAAACACAGAATGCCAGGTGGTGGTTTGTGGTCTCCTAAAGGACTTCAAACGATGATGGGCGCGGTTGGTAACTTGACGAAAATATCTCATGGAAACTATCCTGCACAGAATTTAATATTAAAAGTGATACATGATGGTATACAAATGCCAATAGATAGAGCTTTGGAAGTTGAAGCAAGATATTTTATTAAACTTGTTGGCTCGAAAGAAGCTAAAAACATGATCCGTACAGGTTTCATGGGTATGCAAGCTGCTAAAAAAGGTAAAGCTAGACCAAAAGATCAGCCAAAATATGAAATTAAAAAATTAGGTATTTTAGGTGCTGGTATGATGGGCGCTGGTATTGCTTATGTTTCTGCGAAAGCTGGAATGGAAGTCGTTTTGAAAGATGTAACAAAAGAAGGCGCAGAGAGAGGAAAGTCTTATTCTAATAAAATTTTAGATAAAGCCATTTCAAGAAAACGCTCTACACCAGCAAAAGCAAAAGCATTATTGGATCGCATTCAGACAACGGCGAGTCCTGCTGACCTTGAAGGTTGTGATTTAGTGATTGAAGCGGTTTTTGAAGATCCAAAATTAAAGGATATAGTTACTAAAGAAACGGAAGCGGTTTTAGCAGCAGACAAAATTTATGCGTCTAATACTTCGACTATTCCAATTTCTTTATTAGCAGGATTTTCTGCAAGACCAGCTAATTTTATTGGTATTCATTTCTTTTCTCCTGTTGATAAAATGCCTTTGGTAGAAATCATCGTTGGTGAAAAAACAGAAGCAAAAGCCATTGCTGCAGCAGTTGATTATACTGTGGCGATTGGAAAAGTGCCGATTGTAGTGAATGATAGTCGTGGATTTTTCACGTCTCGTTGTTTTGGTACATTTACAAGTGAAGGGATGTTCTTATTAGAAGAGGGTGTTCCTGCTGCTATGATTGAAAATGTGGCTAAAACGCAAGGAATGCCAGTCGGGCCTTTGGCTGTGACGGATGAAGTGACATTGACTTTAGGTTTACATGTTTACGAAAGTGATCCAACACCAAACAAACCTGCTGCACAGACTAGAGCATACAAATTAGGTAAAGATCTAGTTGAGAATCACGGTAGAAAAGGTAAAAAATGGGGCGCAGGCTTCTACGATTACCCAGAAGGCGGTAAGAAAAAATTGTGGAAAGAACTGAACAGTAAATACAATTCAAAAGTAGAAACTTTGGATAAAGAAACTGTTGCAAAACGCATCATGCACCGTCAAGCTTTGGAGAGTTTCCGTTGTTTGGAAGAAGGTGTTTTGAATACCGTGATTGATGGAGATATCGGTTCTGTTTTAGGTTGGGGATTCCCGATTTATACAGGAGGAGCATTGTCTTATATTGACTTTGTTGGTATCAAACAGTTCGTTGCAGATTGTGATGATTTCAAAGCACGCTTTGGTGATAGATGGGATGTCTCAGATGCTTTACGTGCATTGGCAGAAGCTGGAAAATCTATTCATCAGTTCGGAAAATAGAATTTATAAAGTAAAGGAACATGCAAAACGGAAAGATTATTTATTTCCTTGTTCCTAAATTCTAGAAGATAAAAGCCAGATATTTTTATTATTACAATAAAAATATCTGGCTTTTTTATGAATATTAATACGCTTATTTTCTCAATTCCTTTTTAAGAATTTTACCTGTTGCGCTCATTGGCAATGCATCCATAAAACGAATCAAACGAGGATACTTATAAGAAGCAATATTAGCTTTTGTATAAGCAATTAATTCTTTATCAGTGACAGCCGCGCCATCTTTAAGAACGACACAAGCTTGAATTTCTTCACCCATTTTATCGTCTGGCACACCGATTACCGCGACTAAAGAAACTGCCTCATGTTTCATAATCACATCTTCTACTTCTCTAGGATAAACATTCAAACCACCACGAATAATCATATCTTTGGTACGATCGACGATATAATAAAAACCCTCTTCGTCTTTGACTGCAACATCTCCAGAATACAACCAACCATCTTTGATTGTTTTAGCATTTGCTTCTGGTTTATTGTAATAGCCTTTCATGACGTTATGACCGCGATAAATCAATTCTCCTTTCTCGCCAACAGGTACTTCTTGACCTTCATCATCCACTAATTTGACCTCAACACCCCAAACAGGTGTTCCGATACTTCCTGGTTTTCTCCCAACACCCAAGTGATTGAATGTAACAACAGGAGAACCTTCAGACATACCATAACCTTCCAAAATTTCTACATCAAATTTAGCCTCAAACCCTTCCAATACTTTGACTGGTAAAGACGCACCGCCTGATAAAGCAATCTTTAAATTACTCGCAATTGCTTTCAAGTCAAACTTCGTATTTTCATAATTCAACAAGCCCCAATACATAGTTGGTACACCTGCAAAAATCGTAACTTTATGTTTTTGTAGCATTCCAAGAACTGCCTCCGCATCAAAACGAGGTAATAAAACGCTTTTCGATCCTTTATAAATAC
>CAKZLL010000483.1 GCA_937125475.1 uncultured Saprospiraceae bacterium | reverse complement strand
AACATACATTGCCGCTAATAGTATCGTTCCCTACTTGTATCAAAGCGGTAATACCCACAAATCATTCAGTATTTCGTTATTAGTAACAAGAAATATTCTTGTTCTCCATAATCTTTTTTTATTCATTTATTTATGATTTTAATTAATATTATAAACAGTTTTAAGAGGGCTTAAATATTAAAAGCATTCAAATATATCTGCCTCATTTATTATCAGAAAGATAAAACTCGTGCATACCCTTTTTCATTGAGTGAACGAGTACTCTTAATGAGGTGAAATATTTTATAAGGAGGGTAAAAGGTAATTTTAGCTAAAGCAATAGAGAGTAATAAGTGTATGTTACGGAAACTCGTAATTGAGTTAATAATCAATCAACGTTGTCCATGCTCCATTGGTATCTTTCGGTGATTTTTTGTCTCTTCTAAAGTTAGTTGCTACACATCCAGAGATAATATCATTACTGTGATATCCCATTTCAACAATCCATCTGCCATCACGAAGTACTTCAACTACTTTGACACTTGCTTTAAATGTATTCTTGTTGGCACCGATCTTTTTATCATTTAGAGGCTTAATCTTTGCCTCATACACGTCAGCCCATATACCAAGTGCGCCTTTTTCATCATAGTTCTTTTTGAACCTCTCACTAAAATATTGGCTTGGGTTATTAATGATAAATCGTGTCGTCAATTCTCTCTTGGTAGCTTTAAGTTCATACAGTACTAACTCTTTACTATTAGCATGGTATTCAGAACTTCTCATCACCACGATGTACTTCAGATCAGAAGAACTTTTATACCACTGAATGGGATACCCATTCTTAAACGGTACAAGCGTTTTCATATACGGTGTCTTCTTATCAGAAATATAGATACTTCCTGAACGGCTGTTTCGACTAAGGAAAAAGTTAGAATTGGAAGGACGTTGTTCCTTAATACGTTCAAGTACTGACGCTTTCTGTTCTGCCGTCATTGTTTTTGCTTGCAAGTCATTAAGGTCGACATAATGACATTGAGCTGGCATTCTTGTTGGATACTTATCTATTCCGTCATAGGTATAGATTTTATCATCGTCAAGCCACGCAACCATGCCTAGTAGTCTCACATTGATTTTAAAGAGCTTTCTCTTCTCTAAGTCATAGATACCATTTGATAACAACACTCTTGTGCCATCAGGTGATATGGCACGGATGGTTGAACCACTAAAGTTATTATGAATAACCTTAGTATCTAATCTCATAAGACCAACCTTTTGACGATATCTACCTCCTTCTGTTGCGGGATATCCGAAAAGTAGTTTCTCATCACCGTTATCACTAAAAAACTCCGCACTTGCATTAGCGGGTCCGTAATTCTGTACGACAGCTAGTACTTTTATCTCTCGTAATTGTATTTGATATGCTCGTGCATCATCAAAACTAATTTGTGCTACTGCTCCTTGTGCAAGGAGCAGTAGTAGAATACTGATATATTTCATAGCTATTATAGTTTAGTTACTGAGGTAGCGACAAACTCTATGACTTCAATACCGTTGATATAGTATTTCTGTACACGTGTTCCTCCGCGTAATTGAATCTTGTCACCACGCTTCAAATTAAATATGAGGTCGCTTTGTGATTTAGGCAAGAAAACGTAGTCACCTAATTGTCCTCCTCCGAAGGGGGCATTCTTTGCAGTACCATCAATAGGTAATACTTGAAAGACAATATGATTTTTAGGGATTTTGGTGGCTACGTTATTCGCTTTCCCTGCACTATAGAATTCGGCTTCGGTAATAATATCTGCTCCAATGTAATCTTGTGCGTAGGCAGGGTTGACCACTTTGGCGTACTGAACTTCCGTACCAGCAGGTACGTCAGAGGTTGATTGTAGGGTTCGTGTGGTTATACAACTGGTAAAGAATAAGGGGAGAAAGGCGAAAAGGTAGAGTGATTTTTTCATTAAGTGTTCATTTTAAGTTACTAATGAGGCAAACATACTAAAAATGTATCAATTATGAAACTCATGTTTGAAGTAATATAAAATATACTGAAACCTCACTTTTGTTATATCAGTAACACCTCTGAGATATGGCAAAAAAAGAAACACCCAAGAAAGTTTTAGACCCTCGTATGATACAGATAGCTAAAAAGTTAAAGGAAATGCGAATTAATGCAGGCTATACTTCCTATGAAAATTTCACAATTGATAAGGGACTACCGAGAGTACAGTATTGGCGTATGGAGAAAGGAACAAATTTTCAATTTGAGAGTTTAGTAAAAATACTTGATACTCACGAAATGAGTTTGTCAGAATTCTTTGCTGATTTTAAAGATGTTGAAGAACCTCTTAGGAATGATTTATAAAATAGATATCGTTAACCTTTTTTGTCACTAGTATTCGAATACTTAAAAACTACAAAAGTTAATAATAATAGTATAAATGTAACAAGTATAGTTAGTCCACTTCCTGCGTAAATAGATTCATCTGCTCCAGATTTCAATTTACTATATAAATATTCAGATAAGAAATTATGATATCCGCTTAGATAATATGTCCTAGGGTACTCATTAAGAGATAAGATAAAATTAAATATAAATGAACTGAATAATGTAGAGATAGACATCCCCATAATAATTTTTAAATTTATATGAAGATTCTTCATTCCTATATCTTTAGCAGATTTAATAATCACGTCATCTATAAAATAATACCTAGACCATAATAGTAATATGGTAAATGGTAAACTATAAAGCATCAAACCTATCACAGTAAAAAATAAGTTTGAACCTCTAATATTCAATAACTGTGAAAATTGACTAATGCCTAAAGCAATAATATCTGGTGGTATTAATCCTAAAACAACTATCAAAAATATAACTGCATAGCGTTGTGTTTTATTAAACCAAGCAAGTGAAATAATAAATCCCAAAATGCTAGTTACAATACCGACGATAATTGATGTCTTAACTGAAAGCCATAATGCATTTAGAAAATCACCTTGATTCACTATTTCTCTATACCAACTAAATATATCTATTTCAGTGTTTGAAAATGAATAATAGAAGATGGAGAATATTGGTATTACAATCAATACTAAAACAAAAAGCAATATGATTCTTGCTACTATTTTCATCATTAACTTTTCTTATATGATTTAATACTTATACCGATAAAGAAAATTAAAAGAGTTAAAATACTTCCTAATAAAAATATTGCCGAAAAATTACCACTACTCATAAAACTTAATACCAAGTTACGAATACTAATCTTTGATGCGCCTCCTAAAAAATTAACTTCACTTGATAATGAAAAAGCTAAGAAGAACGAGATAATAAATGTAATAGCTATACTTGTCTTAGAAATTGGTAATACTATTTTAAAAAAAGTAGCTGTAGGCTTCATTCCAATATCTTTAGAAACCTTCCAGTAAATTTTAGGTGTAACACTTAATGATGCAGTATTAATAAAGATTCCAAAAGGAATAATACTAACGAGCATAACAAAAATCACATTATTACCATTAGAGCCATTAAAAAGTGTCACTTCATTTCCGATAAAAGTACTTAGCATAGAATTGAATAATCCATTTTCAGCTAATAATAGTTGCCAAGAAAATACTCGTACTGACTCATTAATAAGCAAAGGTATGGTTAGTAATACCAAAAATATTAACTGAAATCGTTTTGAAGCATTTTTAAATAGAAAATAGGAAATTATAAAAGATACCAAAGTGGCACATAAACTAACTAATACCGCTCGTAGCGTTATCGTTTTCAACTCTGTTAATCGTATTGGCGAAAACAGTTCTTTAAAACTACTTAACGAGAATATTTCTTTACCATTTACTATTTCTATAAATGAAAAAATAAAAAGGAAAACAAAAGGTATTCCACATATAATAAGTAATAGGTGTAATAGAGTATTAGATATGACTTTGTTTGAATGCATTGATTATTTCTTAGGCATTTCTCAACTTACTCCACCATTGCTCATATAGTTTATAATTTGTTGGTCTTACGTTTTGCCAATAAACTTTACCTTTTGAAAACTTATTTTTCACGTGTTCAATTTTCTTTTTCTGTTCTTCAAAATCAAATTCAGATGATTGTTTTGCAAAAGCTAAAGTTGTATCATTTGGAACAACATATCCGCGGTTTTTAGTCATCCAATTTCCATAAAATCCATTCATAAGCCAATTAGCAAATTGATGTGCTTCATTAACCACATTTTTATCCTGTACTCCAGCATGTAGCAATAAATTATTTGTCCATCCTTCATACCCTTCTTTAGGTTCAGCGTAACGAATATCTAAACCTGATTTTTGCCCTTCATATACAATAGGTTCCCATCCTGTCATTGCCCATACTTCTTCAGATTTAATAAGGCGCACTCCTGTTTCCCAACCATTCCAGAAAGTCTTAAACTGCCCATCTTTTTTATGTTTAATGAGAAATTCCATTACAAATTCTAATTCTTCAACAGTTAAATCTCCTGGATCATTTATAGGATGCAGATCATTCCCTTTGAGATATATTGCGGTAAAAATCACGCTATTCATCCATGCATCTTCCATTGCTACACGTCCTTTAAACTTTGGATCAAAAATAACATCATATGAATCAACAATTTTACCTATTTTTTTGTAGTTATAAATAACTGAATCAGCGTTTGCAATAACGGGTAATCCATATTGCTTACCATTAACTTTTGCTGATTCAATATCTTTTATCCATCCCCATGTTTCTTGCCAATTTTGTATTTTAGACAAATCCCAAGGTATGATTTTACCTGCTTGTGCTAGTTCTCGTTCTGTTCCACCTTGATTTCCTGCAACATCATAATCAGTCGAAGCTGTACCATACAACATTGAGCCTATAATAGGTCCGACATCGTTACCACTATCTGCAAATGTTATCGATAAGTTTAAATCTTTTTCGAGTTGCGTCCAATTTTCCATTGTCATTGTCCCAATAGCAAGAAAACGTATAATTTTCTTTTTATCTTCATCACTTTTACAAGCATTTAAAGTATTCAATACACCAAATCCTAATAAGGATATGCCAACACTGCTAATTCCTATTTTCTTTAAAAAAGCTCTACGGGACTCGTTCGAATTATATTCTTTAATGTGATGTTCTTTTTTCATAACCTCTATTATTTTATGTTGTACAAGGATGTTGTTTTAAATTTATCTTTTGAACCTTGAAATATCTGTTTGCCATTTTCTATATAAATAATATCATCTGCAATATCCATGACAAAATGCCAATCATGAGAAACAACAATCATTATAGGTACTTGTTGTGAATTCTTAAGTTCTTTTAGCAACACCGTAAGCTTTGCTATATTTTGATAATCAAGAGCGGATGTTGGTTCATCAAGTATTAAAACCTTTGGCGATGTTGCTATCGCTCGTGCTATTGCAACACGTTGTTGTTGTCCTCCACTTAATGAAGTGGGCTTTTTATGCTGTAAATCTTCCAATTGAAACTTAGTAATAATAGTATTCGTATCTAAATCTACATTTTCAGACTTACCTATCAAACGATTAGGCTCTATTGCCAACGCTATATTTTTACGCACCGACAAATGGGGAAATAAACCTAAATTTTGAAAAACAGTAGCGACTGGTCGTCCAGTTGCAATTACATTCGAAATATCGTTTTCAAAAACAATTACAGAACCTTCTTTTATTAATAAATGCCCACCAATAATATTTAACAACGTCGTTTTACCACTGCCATTTTCACCTAAAACACAAGTTATTTTGTTAGGTTGAAATTCAGTATTATCTATTTCTAAAGAAAAATCTGAATTATTATAAGTATATGATATGTTATTAATGTGTAGCATTAAAATTCAATTTTTCGATACTCAGTTTTATGTTTAACATACGACATGAAATTTTCGTATTTCCCATTCTTAATAGACCTTAAAATTTCCATTTCATCTTCTAACCCGTATACATAATTATATTTTCCTGTATCGTATATATATAAGTAATAAGATATTTCAGTCAATAAAAATGGAGATAAAATATCCATCAAATGTGATTTTTTATTTTCCACACCAATACTTCTTAACTTAGGCTGTAAATTTCTAAACACTTGATTTTTTATATGACGTTCAAAACTTGAGTTAGAAAAATA
>CAKZLL010000482.1 GCA_937125475.1 uncultured Saprospiraceae bacterium | reverse complement strand
AGCCGTATTGCCTGTACCATAACTAATAGTAATATTAGCATAAGAAGTAGAAGAATAGTCTTGTCGAGCGTATAGTTCCGTTGTATAACTTACGCCACCAGTCAATGACATTGGAATAAACATCCAATCGGTATTGCTATATCTCAAATAAGCGTTCCAACTTCCAGTATTTGGTGTTCTATTATAAGAAGTTAAAGAAGAGTTGGCTGTCCAAGTTTGAGTACCACTAACGCTTTCTTGAGAAAGGCAAGTTCCAACTGTTGTTTGGTTGGTATATCCCGATTCAAAACCTTCAAAATAAGGTACAGAATTTATTCCACATGAAGTTGTGAAAGTATAAGGCCCTACCCAATTACTACTGCCGTCTGTTGCACCACAGTCTGAACGCACATAAAAATCGTAGGTTGTGTTGGCAGACAATCCGCTTAAACTATGAGGATTAGAGCTTGTTCCTGTTACCATTGTTCCTGCGCCTTGCGTGAAACCACTTGCGCCATATTCGATGTCCCAAGCTGTTTCATTTGCTCCACCACCATTTGTCCAACCTAAATCGGCTGCACTACTTGTGATATTGGTAGCTGTGAGGCTAGAAGGCTGAGGACAAGCAGGTTGTGCTTGAACGGTGAAGTTGTCCACAAAGAAATCCATATCTCTATTGCCTGTACTTCCTGTGGTTTCGATAGCGAAAATAGCAAACTGAGTAGTTGCACTGGTCACACTTGAAATATTTATAATTACATTGTCACCCGAAGTAGAAGGTAGGTTAGAGTTGGCGTTATTCCAAGTATGAGCAGTTGTCCAAGTAGAACCGCCATCTATTGATTGCATTAAATGAACGGCATCATCAGTTGCGAAATTATCACTTCTCGAAGTCGAATTAAAATCAGTAAGTGCCACATCGACAGTGATTTCAAAGCCACCACCTGTTAAATCAAATATCGGTGTCAATAGCCATTCCTTATCGCCAGTACTATAAAAATTCGTTTTTGCACTACCAGAAGAACCACTATTAGCAAAACCATCCGCTTGCCAATTTGATGAACCCGTAGAAGTTGGTCCACTAATAGCACCTGTTCCCTCTTCCCAACAGTTGTCTAACCATGTAGCAAAACTTTGTGTATAGGTTGGTGTTTGTGTGGCACAAAGAGTGGTAAAATCATGTGGTCCCACCCAAGTACTATTGCCATTTGCACCACCACAAGTAGCCCTTACATAGACTTCATAAGCCGTATTTGAAGACAAACTCGTAGCATTATAAGTAGCGGTTGTGTTTACAACCGTACCCGAAGAAGGTGTACCAGTACCATCCGCTTGTACCGCTATTTCCCAAGAAGTTTCAGCATCACCTTTTGTCCATGTGATAGTAGCAGTCGTAGTTGTTACGCTTGAAGAAGATAAACTCGTTGGTGCTGGACAAGCAACAGGCGTTGTAAAAGAATAAGGTCCAGCCCAAGTACTTGAACCATTTCCTGAGCCACTACAATCTGCTCTTACATAGTAGTCGTAAGTTGTAGTTGCAGAAAGTCCAGTATAAGTATAAGGCTTAGCAACGCCAGATTGAGTTGGTGTACCAGTTGTAGAAAATCCATTTGCACCTAATTCAATATCATAAGTCGTAGCACTACCATTTTCTGTCCAACTTAGGGCTGCCTGTGTAGCTGTGATGCTAGAAGCAGTTAAAGCAGAAGGAGCAGGACAACTAGGCTGTGCTTTCACTTCTACATTGTCAATATATACATTATTATCAGCATTACTTACCGTAGATTCTGCATAAAAACCTAGTTTTACACTTCCTGTATAAGATGATAGGCTAATTGTAATATGATCTCCTGTGGTGGAAATAGCATCACTATTTGTCCATTCTTGTAAAACATTAGCAGAAGTCCATGTAGTACCATTGTCGGTAGAAATAACAACCACAAATTTATCATCACTTCCCAAAGTACCCGATGAAGTACCAGAATAATAGGTTAAAGCTAAGTCAAATTCCAATTGGTAAGCTGTAGAACCGTTTCCTAAGTCAATAGGTGGTGTAATTAGCCATTCATCTTTGCCTGTACTCCATATTTCCATTCGTGCCGCACCTGTCGAACCTACATTTCCAAAACCATCATTTGTCCAACCAGAGGTTGTACCAGAAAGTGTAGAAGGAGCAGCTAAAGTACCTTGTGTTTCTGACCAATTAGTTGGTTTGTAACCACTTGTGAAGTCTTCTATAAACGGCGGTGTGAGTGTTGGGTCTGTCATCGTAGTAAACGAGGTACTTGTACAACTTGCAGAAGTCGTACCACTGGCATTTTTAGCTTTGATGGTGATGTAATAAGTCGTTGAATAGCTCAATCCAGAAAGTGCGTAAGTTGTTGTCATGCCGTTATCGTGTGCATTGACGACATCTGTACCACCTGCCGTTGTACCTACGCTGATGATGTAACCTGTTTCTCCACTTACAGAATATCCAGACCATGAAACGGTTGGGGCAATTGCCACACCTGTTGCACTATTGGAAGGCGAAGAAGCCGAAATACAACCATCTTCTGCTGTAAAAGTGGTTTCTGAACAGCTTGTTGCGTCACCATTGGCGTTGTAAGCAATTAGTGTTACATAATAAGTTGTGTTGTACGTCAAATCCGAAGTTGGATTATAAGAAGTCACATTCCCTAAGTCAGAATTATTTAAAATATCAGTACCGCCCGAAGTCGTACCAATAGATAGTTTGTATCCTGTTGCATCTACATTGGCAGACCAACTAAGGTTCGTGGTAACTGCAATGTCAGTAGCGGCATCGGCAGGAGAAGAAATAACAGAACAAGATGGTGGTCCAGTCGGAATAGCTTCCCAAATGATGTCGTCTAAATAAACATAATTAGAACCGTAAGAAGAAATTACTCTTCTGATAGCCACATAGTTATCACTTCCAGAGTAACTTGAAAAATCAACCGTATATTCTGCGAACGTTGTGTTTATATCTACATCTGATAATTTAGTAAAAGTAGAGCCATCGGTTGGGTCTGTGATTGTTCCTACTTCAAGGTCTTCGCCACTAGAGGTATTTTTAGCATAAAAACGCAAGCGGTGTGTACCAGCACTTAGATTTGAAACAATTGGCGAAACCAAAATAATATTATCGGTTGAACTCTCATAATATGCTCGCATACTAACACCGTAAGAAGGAGCATTATCAGCAGATGTCGAAGTTTGAATATGAGCAGTTCCAGAAGTGTTTTCTAAAATACTTGCCCAACAACTTGGTAAACTAGGTGTAGTAACTGCATCGAAATTTTCATTAAAAGAGGTCACTGATGCACAAGGCGTTGTAAAAGTATAAGGACCAGCCCAAGTACTTGAACCATTTCCTGAGCCACTACAATCTGCTCTTACGTAGTAGTCATAAGTTGTACTGGCAGAAAGTCCAGTATAAGTATAAGGCTTAGCAACGCCAGATTGAGTTGGTGTACCAGTTGTAGAAAATCCATTTGCACCTAATTCAATATCATAAGTCGTAGCACTACCATTTTCTGTCCAACTTAGAGCTGCCTGTGTAGCTGTGATGCTAGAAGCAGTGAGGCTAGAAGGAGCAGGACAAGCAGGTTGTGCTTGAACCGTGAAGTTATCCACAAAGAAATCATAATCGCCTCCTGAAGATGAGCCTTCTAATGCAAAAAGGGCAAATTTGGTTGTTGAACTTGTTACACTAGCAACGCTAACCGTGATATTATCACCAGAATTAGAAGGAACATTGCTATTATTCCAAGTATATAGTGTAGTCCAAGTCGTACCACCATCTACGGATTGCATCAGATAAACGGCATCATCAGAACCAATATCACCACCGCTTGTGCTATTATAATTGGTACAAGCGACATCAAGGTTAATTTCAAAACCACCGCCTGTCATATCAATAGTAGGTGTTACTAACCAATCATCTCCGCCAGTACTATAAAGGTTAAACTTAGCTGCTCCCGAAGAACCGCTATTAGCAAAACCGTCCGCTTGCCAACCTGACGAAGAGCCAGAAGGTGAGCTTGTTCCTGTTCCTTCTGTCCAATTCGTTGGTAGATACGAGGAAAAAGTCTCGGTGAAAGGAGGCGTTAATTGCCCAAATGCCCCAAAATTTAAACAGAATAAAAAAACAACAAGAGAGAGTAAACGTATTTTTTTCATCAATTTAGTTTTTAAGTACAAAAAGCAAGAGCCATATCTTAATTAAGAAGGAATATCTATCTGCTTTTGTATTATTATTTTGAAAAAATGCCACTGGAGTTATAAAAAAATGCAAGATGAGAGCTTTCTCATCCTTGCAAGGGAGTGACATTAAAGGTAGAGAGATGAAAAATTAATAGAGAGAATTGGACGTAAAAGGCAGGAGTTTGGATGTAAATGGTTTTATTGCTTCATGGCATTTTACGAGCGTAATGTTTCACAAAACGATAGAACAATAAAGCAATGAAACCATAAAAACTACCTACATCCATTGTTTTTTCCAGACGGGAACACATTTTCGATAGGTTTTACCGATTTTAAATAGGCGATTGCCATTGGTTTTATCTAGGTTTTGATTGCGCTTGAATGGTAGGTTGTGGGCAGCGATGACTATACTTTCTCTGCCAATGACTTCTGCGACGGCTTTAAGATTAACGATACAACTGCTGCTGATTTGAATAAAGGAAGTCAGTTCTCGTTTGGTTAAGAAGTCTTTGAGGGTTTCATAGACTCGAAATTGGTTTTCTTTGGTGGTGGTCGTAATGAAAATGCCTTTAGTGGCAGGAAGGGTCGTTATCCAAAGAATGTTATCGGCAGGTAAGGTGTGTTCGACGTGTTCGGCAGTGAAAACGACTTTTTCGGGTGGTGTCGTGGGCGTTGCCTTTTGAGTAGCAAGTGCTTGTCGAACGGTTAAGAGAAGGGCGTTTGGTTTAAAAGGTTTGGTGAGGTAAGCATAAAAAGATGTTTTGTCAATGTGCTGTATCGTGGCATCATCAGCATATTGAGATAGGTAAATGATGGGAAGTTGGAAGTTTTCGTTGATGTATTGGGCTACGGTGCTGCCTGTTTCGTTGTGGTCTAAGTGAAAATCAAGGAGAACCAAATCGGGCAATTGCTCATTAAGGCTTTGAATAGCATCAGTAGCGGTACTCACGCAATCGGTGATACCATATCCTGCGGCTTCCAATTCTAACTTTAATCGGAGTGCCGTGATTGCCGTATTTTCTACTATTAATATTTTGCTCATATTTAGATTTAAAAACCAAATATAATAATATGTTGTGTACCTTCTATCCCAGTTTTCGTCACTAGTTTGCCATTTATACTTTTAACAAAAGCTTCTATCAGCATTAGTCCGATTGAATTTTCTGTTTCTTTTCTCTTGTCAAATCCTTTTCCATTATCAGAAATAAGGAGTTGAAAACGATTTTCTGATGAAATAGACTGTAATTTTACTCTAATAATAGGCGACTGAATGCTCTCGTCAAAGGCGTATTGAAGGGAATTATTAAGTGCTTCGTTGATGATTTGTCCGATGGCTTGAACGGTGTTGACATCCATTTCCAGTTTAGGAATATTTATTTGAGTTTGGATTTGACCATTGGTTTGACCATATATTTTTAAAATATTGCTGACCAATTTTTGAATAAAAACTTGAATATCTACTTGTTTTACGTCTCCTTTTTCTAAAGAATAATAGAGTAAATTGATGGCTTCTACTCGGCTTTGTGCTTCTTTTAGGACTTCATTATTTTTGTTTTGGGTCAATCCATAAATTTCAAAAAGGGAACTTAACTGCTCTAAATGATTTTCCGTTCGGTGTTTTAATTCCTTTTGTTGTTGTTTTATCCAGTTGTTTTTTTCTCGCAAACGGTCATTCTCTACCATCCTATTTTTTATTATAAAAATCAAAATAGCAGCAATAATGATAGCAATTAAAATAATCAACAACCTATTGCTATTCACTTGCTCCAGTTCTAATTCTTTTTGTAGGATTTCTCTATTTTTACTTTCTGTAACATACCGTTTTTCAAGCTCTTTTATCGCATTTGCCTTATTCAATTGGGCTAAGGTATCTTGTGCAGCTTGACTTTGAGATAGGTGGAAGAGTGCTGTTTCAAACTCTTTTTTTAATTGGTATAATTCCGAAATATTTCGATGTGCATCTACTTTAATTTCTAAAAAATCATATTTATTTGCCAATCTATTGGCTTCCAAATAATAATGTAAAGCATTAGCATAATTGCCTTGATTAAAATAAATTTCTCCCAAATTGCTCAATGACATTGCCAAGCCCAAATTGTAATTAAGTTGCCGATAGAGGTCAATTGTTTGCTCTAAGTAATTGATACCTATTTCGTTTTTCCCTTGTTTGAGATAGACCGAACCAATATTGTGTAAACCATTTGCAATAAAAAAGGGATGATTTATTTTTTCGGCAAATTCCTGTGATTTTTGAAAATAAACTAAAGCAGAATCATAGATTTCTTGGTGGGCAAAAATACTTCCTTTCCGTTCATAGACTGCCGTTAGTCCCTCTAGGTCTTGTTTTTTATTAAAAATAAAAGCTGCCTTTTCTGTAAAAAGAAGGGCATTGATATAATCTTCGGTTAGAATATAGTTGGTTGCTAGGTTAGCTGAAACTCTTGCCAATTGTAAGCTGTCTCCACGTTTTTCAAAAACTTGAATAGCTTCATACATATAAACTGCAGCCGAATCGTAATAGGCTTTATTATGATAAATACTTCCTTTTAATCCATTCTTTTGGGCAGTTAATTTGTTATTTTGCTGGTTGGAAGGAAGGACAGAAAGCATATTTTCTGCTTGTTGCAACAACAAGAGCGAAGTATCTTCATTGCCTTTATAAAAATAAACAATACCTTTTTGTATTAAACTTTGGATAACTCCTTCTGAATAGTCGTGTTCTGCTGATATTTTTTGTGCTTCATCAGCCACCAGAAGCATAGAGTCTAAATGACTAGCTTTGAAATCATTTGCTAATTGATGTAAACTATCCACTTGATAGACAATGTATTGATTGTTGTTTGACCGTTTACCAAATCCTCCTTTGCAACCTGTCCACCCAAAAACAAGCCCTCCTAAAACAATGAAGAGTAAAGATTTAGTAGTAGCTTTTATGACTCGCAAATGCATCATTTTAGTTTAATTTTAATCATCAAAGTAGAATGCCTAAATCAAATGAATTAAGGTTTCTCTAATTTGAAAAAGACTAAAAAGAGTTACAAAGTTACATTAACTTATGTTTCGCACCCAAACTTTCATTTTAAATAAAAAAATTATTATCTCCAACTATTACATAATATAAATATCGTTTTGGTATAGAAAGATTAGTATTCAACAGTTGATTTAATGAGTCCTTAAATCCTTCAGGGCTAGTAAGTAGGTTCACATATTTATTTACTTGATAATCATTGCGTAACTATTTGATTACGAATTATTTGTAAATCGTAAATCGTATATCTAAAATCGTAAATCTACTTATCATCTCCATCAACAAGTGCGAAGGATATAGAATTTGGGTGTTTAGCATCATAGTCTAAAACTTTTTTTGTTAACGCTGATTTTAACTCTTTTTGTACCACAAAAACACAATAAGGAGAAGCATGTTTCGATTGATTAATCTCTTCAATATTTTGAGCAGATAATTTATTTACTCCAAGAAAGAAAATTATACAAATGATGGGTAATAATGATATTAGACTTGTTTAACTCTGATAATCAATAGACTATATATTTGCGTTTATTTTGAGAAAGCTTGTTAAAGTTGCTGAATACATTCAATTTACAGGAAATATTGTTAATAAAATTAATGGCTTTAACAGAATTAGACTAAAATATATAAGTCATTGATTATCATGTTAAACAAGTCTATTTTTATATTATCAGATTTGATTAATTTGATGGTACAAAGGTGAAGTGAAAAAAGTTGATTTTTCGGTAGAAATGACGGAATTGAACATTTTTCGGCGTGAATTGAACAGCAAGGATTTTTTTAGGTTGAATTTTTAATTTTAACAGATTAAGTACTTTATGATTTGGATAATCTACTTAATCTGTATTTTTTTTAGAAATAATAGAATAATCATGAAAAATATCGTCATTGGCAGAATTACTCAAAAACAGGAATTAAAAGAGGCTTTAGCGTCGAACAAACCTGAAATGATTGCTTTAGTTGGAAGGCGACGAGTAGGAAAAACGTATTTAGTGAGCCAAATGTACGATGGATTAATGGATTTTGAAATTACAGGATTGCAATATGGTAATAAGCGTGAACAGCTTGAAAATTTTTCATTACGAATGGGAAAACACTTCCCAAATTATGAATTCAACACCATTCCAAAATCATGGTTAAAGGCTTTTGACCATCTAACTTTGGCATTAGAAAGTTTGGACAAAAAGGAAAAAATGGTGGTCTTTTTGGACGAATTGCCGTGGTTGGCTACTCGAAAATCGGGTTTCTTAACAGGGTTAAGTTATTTTTGGAATAGTTGGGCAGCCAAAAAAAATGTGGTCGTTGTGATTTGTGGTTCGGCAGCTTCATGGATGATTAAAAAAATCATTAACGACAGAGGTGGATTACACAATCGAGTAACTCGATTACTTTATCTTTATCCGTTTACATTAGCCGAAACAGAAAATTATTGTAAAGCGAGAAATATCAAGTTGAACCGTTATCAAATCTTGCAATTATATATGGTAATGGGCGGCATTCCGATGTATTTAGACCAAATCAAAGCAGGACTTTCTGCCATTCAGAATATCCAAAATATTTGTTTTACACCTACGGGTTACTTGCGAAATGAATTTGAACGCTTATTTGCATCTTTATTTAGTGATTATAAAAAACACATTACGATTATTCGAGCATTAGCCACCAAGCGAAAAGGACTAACTCGAACAGAAATTATTAAGACCACTAAATTAACGAATAGCGGAAAACTCACTGATATTTTATTTGAACTCGAAACTTCGGGTTTTATCACGATTTATAGCGGATATGGAAAAAAAACAAAGGAAAGTCTTTACCGTTTGACGGATGCTTATTCTTTGTTTTATCTAACGTTTTTAGAGCCTTTAGGTAGAAATGCTCAATTAGATTTTACAAAATTAAGTGACTTGCCACTTTGGAAAACATGGAGCGGTTATACTTTTGAAAATATTTGTTTAATACATATCAATCAAATCCGAAAAGCATTGAGTATTGCAGGAATGACTTCTTCAATTGCGTCTTTTATTGCTCGTCCAAAAGACGGTTTATCAGGCACACAAATCGACCTTTTGATTGACCGCAGCGACCAATCTATTAATCTTTGTGAAATCAAATTCAGCGTAGAAGATTACATCGTTACTAAAAAAGATGTGAATAATATTCAAACAAAAAAACAGTTTTTTCGATACCACACGAAAACAAAAAAACATCTTTTTATAACGATTATTACAACGATGGGCGTAGTCGAAAATAAACATAAATTGAACGAGATTGACCAAGTAGTGACTTTAGATGATTTGTTTTTGGAGTAGATTTTTATCAAATACCTAAATTTATATTGTTTCAAATAAACCTTGTATAGTTAATATTTTTTTCAAATAAACACCTCTATCCGTGGCTAAATCTATCAAAAATCAATACATTTAGCCACTGATAAAAACTGTTTCAAAAATTCATGTTACTTTTCTCAAACGTCTCCACCGAACAATCCACCAAGTTAAACCGATTACAAACACAAGCATTCCAATAAGGTAAGGAGCATAATCTCTCAATACTGCTTTTACTGATTTTCTACCCACCTCGTATGCTGCCGCATATCCTTCTTCCATTTCAATTACGCCAACTGCTTTTGCATATTCATCATAAGCGGCTAACATAGTTTGAAATTTTGCAGCATTTGTTTTTGAAATATCTTTCGTTTCGCCAGGGTCGGTTTTGAGATTATACATATACCAAATACCATCACCTAAAGGAATATTATTTTTCACAATTTTGAAATCACCTTGATAATAAGCTGCATTATTCGCAGCTTCTAAACCAACACCTTCATCTTCCTTATAGATTGGTATGGATACATCTTGAATATGTGGCAAAATGCTATTTCCAGTAATTGAAGTATATAATTTATTGCTCACGGGTTCCATACTTGCCATTTCTAAAATGGTAGGAACAATATCTGTGATAAAACAAAAAGCATTACTCTTTTGTGCTTTAGGAATATTTTTACCCGAAATAATTAACGGAACTCGAACACCACCTTCACCTGCATAATATTTAAAAAAGGAAAAGGGTGAGGCAAGTGCATGAGCAAATTCAGTTCCTATCGCTCCATAATATCCTTTTTCACCTGCTCTATTAATATCCTTGTGGTAACCATGCTGTTTTGCCCATTGCATCATAAGACCATTATTGTAATCACCTCCGTCGGGCCCATTATCCGATGCAATGATGAAAACTGTATTATTGAACAATTCTTTTTCTTTCAAATAATTGACATAACGACCAATATGATAATCCATCGCTTCTAACATACCTGCCATTACAGCCATGTCTATTGCATAGCCATTTTTTTCTTTTTGCGAAAGCTGCTTCCATTTTTTAAATTGTGGAAACATATCATTCATCTTTGCATCTTTGGGAATGATGCTTAATTCTTTAGCTTTTTCAAATCTCTTTTGTCTTAAAACATCCCAACCGTCTTTATATATATCCAAATAAGGTTCTACAAATTTTTTCGGTGCTTGAATAGGTGCGTGAATAGCTTGAAAAGCGATGTAGGAAAAGAACGGAACAGTATCATTTTTTTCAGCTTCATGAAATTCAATCGTTTGATTGATATAGTCTTTTGAAGAATAAAAATCATTCGGGAGATTTACTTTCTCTCCATCCGCATACCATTGAGCTGTCGCTTTCATTGGTAAATACCCTTTTGCCTCGTAATTGTCAGCACCTGACGCACCCAAAATAAAAGAACGGTCAAAACCTCTTTTGGTAGGCAAAGTATGTTCATCGTGTCCCAAATGCCATTTACCTGTTGCATAAGTATTGTAACCGACTTCTTTCAATCGAGTAGCGACCGTTTGCACCCTACTATTAAGTACGCCTCCATAACCAGGTTTATCTTCATAACCTTCGGGCAACATTTCGGGCAAATTTGCCACACCTGCCAAATGACTATCTGTACCTGTTATCAACATAGCTCTTGAAGGCGCACAAACAGGCGAAGCATGAAAGTTCGTAAACATCATACCTTGACCAGTCAATTCGTCAATATTTGGTGTACGTGCTTCACCTCCAAACGCTCCGAACTCCATTAAACCCGCATCATCTACTAATATTAATACGATGTTAGGCGGTTGATTGTCTAAATATTCGTCTTGCCCAAATGCGACTGAACAAGACAATAGCAACAAAAATATACTTTGAATTTTACATTTCATGCTGTCTATTTTTGAGATTTCTTAGCCATGATTTCCATAATTTTTTGAGCAGTTTCATGTCCAGAGTTTTGATTTTGTCCTGTGACAAACCGCTCTTCTTCATCCACAACTGTAATTGTAGCAAAAAAATCTTTCGTAGAATGATGGTTAGCTTGATAATTAGCTCCTGCTTTTTTTAATTCTTTTTCAGGGTGAAGCGGCGTGAACTTAATTCCTAATTGGTCCAATTGCTTTTGAGTAACACCAGTCATTGTTCGACCTTTTATAAGTTTGTTTCCAGTCGTATCCTTTGCTTGTATAAAAGCCAAAGCACCATGACAAACACTACCCAAAATTGGATTTTGAGCATAATAGGCTTCACTCACTTTTTGGGCTACGATTTCGGATTGTCCCATATCATAAGCTGCGCCCCAACCGCCAGCAAAAAAGACCACATCATATTTCGTAACATCTATCTTATCTATCGCCAAAGAGTTTTTGACTTTTTCTTGAAATATCTCATCTTTCAAATATCTTTTATCTGCATCATCTTTAATGAAATAAATAAAAGATTGTGGGTCGATTGGAATTTCACCACCCTTTATACTTGCGATATCTACCTCCATATTAGCATCTAAAAACTCATAATAAGGAACAGTCATTTCAGAACCAAAAACGCCTGTTGGCTTGCCCGTTGTTTCATTTGGTTTATTCAATACGCCATGACTTGTTGTGATAATTAAAGCCCGTTTACCAGACAAATCATATTGTTGACTGCCTTCAAAGTCAGGATGTAATCCAATTGATTTTAAAATAGTCGGGAGTAGTAAAGCAATGACTATTACAATCCCTAAAAGCACACCGAACCCAATCATTATTTTCTTTTTCATTTTTATCAGATTTGATTAATTTGATGGTGCAAAGATGAAATGGAAAATTTAGTTTTTCGGGATAAAGTGAGTGAAGTGAACATTTTGGGAAGTGAAGTGAACAGGTGTTCAATTCAACCTTAAAAATGTTCAATTCATTAGTTTTGAGTTTAGACTTTTCTATTAAAATTTGCATCTTTAACATTCTATGAAGCAAAAAATACATATTCTATTATCAATCGCCTTGTCGATTTTTTTACCACTTTTGGGTTTGATTAGTCGAAGTTTAACGACTGAAATGGACTTTGTTAGCACTCAGTTTTACGGATTTTGGTTTAGAATTTCGCTATTGTTTTATATCCTTTGGCATTTGTTAGACAAAACGCCAAAACTATTTCCAACTCAAAAGATATTGGGTGTTTTAATTACGGTTTTACTTTGGTGTTTAATCGCTTACTTAGCGATTGAGGTGTTTGATATACTTTCTGACAAAGTGATAAGAAGTAGGCAAGTTATACGGTTTTCGGTAGTGACGGCTTTATTTTTAACTATTCAATATACGCTGCGAACGATAAAGAACAACACAAAATTAGCACTCGAAAAGAAGCAAATCGAAGCAGAAAATTATAAGACACAATTACAATCGCTACGCACTAAGGTTGACCCACACTTTTTGTTTAATACGCTGAATACTTTGCGGATAATGGTGCGAAATCAGCACGAAGAAACGGAAAAGTTTGTAATGAGTTTATCTGATTTTTATCGTCAAACACTTCAATACAATGAAAATTCAACGATTGAATTGGAAAAAGAAATAGAAGTTTTAGAAGCCTATTTATTTTTGATACAAAGTAGAAATCAAGCAGGATTGACGATTGAAATAGCAATCGAAATAGAGTTGCAAGAACGTTTTATACCAACACTTGCTTTGCAAATTGTCACCGAAAACTGTTTTAAACACAATACAATGACGACTTCTAAACCATTACACATTTCAATAAAAAACGTGGAAAACAATTATATTTCTATTCGGAATAATATTCAACCTAAATTCACGGCGAAAAAACCGTCAGGTCATGGTTTGGAGAATATTCGACAGCGATATGAATTATTAGGTATTGAAAATGGTATTGACATTCAGCAAACGGATGATTTTTTTGAAGTGAAATTAAAGTTAATTTAACGGTTGACGGCTAACGGCTAACGGTTGCTCGTTCCTCGCTTGACGGAACACGCATTGCCGTCAACCGTCAAGCAAAGCGACCGTCAACCGTAAAAAAATGAATATTTTAATCGTAGAAGATGAACATTACACGGCTCAATTACTCAAAGAAGTGATTGAACAAGATACTGATTTTTTGGTGGTCAAAATGTTGGCATCTATTGAAGAAACCGTGCATTTTTTAAGAAAAAATGGTTCTAAAATTGATTTGATATTTTTGGATATTGAATTAGCGGACGGACATAGTTTTGAGATTTTCAAACATATCGACCTTGCCGTTCCTGTTATTTTCTGCACGGCTTATGATGAATTTGCCTTGAAAGCCATTAAAAACAATGGCATTGATTATATTCTAAAACCATTCAAAGACAAAACTATTCATCAAGCATTAGCAAAGTATAAAAAGCTAATTGGTACGATTGAAAATAAAATCGTTCATCAATTAGATTTGTCGAATAAACGATCAACTTCCTATCAAGATCGTTTTTTAACGCAACATCGTGAAAAATCTATTGTGATTGAGATCAAAGATATTGCCTTGTTTTCCATTGAATATGAAACGGTTTTTGTTTATACGAATGACGGCAAAAAATATCCATTGTATAAAAAGATGGATTATTTTGAAAGCGTTTGTAATCCAAAATATTTCTATCGCATCAATCGACAAATGCTTGTTCATAAAAAGGCAATTACTTCTTTTGAGCCATTTTCAAATAGAAAAATATTGTTGAACTTGCGAATTCCTTTTTCAACAAAAGTAATTGTCAGTCGATTGAAAGTAGGTACATTTAAGAAGTGGTTAGGCAAAAATTAAAATTAGTGAAGGCGATAGTTAATATATTTTATTATAAACTTAGTCTTTTTTAATAAAAAAAATTAGTAATTAATTGGAAATGCTTTTTTTTAAATGTATTTTTAGTCAACTTTACTCGTTTCTAATCTTTATTTTTTCTATGAAAAATATCCACAACCAAAATAAAATCATCATCAATCAGCTACGAGCAGCGCTATATGATTGTGATGTTTCAAAATTGCAACAGCAATTAAATGAGTTTTTTGCGACTGATGTTGATATTCATTTATCTTTTCCATTTGAGGATTTAAATGGCGCAGATGAATTATTTGAAAAGGCTTATCAACCTTTAATTACCGCAATTCCAGATATGGAACGACGTGATTTTATTATGATGGCAGGTCATTCTAATGGTGGAAACTGGGTCGGTTGTGCAGGTCATTATATCGGTACTTTTGAAAAACCGTGGCTCGATATTCCTGCGACAAAGCATTTGGTATATATGCGTTATCATGAATTTTTTAAATTAGAAAATGGAAAAATCGTGGAAATGCAAGCGCTTTGGGATATTCCGCAAGTCATGATACAGGCTAATGCTTGGCCAATGTCTCCGAGTTTGGCAGTAGAATGGATAGTTCCAAGCCCTGCAACGAATGACGGAATTATCACAACGCCTTACAATGAAACTCAAGGAAATGCTAGTATTCAATTGGTTATGGATATGTTGAAAGGATTGGAGCGCAACAATGAAGGCGTTGAAGCAATGGGATTAGATAAGTATTGGCATCCCAAATTTAATTGGTATGGCCCTGCAGGAATTGGTTCGATGCGTGGAATTTCTGGTTTTCGGAATTGGCATCAAATCCCATTTCTCAAAGCTATGCCCGACCGAGGCGCATTTTTAGATAAAGGAATTTCTCTTGGCGATGCGGAATATGTTGGCTTCACGGCTTGGCCTGGAATGTATATGACGGTTAGCGGAGATGGCTGGCTTGGCATTGCGCCATCTAATCAAAAAATCACGATGCGAAGCCTTGATTTTTGGCGTTGTGAAAATGGCTTGCTTCGAGAGAATTGGGTTTTAGTCGATTTATTACATGTTTATCATCAATTGGGAGTTGATGTTTTTGAACGAATGCGAGAGTTTACTTTTGCTAGGCAATAATCTTCTAATGATATGAGATATATTTCAAAGTATAAGTATTTATTTATGTTTTAAATACTATCTCATTGCTTTAACCTGAGCAAGAGTTGGTAAAATTTTCAAATTACACCAGGGTTGATGTCTATTTCTCCAAACTGCTATTAGTACATCAACTTGTGAATTATGTTCTTTATTTAAAGAAGACTTATCAAGACTTAATATGTCTTGCCAAATTTCAGATTTAAACTTATAGTGTTTTTTATAATTTTGAAGAATGTATAAACCATATAATATATACCTTTTATTAGGTGAAGAACTAGCAGTTTTACAAAATGTAATATTAGGATTATTTTGAATTATACCTTCTTCATACAAGCTAAGTAGAGCCATATTGGGACATGGTTTTTCTTTTTCATCTTGTGTAAGAGTAGTAGTTCCGTTAGCAAATAAGAAATCTATAATTAAAGGATGTGATATGTTGTCAATATGATTAATAACATTAGTAGTTTGAATATAAAATTTACCACTAAGGTTTTTAGTAAATGTAGCCATTTTCAATATTTATGAGTTAATTAGATATAATTCAGAACGTTATATCCAATAGAGTAATTCATTTTTAATAAAACAATTTTATGTCCAATTTTCAAGCAGCAAAAAAAGTAGTTAGAGCATATATAGAAGCATTTGACAAAGCTAAAGACGAAGATTTAGTAAAAGTCTTAGCAGCACATACTTCCGAAGATTATCATTGGCGAGGAATGCATCCGTTTTATGAACAAGATGGAGCAGAAGCAGTGATTGATACTTTTTGGAAACCATTTCGTAAAGCCTTTTCACCAATACAACGCAGAGAAGATGTATTTTTTGCAGGTGCAAATGATTGTGATGATGGTAAAACAACTTGGGTTGTAAATACTGGAAACTTCTTAGGATTGTTTGATAATCCTTGGTTAGATATTCCGCCAACGGGCAAAATGGCATTTTTGCGATATGCGGAATTTCATTGTGTCGTTGATGGAAAAATTACGGAAACTGCCTTGTTTTGTGATGTAATTAGTGTGATGCATCAAGCAGGGCATTATCCTTTACCGCCGATGACAGGCGCAGGATTTATTTATCCTGGTCCTCGAACACATGACGGTTTACAATATGAATATCAAGAACCTGAAGAAGGAGTCAAAACAATGGATTTACTCAATGAAATGATTGCTGATTTGACAAAATTGAATGTTTCAGGTAGTTTTGGTTGTCCGCCTGAAGTCTTGGCTCGAACTTGGAAAGAAGACATGATTTGGTATGGCCCTTTTGGTATTGGAGCTTCTTATACTATTCCTCGTTATCAAGAACAGCATCAATTGCCGTTTCGAGCAAATTTGACTGATAAGGTTTTTAATGGACATATTGCACGATTTTCAGAAGGAAATTATGCGGGCTTTTTCGGTTGGCCAAATTTGAATAACAAAAATAAAGGTGGTTTTTTAGGATTGCCTGCAAGTGATGCGAATGCACCGATGCGAGTTGTTGATATTTATAGAAGAGAAGGAGATAAGTTAGCAGAAAATTGGGTTTATATTGATATATTACATTATTTATATGAACAAGGTTTGGATGTTTTGAAACGAATGCGACAGATTAATCGAACGATTGGATTTTAAGAACTTCTTATGTACTGATTTTTTAGTTCGGTTGAAAAAACTGTGTAAAAACTTATGTCAAGCATTTTGCACAAGTTTTTTCAACCGAACCCATTTTTTTTTATTGTTTAGAAATCTTATTAGACATTTTCTCTTTTGTCCAACAATCTTTTTTAGCTATTTTCATTTCGTTATCATTCGCAATGGATTTCGTTGTTCCATCTTTGAAAGTAAGATTTACAGGATAATTCAATGTTGGTTTTGAAGTTGCGTCTGGATTAGTGTTGTACCAACTTTTTAAACCTGTCCACATGGCATCTTCATCGTTATAAGTATCCGTTGAACCATCTGGCATTGTGTAAGAAATAGGATATGTCAAGTCAAAACAAGTCTCTTTTTTATCTCCAGCACACCATTTTTTAACTATTACCATTTCGTTATCATTCGCAATGGATTTCGTTGTTCCATCTTTGAAAGTAAGATTTACAGGATAATTCAATGTTGGTTTTGAAGTTGCGTCTGGATTAGTGTTGTACCAACTTTTTAAACCTGTCCACATGGCATCTTCATCGTTATAAGTATCCGTTGAACCATCTGGCATTGTGTAAGAAATAGGATATGTCAAGTCAAAACAAGTCTCTTTTTTATCCTTGTCTTTTAGATAATCTTTGTCTTTATCTGATTTTTCACAAGCAGTAAATGTTATTAAAACGAGAACTAGTAAACTGAACATTGATTTTTTCATAATTGATTTTTTTAAAAAAAACTTAAGCCAAGACTAAATCCTTGGTTGAAATGTATTAAATGGTATTGATAGAATATATCAGCCCGAATTTGCCATTGATAATTCAAGTCAACACCTCCATATAAACTAATAAATTGTTTATAATTTTTATCATTAAGTAGTTGGACAAATTTAAACGAACAATTGCACCGCTACTTTAGTGCGGTGATAGTAGGGCATTAAAAATATCGGGCTTTAGCCCAAAATAGCACTTTGTTGGGTTAAAACCCATATTTCTACCATTTCAATCACCGCACTAAAGTAGCGGTGCAATTGAAAAGTAAAATAAAAAAAATGCTATTATTTCTGTCTGACTACTTAAGTAGTTTATTTTCAACATCTTTTACTTCTAAATCGTAGATATTGACAATAATACAGCTGGACTAATTTTTGAATAGACCACGTTCTGCATCAAATTTGTCTAAAACCTTAAATAGCTGTATTATCCTTTCTTGAAACATATCCTGTGCTTCTACATGATTTTGACCATATCGAAACAAATACGAAACCAATATTGCTCATATTGTTCATAGAGCAATATTGCAGCTTGTTCATTGCCATTTAAAATTTTTTTGATTAAGATTTTGCTGTCTTTTTCCATCTATCGTTTTATCTTCTATTAGTTAGTATCCTAAATAAACGGAAAAGGTTGTCTTGGAATGAAATTTTTTATTTTTTGTACGTTACCTATAATTCAAATCTATGTCACTGTTTGTTCAATCAATGGTTTAGTTTGTCTTGGATAATTATTGCCAAAGTGATTAGATAACTGGAAGCTACTTAGTCACTAACGCTTGATTTTCAATAAACTATATTTCAATTTTTTCAATGAAAGTATATTTGTCACGCTAGTTTTTCTGTCTATTGTTATGATTATTCGTTATCTAGCTGTTCATTTTCATTGGTTCTCGTAGATTGAATTAAAGTAATTCTAAAATATTTTATTAAAAAACTATTATATTGTAAAACATTTTATAATCTATATTATATTTATGTAAATAATAAAAATTAAACAAGTTCATATAATTATGAAAATTAGTACCGATAGAATACTTACAACACATGTAGGAAGTTTACCACGTTCAAAAGCTGTGACCGATTTAGTATTTGCAAAAGAACATGGTAAAGCAGTAAATGAAAAAGAATTTCATGAAACAATAAAACAAGCTGTAGACGATGTCGTTGCTTGTCAGTTGAAATCAGGTGTTGATATTGTGAGTGATGGAGAAATGAGTAAAATTAGCTATGCTACTTACATTAAAGATAGAATAACAGGTTTTGCTGGTGATAGCCCTCGAAATGCACCAAAAGATTTAGAAGATTACCCTGGTTTTTTACAAAAAATAGCAAAATCGGGCGGAACACCTACATATTCTCGTCCTTGTTGCGTTTCAAATATTGAAGTCAAAAGTTCTTTACCTTTAGAGAAAGACATTGAACATTTTCAGGCAGCTATTGACAAACATCAACCACATGATGTTTTTATGAATGCTGCTTCTCCAGGTGTGATTGCACTTTTTTTACCAAACAAACATTACAAAACTCAAGACGAATACTTAGAAGCATTAGCAGAAGCGATGCGTCCAGAGTATGAAGCAATTGTAAATGCTGGTTTTATTTTACAATTAGATTCTCCAGATATTGGATTGGGGCGGCACATGATTTTCAAGAATGAAACAGAAGAAGATTATGTAAGATTAGCAGAGCAACACATTGAAATGCTTAATTATTCTTTGAGAAATATACCAGCAGATAGAGTAAGAATGCACGTTTGTTTTGGTAATTATGAAGGACCACATCATTGTGATGCACCTATGAGTTTAGTATTACCAATTGCTTTAAAAGCGAAACCACAAGGTTTATTGTTTGAAACGTCAAATCCTCGTCATGCTCACGAATGGGTTGTTTTTAGAGATGCAAAAATTCCAGATGATAAGATTTTAATTCCAGGGGTTTTAGATTCTACAACTAACTTTATTGAACATCCAGAGTTAGTAGCACAGCGCATTGAGCGGTTTGCAAATATTGTTGGTAAAGAGCGAGTGATAGCAGGAACTGATTGCGGTTTTTCTACTTTTGCTGGTTTTGGTGCAGTAGATGAAGATATTGTTTATGCTAAATTAGCTTCTATGGCAGCAGGTGCTAAAATTGCAAGTGAAAGGCTTTGGAAGTAAATCAGGTATAAGGTAGAATATTGATAAATCTAATGCCTCAGAAGATTTGTATCAATAATGTTTAGTGTAACAAAAGTTATTTGATATTTTCAGTTGAATCGCTGCTTTAGCACGGCGATCTAAGATTGACTAAAATCGCGGTTTTAACCGCAACGTTATTAGTATGTTCGACTAAAGTCGAGATATGATAACTGATATAAATCACCGCACTAAACAGGTTGGACGGGAATAACGAAACTTCAAGGATCTGATCCCTTCAAGGGATCGTATCCTTAGATTTTAAGATGAAAAAACTCATTCCCGTCTAGCCTGTAAAGTAGCGGTGCAATTGTTCGTTTAAATTTGTCCAACTACTTAATAATGGAAAAACCTATAATCAAATGATTAAGCAATTGCTAAATATAAGCCAAAATAATCCTCTAAAATCATATCAATCCACAGCCGATTGGGCAAAAGATTATTACAAATTAACGAAAGATAAAACACCAATAGATAAAGCGATTTTAGGTGGTTTTTCTTGCCAACAATTTAGCTTCGCATTTATGGCGGGTTATCAAACGGCTTTAGAAATCATGTTTCCGCTCATCGCACCGAATGAAATCAAAGCCTTGTGTGTGAGCGAAACAAAAGGCGTGCATCCAAAATCCATTCAAACTACCTTGATTAATAATCGAATAAATGGTTTGAAAACCTATGTGACGGCAGGTTCGGAAGTAGCACATTTACTCGTGTTGTGCAAAACGGATCAAACCCTGAATAATCGACCCGTATTAAAAATGGTTCATCTACCGAGGACTGCGAAAAATATCAATATTACAGATTTTGAACTGCCTTTTATGAAAGAGGTCAAACACGGAAAACTACAGCTCAATAACACAGAAATAACTACAAATCAAATCTTAGAAGGCGATGGCTATGATCAATATACGAAGCCATTTAGAACACTTGAAGATATTTGTGTGAGTGCATCGTATCAAGCGATGTTGTTAAGGCAAGCTATTGATAATCAATGGGCAGATGATTTAAGAGACCAAATTATATTAAGTATTTATACCTTGAAAAAACTCCTCGAATTGTCTTTCTCTGATCAAGAAACAATCTTGCTCGTTGCTGCTCATCAACAAAATTTTGACCGTTTATTACCCGAAATCGAATTACATATTGCGGATCATGCCACATCGCATTTCAAGGCAGATTGGGAAATAAATAAACGATTTCTATCTATGGGACAGAAGCTAAGAAGACATAGAGTGGCAAAGGCTCGAAACTCCATTTTTTGATTTTATTGTAGCTCCGTGAGGTAGTTTTAAGGCTCAGATCTCTTCAAGAGATCCGAGCCTTAAAACTATACTGCCCTATTGTTTTTCCATAATTTCTATAAAATCATCTAAACTAAATGCCCCGTTTTGATGAATAGGCGAATGTTGAAAAACCATAAAATAACGATATTTATTATCAAATTTTCTGGATTGACTCTCCCATAATTTGCCTAATTCTAGTTTTAGTCTTGAATCTGAACCGTCCAAATGATCGCCTTTGGCTTCTATAATAATGATTTTACCTGATTGAGTATAAACCATAAAATCAGGATAATGATTTAAAAAACCATTGATAAAAAAAGCTTCCTTTTTCTTCTTATCATCAATGCGATGCCAAAATTTTACATTCTCTAAAGCAGAAATTCGAGCAATCAAATCATTTTCAAACTGATTGCCACTCGCTTCTTTTTCATATAAACTTTTAGAAATATAACTCGTCTTAACAGGATTGATTTCCATTGGCAATTCATAACTTTCTTTCACAATGATTTCGCCTGTATCAAGTTGTTTCTTAAACTCTTTCACGACAAAATCATTCGCAATTTGATGAATTTTGCGCTTGATTTTTGATACCCATTTATAATTCGTCAATAGTTCGCTACGCTTTGCCGTTTCCATCGTTTGAATAATCCGAAAAACATAATCAATCAAATCTTGCTCGCTAAAAGGCGGTAATTTCCCTAATAGCCGCACAACGCCCCCTGCTAATACTTTGGCTTGCGCATCGCCCGTTTTCATAGCAACATATTCTACAAATCGTTCATTAAATTGACGGTTCATCTTTGTGTGTCGCGCTACATAATCACTGCCTTGTCGCTCAATGTCTATTTTATAAATTTCATAATCAATACTATCAAAATCTATATCAATATCCGCTTTCTGCAATTGGCATTTCGCTTTGAGGGCTTCTTTGTCTAAGAGAATTTGTTCGCCGCCAAAAATATCACTCAACGCATCTTTTTGATAAAATTTGGGTAAACGAAGACTTGTTCCGAGTGATTCAAAGTGAGGATTGATTGCGTACACGTTACTCATTTTTTTTATAGCATCTGTTATTTCATTGCCTTTTTTGTTGGCAATCGCTGCTTTTTCTTGGCTATTTACTTCTTTTGCAAATGCTTCAATTCCTTCTAATATAGTATTTTTTGCTAATGTTTCTAAATCTTCTTGAAGCACCGAAGTATCAATATTTATACCTTCATCAAGATCATTCGTGACTTTATCAATGCTTGTGTCAATCCCCGTTTTTAGATTGCCAAATAAATCTTGTTGAACGCCATCTTGTTGCAAAAAATCACTAAACGATGTATTATTATCCGCTTCGCCTGCTGTTAAATTTGGGGCAACTCGAAAATCTTGACTCGAAAAACCAGCCGCATTTAATGCTTCAACTATCTTTTTGAGCGTCTCTTGAAATTTGGAGGAAGACGTAAAAACATAAGACATATTCAATAACGGATCTTTGTGTTGACGCACATAGGGTTGGCGCAAAATCCGACCAACGATTTGCTCTACATCTATCACTGATGATTTATTGGCAACTGTGGCAAGAATATAGGCAAACGGACAATCCCAGCCTTCTTTGAGCGCGTTCACGGTGATAATATACCGAATCGGACAATCTCGACTCATCAAGTCTTGATTTTTCAAATCATTGATCGTCGCGGTTTTGATGGCTATCTGTTCGGGCGGAATATTGGAACTGATTAAGTCTTTTTTAATCTTCTCAAAGGTTTGTGTATCTGTCCTTGATTTGGGTTCAGCTTGAAACAAAACAATCGGTCGAATGTATTCTCCACCTTTTTTTTCGAGTGCAGAGGCTTGCAATTCTAGTTTGCATTGCAAGGTCAAGGCACTGATAATTACATCATTTTTGCTTTTTTGATTATAAACTACGATTGGCAATTTGACCATGTTTTCTTCCTTCAATCGTTCCGCGCCGATGATGCTGATGATGTTGCTGTTTTTGCGTGGTGTAGCGGTCAAGTCCAAAATGAAGGACGGATTGAGTGCCTTGAGCGTTTCGATACTCAAATCGGATGCCGCGCGATGGCTTTCGTCTATTACAATCACTGGTTTCAGATAACGAATGACATTGATGAGCGATTCTTCTTCGGTTTTTCCATCATTAAGAATAAAAGAACGGTCTGCCGTAATGTCGAAAAACTGCTTTAAATTCCCGTTTTCACGAAAAATTAAACGATCCGTTTTTTTACGACTTCGCAACGAATCAAAACTCAATATCAGAACCGACAAGTTCTCTTTGACCGTCGTCGGATTGAAGTCAATGCCTTGTATTGACTCCGCTTTGTTCAATATATTTACTCGACTCTGAAACAGCACATTAAGTTTTTGGCGATATGGATGGGCTGGATTATGGAGGTTTTTATAGGTTTGTTCTAAGATGGTATTCGATGGCACAAGCCAAACGACCGCTTGATGTTCCAATCCTTCTACATGATCAAAAATACTGCGGATGGCGTTCGTCGCCAAAAACGTTTTTCCGCCTGCCGTCGGTACTTTGATGCACACGTGCGGCACTTCGCCAATGTTTTTCTGATAAGGTCTTTGTCCTTTGAGGTTGTCCGTAGAAAGCATCGGCACGCCTTTCGTTGCCCAAGGTGCCGCAAAAGATTGGGGTAGGTTTTTATCGTGAATGTGATATTGAAATAGAAAATCTTCTAAATCCTGTATCACGTCTTTTTGGTAGCTTTTTAATTCCATGTTGCTATTTTCTAAAAAAAAATCTTTAAATCATCCTCTTTAACTTCAATTTTAATTACAATCTTGAAATATCTCTTGGTATTTTTTTGAATACAATATTGTAGCGTAACATCAATTCACTCGACAAGGCACACACATCAGCATAAATCACATAACTATCTGATTGTGCCGTTATTGTATTCAAAAAATGGGTGTCTAGCGTTGTAATCGCTTCTTTTTCGTAATAAAAATAATAATCTGTGAGGTGATGATGACCTAATATATATTGGTGTTGGTCGTCGTTTCGCGGTTGATAAGTTGTTACGCTGCCCGTTTCGGTGTAATAGACGTAGCGACGAATTTCTTCTAATGGAAGGTTTTCATTCAGGAGTTCGTTATCAATAAACATTGCATCACCTAATTCGTAATAAGTGAAATCTCCGCCCGTGCCTGCTACTGCTTTTTTGTCTTTGCCATAGCCTTTGATTACTCTGCGCACGCGCTCGGCTGTGATCGTGTCCGCGTAATCTTCCATTTCTACCAAGGTGGATTTGCGATTACCGCCATCTTCTTTATTAAGGTTTAATACTGCGTGTGCCGTTGTGCCACTGCCTGCGAAAGAATCGAGAATTATTGAGTCTTTGTCTGTTATTTGAAAAATAATAGATTTTAGTAACGATACAGGTTTAGCATAGTCGAATTCTTTTGTACCAAAAACTTTTTGTATAGTTTTTGTACCTGCAGAATTTAGCTCAGAACGAAGAAATAAACTTCCTTGTTGACTAGTTTTTTCTTTTTTTCCTAATGCCCAAGTTGATATAGGATTGATAGTAGATTTCAAATCTGCTAAATACCTTTTAAGCATAGGTCTTTTAGATGTGTCTTGAGGAAAATGTATTCTATTGCTTTTTATTTTTTGTTCCATTGTGTCTGGAACATACGACCATACACGAGAAGCGTTAGGAGTGTAAATTTTTCCAGTCTTAGGATCATGTAAGTCATAATACTGATTAGGGCGTTGTTCTTTTGTCATTCCTACAGTTAAATCTCCTAAAACCCAAGGCCCATTTGGGTCATTATTAGGATTAGAGTAAGAAGCATAGTCCTTATCTACTCCTCTTAATGCTAAATAATTCGTTTTAGAATAACAAAATAAATACTCATGATCAATTGATACATTATTTTTGGATAATTGTGAGGAGGATCGTCTTTTCCATACAAATGTTCCCATAAACCTATTTTTTCCAAAAATTTCATCACAAATCAATTTCAAATGCGCTTGTTCATTATCATCAATTGAAATAAAAATTGCGCCATCCTCGGCGAGTAATCGATGCAAAAGCTTCAATCTCGGATACATCATGCAGAGCCATTTATCGTGTCGGGTGAGGTCTTCGCCATCTTTTCCGACGACTTCGCCTAGCCATTTTTTAATTTTTGGGCTATTCACGTTATCATTATAGACCCATTTTTCATTGCCCGTATTGTAAGGCGGATCAATATAAATGCACTTGACTTTGCCTTCATATTCGGGCAGCAGGCTTTTGAGTGCAGCAAGATTATCGCCTTTGATGATTTTGTTTTGGCTTTCGGTGTCCGTGTTGAAATGCTCGATGGGCTGCAATATTCTATAAGGAACATCTAAGTGATGATTAATGACTTTCTTTTTTCCAATCCAATCTAAAGTGGGCATGGTATTTTTTTTATGATTCATGGCTTGCAATTGATGGAAGCCAATGTTGATTTTATATTAAGAAGAATTCCAAAAATAAGAAAAGGAACGATATTAATGAATAAGAAAGGCATAGATGGTAGATAAAAGGTGATTTTAAAAGGAATATTCACCGCTCTTACTAAAAATAAGAACACAGATAAACGCGTCCTTTGGTCACAGATTGAGGCAGGTTTCACTAATCTGATCTGTGTCAATCTGCAAATTACGTAGCAATCCGTGTCATTTACATTTCTATTCATTCATTTTGCGCAAGCAAAGTATGCTGGTGCTGAATAGTGACAAAAAAAGAATATTAAGCCTAAACTCACCAGCATTTTTTCCACTCAACTATTATTTCCTTTTACAAAAACTGGATAATTCTTACCTAATAATTTGTAATTGTTTTTTTTATGATGAAATCGCGAAAAATGCCTTTAAAAACAAATAAGGTTAGATAAATCCAGAATGATGTAGTATTGATGTAGTGTTTTTTATGGCTAAAATGCCTTTCTCATCATTGTAGAAGTAGTGATGTAGATATATTATTTGGTAATAGTAAGCTTTATCCTACATTTGCTAAGAGTTGATTAATATATAGCAAATTATAATTTCATATATAGTTTTATTGAAAAATTACTCTAATATATTAGTAAATTATACTTTAGGAAAAATAAAAAATGACATTATTAAATTCAAAACAACTAAAAGCTGATCCAAAAGTCGAGATCAGTCAAGTGACTATTGAGAACGAAAAGTATTTTAAGATTTCGAATTGTGATACGATGTCTCCATTTTTTATGACAATCGTGAGCGACTCTAATCATTGGCTTTTCATATCGAGTAATGGTGGATTAAGTGCAGGACGGAAAAATTCGGACTATTCACTATTTCCATATTACACATCGGATAAAATCACCGAGGCTGCCGAAGTAACGGGAAGTAAGAGTATCTTTATTGTACAAAAAGGAGATACTGTACAGGTTTGGGAACCGCTTTCTGAACGCTTTGACGGCATGTATGAAATCAGCCGAAATTTGTATAAAAATATTTATGGTAATAAAATCATCTTTGAAGAGATCAATCATGATCTTGGACTTACCTTTAGATATCAATGGAACTCAAGTAATCAATTCGGTTTTGTAAGAAAATCAAAAATTCTTAATAATTCCGAAGATACCGTCAAAACTACTTTCTTGGATGGTATTCAAAATATCATGCCTGCAAGTATCGGCCCAGACGCACAAAATGCGTTGAGTAATTTGGTCGATGCTTACAAAAGAAATGAGTTAGAGCAAGAAACTGGACTTGGAATGTATGCATTGAGCGCTATTCTTGTGGATCGCGCAGAACCTAGCGAAGCACTCAAAACCAATGTTGCGTGGTCTTTAGGTTTAGATAATCCTACTCGTTTGGTTTCTCCTTTGCAGGTTAAGAATTTCAGAAAAAGAAGAGCAATTCAAGAAGAAACGGACGTAAAAGCTGAAAAAGGCGCTTACTTCCTTAGTACCACGATTGATCTTGCGGCTAATGCCGAAAAAGAATGGATGATCGTCGCTGATGTAAATAAAAACCATGCGGCAGTAGCTCAGATTTCTGAAATGATCAAGAACGAGCCGCAATTAG
>CAKZLL010000481.1 GCA_937125475.1 uncultured Saprospiraceae bacterium | reverse complement strand
ATACTAATTACGCCATCCAATCCGCGTTTATCCGACTGAAAAGTTAGTATGCTAATGTAACGTTTGCCGTAAACATTCCCTAATTCAGAAGAAAAGGTATCTGAACAAGCCGACGCGATAGAAGCCATCATTACCACTTCAAAAAACAATTGATCTTCTATAAAAATCCAAGCCCAAAGTCCTGCTAATCCTGCAACTCCTCCATTTGCTACTGCATTGACAATAGTTCTTCTTCCTTCATTTTCTTGTGCTAAATCGAGTGATTTTTTTTCCTTTTTTTTCCACTGAGAAACCATCGTTCCTAAGGTAAAAAAAGCGGTTAATGTGACAATTCCAAGCCAACCACTCCCCAAAAACATAGCAAAAGTGATACAACCACCAGCCAATGCGCCCCAAAGATCTATTTTTTTGGTCAGTAAACTACCGATAGTCAGCAAGGCAGAAGCCAATAATCCTACCATCCAATTCTCAGGTAAAAACATAGTTTTGATTTTTAGGAACGAAACGATCAAGTCATCACTCGCTGACACCTGACACCTCGCTCCTCACACCTAAAAAACAATTAACTCCCCATTTTCTGTTGTTGCCATTTTTTAATATCTTCTTTGTTCAATGCCGCAGCCATCAAGCTAGGAAATTGATCAGGCGAACAAGCAAATGAAGGAATATCCATCGTTGCCAAACTTGCAGCTACATTTTTATCATAAGCTGGTGCGCCTTCATCACTCAATGCCAAAAGTGCTATAAATTGAACGCCAGAAGACTTAATTCGCATAGCTTTTTTGAGCATTTCTTTTTTATTTCCACCTTCATATAAATCACTGATTAATATCAAAATCGTATCATTTGGAGCGCTTATTAATGTTTCGGTATAACCTAAAGCTTTATTAATATCTGTTCCTCCGCCTAACTGTGTTCCAAATAACAAATCGACAGGATCGTCCAAATCTTTCGTCAAATCCACTACGGCAGTATCAAACACAATCATATGCGTTTTCAAAGCCCTAAGCGATGCCATCACTGCACCAAAAACACTAGCATAAACCACACTAGAAGCCATTGACCCACTTTGATCCACTACCAAAAATACTTTCTTCAAAGCTTGCCCTTTTCTTCCATAACCAATTAATTGATGAGGAATAATCGTTTTGTATTCATGTTGATAATGTTTAAGATTAGCTCTAATTGTCGCATTCCAATTGATTTCGTTGAGTTTCGGACGACGATTGCGAATCGAACGACTCAAAGCTCCTGTTACAGCTTCGCGCATAGGATTTCTCAATCGTTTTTCCAAATCGTTAACAACTTTTTGGACGACCTTTCGAGCGGTTTCCTTCGTCTTATTTGGAATGACATTTTTCAAAGACAAGAGCGTACCAACTAAGGAAACATCGGGTTCAATCGTTTCTAACATTTCGGGTTCAAAGAGCATTTGTTGCAAATTCAACCGCTCTAACGCGTCTTTTTGCATCACTTGTACCACCGAACTAGGAAAATATCGTCGAATATCTCCTAACCAACGATTCACATTCGGGGCAGAACTTCCTAAACCTGCTTGACGTTCAGAGTCATATAAAGCCTCTAATGTTTCGTCTTTTCCCTTCATTTCTCCTGTTATAGGAACAGCGTTTTGAGGATCAGATTTTTTCCCTAAAATCATTCTCCATTTCGTCAATCTCTCTTCCATAATTTTGGTTCAAATGATTAAGGGAGCGTGCAAAAAATAACCTCCCCATATTGCTATAATTTTTACTTTTTACTGTGTTGTCTTTTTCTTGGATAGCTCGCTATGCTGCGTAAAAAACGCCTTATACAAAATAAAATTTATCACGCAATTTTGGGTAGTTTATTTATTTTCTTGTCCCTAAGTAATGAGTATCAAAAATACACTTTTTATCCTTTTTATTATAATCAAAAAAAGTAAAAAACAACCTTATATCACTTTTTAGTGGATGGTCAATCAAAAGCAGAAGAGTTGAAAATACTAATAAAGTAAAACTAAATTAATGTTATGTAATCTTCAAGCCGTCTACTACCAAGCAAAACGACTGTCAACCGTTTATCGTCAAGCAAAAAGTATTATCTTTGCCCCACAAATTTGAATATATGAAATGGATATTTACACTATTGGTTATTAGTTTATCAACATGGGGTATGGCTCAAAATACGACTATTGTTGAAGGAAAGGTTGTTGATAGTAAGACTGGCGATGCATTAATTGGCGCTACGATTTTTATTTCTGATGGTCAAACGACTACCTCTGATCAGCAAGGTCGTTTTTCCATGTCCATCATCCGAGAAAATACGCCTGTAACTGTTAGTTATATTGGCTATACGACCAAAGTCACCAATTATACAGGCGATTTAAATAGTCCATTATCTACTTTGTGGATCGTGAAATTAGAGCCGAGTGTTTCTATTTTAGATCAAGTTGTCATCACAGGTTCTCAAAATGAAAAAGCCTTAGTAGATGAACCCGTAACAATTGATGTGATTAAACCCGATTTTATTAAAAAAAATAACATCACTTCACTTTCCGAAGCCGTCGAACGTGTGCCTGGTGTGCAAATGGTAGATGATCAAGTTAATATTAGAAGTAGCGGTTTTTCTTATGGCGCTGGTAGTCGAGTTGGTGTTGTAGTCGATGGTTTACCATTTCTGGGTGGTTTGGCGAGTGATATAAAATGGAATTTTGTACCATTTGAAAATGCAGAACGAATAGAAGTCATGAAAGGCGCATCTTCCGTTTTATATGGTTCTTCGGCGATGAATGGCGTTATTAATGTCATTACCGCTTGGCCAACTTCTGATCCATATACTAATATTACTTTTTATAGCGGAAGCGTTGAAACACCACCTAGTCTGTACAGAAAATGGTGGAATAATGAAAATCGCCCGCGAACGAGAGGATTGTTATTTTCATTTAGAGGCAAAGGAGATAAACTCGATATTGTCTTAGGTGGAAATTACCACAAACGACACGAGCATCTTGAAAATCTGGAAGAAACACGCGCTCGTTTCAATTTTAAAACTCGTTATCGCCTCACTGATCGCATCAATTTTGGCATTAATGGCAATATGATGCAACATGATTATGCTGGTTTTTTAATGTGGATGGATGCGGATACCAATTCGTTACGACATATTGGACCATTCACACCTAATCAATATATGACCTTTTCTATTGATCCTCATTTGACTATTTTTGATCAAAATGATAATAAACATACCATTCGTTTAAGATATTTCAATGCCATTCTCCAACGTCAAGCTGGCTATCCAAATGCACCTGGTTATTTACTAAATGGAGAATATTTGTTCAAAAGAACCTTTAATGAGCGTGTTCGTTTTACAGCAGGCGCATCTCACCAATATTATTATGGAGAAGATCCAACATTTGATATTGATACCAGTCAAGAAATACTACAAGCTGAGGCAAATATTTCGGCTATTTTCTCTCAAGTAGATATGGATTTTTATGAAAATAAACTAAATGTGATTGCTGGATTACGGGGCGAATACGTTTCAACTGGCGAAGGTGCTTTTAATAAAATCATTCCTGTGGCGCGATTGAGTGCCGTTTATAAACCTGATGATCACAATCGTTTTCGTTTCAATACTGGACAAGGTTATCGCATTCCGAGCTTAGTAGAGCGTTTTGCTGAAACAGTTTTATTTGAAACTGGAATTTCTGCTTTTCCTACAATCAGCTTAATCCCAAACCCTACCATTTTGCCTGAAGTTGGCTGGAGTTTGGAGCTAGGTTATAAACGATTATTTAAGAATGATTATTTGGATGGTTATGTTGATTTGGCATTATTTAGCATGGATTATTGGAATTTGACAGAGGTACTTTTCGATTATTATGGCGTGCCTAATACTGCTTTAGATTTTAATTTACTTGGTTTTAAAACACAAAACATCAGTCGAGGAAGAATAGCAGGCTTTGAAGCTGGTACTTATACTAATGGTAAAATAGGATCTGTGCCTTATCGAATTTGGGGCGGCTATACTTATACCTATCCTGGGGATTTGGATTCAATCAAAAGTAAAAACCAGAATTATTTTCAAAATTTAGCTAAAGCATTTGTCAATGTTGATGAAGAATTACAACAAACAATTCTCAAATATAGAAGCCTCCATACCGCTCGTTTCGATTTAGAAATTACACCAATAAAAGACATTTCTTTAGGATTTGCGGCTATATATAATGGTTATATGTGGCAAATTGATGATATTTTTATTGGTAAAGGCACTTATGGTTCTATTATCGAGGTATTGAATGGAGGAGAATTAATACCTGGATTTAAAGATTTTCGAGAAACATCCAAAGGAGGAGATTGGGTTTTTGATACACGCGTTGCGTTTAATATAGGCGAACATATTCAATTGAATTTTGTGGTCAATAACTTACTAAATCGAGAATATGCATTAAGACCAGGACGCATGAATCCATTGCGTAGTTATAATGTAAAATGCCAATTAATGTTTTAAGGAAGTTGAGAATTGAAAGTTGAAAGTTGAGAATGCCTAGATTGGCGCATTCTCAACTTTCAACTTTCAACTTTCAACTAAAAGCTATTTCTACGATAATAACTTGAATCATTGCTCAAGCGTTCTCTATCTTTCAATTGAATTTGTTTATGTAATTCCTTGAGTACTTCCGCCTCTGTTTTATTTTCTTCTAATATTCGTTCAATTTTGTAATTATTGTTTGGTTTCACTTTTTCACCAGCTTCCCAAGTAAAAGCAATCAAGAACGTTTTTTCTTTCTTCTCACTTCTATTATAGCTATTATCTTGTTTTACTTTTTTAGCAAAATAATGAACGGTATGAAGTTGACCACTTATTTTCAATTTCTCTGATTTTAGGTAATAAACAGTATCAATTGACTCATTATAACTATAATATTTCCCTTTCTTTAAAAGCCCTTTAGCTAATGCTACTTCTGATTTCAAGCTATCTTGCATCAAATCTAGTGCCTTATATTTTCTCAAAGTATTATAAATACTATAGCGTTGTTTTGGATTTTCTGCTAATTTTTGAATAACGGCTCCATCAACTAATTCCTTATTCAGGAGTTGCAACTCAATTAAATTCATTTGTACTGCTGGATTATCCAAGTTCTTCACTCTATCCAAGAAATTGGCAACTTTCTTTTCTTTTCTAAAAGGATAAAGCAAATTCACATAACGATCTAGTGCTTTATTTTTTTCATAGTTTTGACGATACCTATAATCCTTCTTATTCTTAGAGCGAGATTGAACTTCCTTACCAATAGCCCGTTTCAATTCAATTTTTCCTTCATTTAAAAACTGTTTTTTAAACGATTTATATTTTTTATGAGATAAACGTCCATCTTTTGACAAACTGGCTAAAGTGCCATGAATATCACTTTTATAATCTGAAATCGTCGCATATTCCAATAATCTTGGAAAGAAAACAGGAGCTACTTTCACTGCATCTCGATACAACATTCCCCATAAAAATGCGCCTGCATTATCCGTAATAGGAATATCTTCTTCTAATAATTTCAATATTTTTAAGTTCGCAGCTTTAGATTTTTTTCGGATAAGAACCTGCAATATTTGATTTTGATAATAAGAATTTTCATAGGAATCTAAGTACAATTGTTCTAAGAATGGCATGACTTTATCATAGTCCATGTAGCAAATTTCTTTGAATAATTCATCTTTCAAAAATTTCCAATCATCATCAAATTCTTTTTCTAAAAAGAGTTTTTTGACCGCTGCAAAATGCTTAGTTTCAAAATCTATATAACTTTTTGAATCAAGTAAAATAGAATCTTGCTGTTCTATCGCATCAAATAACAATTGGCTTTTATCTATCAAAGGACTAATTCCTATTACTGTATCTTTTGGCGTGAAAGTTTGGAAAAAAGTATCAATAAATGGGCTTGGTGTAACATCCTGTTGAACAACTGCACGAATCAAATAGAGTGTTCCATGTTTTTGAATATATTTAAATTTAATCGCGCGTTGACTGCCTTCTCGTGTAGCAAGTCCTTCAAAATAATGAGAACTATCTTTTGTGTAAGCAGTTGTATTTACTAATTTAAAACCTGCTTTGTCTAAATTTTCTCGTTTTTCAGACCAAAGTGTATCTATATGTTCTATCGTTTTCCAATCATGAAACTTAATCAAACGGACATATATATTTTCGTTTGAATTAATAGAATAAGATTGATTTTTCGTATATTTTTCATAAGCTTTTTCTTTATCTTTTCGATAAAATCCACCACCATAATAATCATTTGAGCTTTTTCGCTCTAAAGAATGTACGGTATAGAATAAATTCGTATCAACTTGTTCTTCATACTTTTTATCATATTTTCCATACGGTCGAACATCAATGGTTTTGAAAAAATCGGTTGCAGCACTTTTTTCACCTAAGAAACCAGCCAAGTAAAAACGTTCGCCTAGTAACTTTGTACAAAGATGCAATTGTTTATTAGTTGAAGAATCCAAAACTGTGAAAGAATAAAAAGAAGGCACTTTCCCTTCTATTACATATTTCCCATTAACATCTAGTTCAGTTTCCAAATTCTCACAAAATTGATCCATCAAATAATACAATTCAAACGAATCTTCCTCAATATAAGAAGCATCATTTAACGCAACTTCTGACAAAAAGCTATAATGATCTGTTTTATCATCATAAGCTTGTATAAATCGTTTGCCTACATATTTTGCATTATTAATAATCGTATAACCTTCCATTTCTACTTCAAAACCATCGAAATGAGAAACAACCTTGTTTTTCTTATTTTTATTCGGTTCAAATTTAATCGAAGAGAACACTTTATCACTTTCTTTTTTGACAAAATCCTTCTTACCATCCATTTTTACAATGATGATTTCCAAAGGCGTAACATAAAAAACATGGCGCTGATGATTGCCTGTTTTAGTCACATTCTCAATATCAAACCCAGGATAAGGCGCAGTAAGGACTTTTTTTGATAGAATTTCACCTGGAATAAACTCAAATAATAATTTCTCTAAATCTTTTTCTGTCAATTGCTCCGATGTTTTACGGAGGCGATTAAATGTGTAAAGGCGAGCAAGTGTGATATAAGCACCATTATCAAAATCAGGCGAGATCGAAATGCTTCCACCATTTGCATAAAATTCATATAATTTATAAGGCATGTCCATGGTAATAAAACCATCGGCTGTAGTTTGAGAGGTATATTTTTTTGCAATGAAATGCTCCTCAATCTTAGTTTTAATCTTTTTACCTTTCTCGGTTTGTCCCGAAAAAACAGGCTTTAAAGTATAACCTCTTTTCCTTAACATATCAATCATTCCCTCTTCTCCAGGCAAATGTGCTGCACCAACTCCAGTAAAAAGACTACCATTTTTCATCAATGTTTCCATTGAATCAACCATGTTTTCGTTGCGTTTAAACAGCATATACTCCAAATAATGTTTTGTATTAATCGCTCGATTGACCGAGTCAATTAATCCTATATTTCGATCACGATAAGCATCTTGAATAATATCAAAATAGCGCACGCCCTTTTTTTCCATCCTTTCTTTTAGCCACTCATCAATCTCTTCTTTTTGGACATTTTGAGAAGCTTTATCAACTAAATCTCGTGTTTCTTTATGATTCTCAAGACTATATGTTCCTTTATTAAAGCGTTTTCCAGTTTGATAAATAAACATATCAAGGTAAGTATCTTCTTCAAAATCTACATTTCCATCACTTCGATATAATAAACCATTGATTAATTGATATTGACCAAACATACCGCTCATGATGTCCATTTTGTTCGGTTGATTGATCTTAAAAGCCGAAGAATAAAAGTTTCGGTCATTATAACCACCATATCTTCCTCCGCTTTGACGCGTAACACTTCCTCCATAACCAACGCGTCCATCCTCAAACAAATCATCCAACCAATTATCTGGCATTGACTCTACTGCGACCATATCTGCTTGATCGAGTGCTTCAAAGAAAACATCATCTAAATTAAAGGCAATTTTACGGCTGACGTGCATTGTTCCGTAAAGATATGAGGTTTTTTCAAGTCCATTTCCCGTGATTTCCCAAAGTAGACCTTGGTACTTAATATTTTCTTTTTCGTTCTGAGCATGAGAAAAGCTTGCGAGCAACACAGCTAAAAGAATCAGTATGTTTTTCATTCTATTTAAAGTATTATTGTTGAATTAGTGCGATGAGTATTTTAATCAATTAAAATGTGAATAAAAATGCTTGTGTTCCTTGATTAATTAGTAGATAACCAAACAAATTAGATTATTCCTATTTTATTTATTACTTACTTAGGAACGCGCAAAGAAACAGTCAAATGTTATAAGTTATTTTTTACACGTTCCTTAATAGACTTTAATTTAGGGCTTCTACTGATTAAGCCTAAAGTTATTAAAGCCTTATTACTTATTATTCACAAACGTAAAAAAAGGTAAAATAGTTGTTTTGTGTGAAAAATGATAATTTTTAAACGCCAGTTCTTAGAGATTTTGATAGAAAGCCGCTTTCAGAGGATTAATTAAAGGAAATTATTATAAATATAACAGTGTACTGACATTCAACTTTGTTTCAAGTCATGTATTTATGAAAAGAGACAAATTGCCATTTCCAGCAATTTGTCTCTTAATATGAAACTTATTATATATATCAATAAAAAATTAAGATTATTTTTTCTTTTGTAATTTAAAGACTGGTTTTATGCTATTTTGATTCTCTCCTATCTGAATAAAAGTAGATTTATTTTTATAGCCGATTTTCTGAATAGAAACAACATAAGTCTCTCCTTTTAAAACATATCCACTCACATTTCCAGCGCCATCAACTGATAATTCTTTTAGTTTAATGCCTTTTTTTGTTTCTAATATTACTTTAACATTAGTCAAAGCTTTGCCAGTTTCGGCATCAATGATTTTACCTGCCATTTGAATCTTACCAGCATTTCCTGCAATATTTCGAGCTGATTTTGCCATATTAAGACTAGCTGGATTAGCAGAATTATAAGCTAATTGATTTCCTTTCATGGCTACTCCCATATTTTGGAAAAAATAAATATCGTCATTTCCTGCCATACGAGAAGAAGCAAAATAACCAGATTCTTTCTTATCATCCAAGATAAACCCTGTATCATCCTTAGGACTATTAATTGGTTCACCGACATTAATTACTCGCTCAAATTCTCCATCTGCATTTCTTTCTGCTTTGTAAATATCAAAACCTCCAAAACCTCCATGTCCTTTTGACGCAAAATAAAGTGTTCCATCTTTATGAACAAAAGGGAATGCCTCATGCCCAGAAGTATTAATAACATCTCCTAAATTTTTTGGTCTTTTCCAACCTTTTGGCGTGCGGTAAGTCATATAAATATCCGTTCCACCTGCTCCTGCGCCCTTATCTGACACAAAATACATTGTATCACCTGAAGGTGTCAATGCAGGGTGCATATAGTTTTTATTAGGTTTACAGATATTAATCACTTTACCTCTCGTCCAATTTTCACCTTTTTTAGTAGCTTCAAATATTTGAAGATTGAAACGGTTTGATTGAGTAGGAACATCCGAATTTCGAGTAATCATCAATGTTTCTCCATCTCTTGAAATAGAAACAGGCCCTGTATGTTTCTTATAACCATTTATTTTACTTGAAAAATTCTTTGTATCAACAAAACGACCATTGCTCGTTTTAGTCGATTTATATAATTTCAAAAATGGGCGACCTGTCCAAGCATAGGTTTTTCCATTTGCACCTTGATCCGATAAAAATGCAATACCATCTTCATAAAAAATCGGAGAAAATTCATCGGCTTCCGTATTAATATCTGCCAATTCTATATCAATATCTACGAAATAAGGCTGAATAGTATTCACTTTATTACAAGCGTCTATCATCGCGCCTACCTTTTTATCATCTGGTTTGAGTGTCTCGTATTTTACAAAGTAATTTTTTGCTTCGGCATATTTACCACTTGCCATTAATGTTTCTCCGTAATAAAAAAGAATGATTGGTTTAACCCGAGGAGCTTCAACTAAATCTGCATAAATTGCTGCTGCTTTAGTTGGTTTATTTGCCATTCGATAAGAATAAGCTAATTTAGTTTTAACAGAAAGTACTTTTGACTTTTTTTCTTTTTCTAGATAAAACTCATAATAAGGAATAGCAGCATTGTACTTATAACTTTTGTATAATTTTTCTGCTTTGTTGAGTGCTTTAGTCAATGCCGTATCTTGAGCTTCCATAGTTGTGGATAGGAAGAGAAGCCCTAAAATCGTGGCGATCGTAGCAAATTGTTTCATATCAGTGCTGTCTTTAAAATACGTTAGTTAATTAATCAGCTTAATAAGTTGGTTAACTATAATATCTATCAAAGTGTTTTGGCTTATTTGTTTGTTTTCTTTAAAAAGGAGATAGATTGTATATAATTAATTTATATACTGCAATAGTTCTGCCAACTTCTATTAATATGACATTTTAATGTAATGTCACAGAAATTATCAGAACTAGAGTGATATTGCTTTAGTTTCTGTTTTATAATAAATATAAGCCTTATATATTAATCCAACTTAGAAAGAAGTGCAGAGAAGAGGCAGTCACAAGAAATGATTTTTGTAAAAAAAATGAAATTAGATAAATACCTGGTTATCAATTATGATTATAATATTAAAATGTAAAATAAATAATATCTATAAGCTTTTAATACTCTATTTGATAGCGTACTTTTTAAATTTTGTTTTGAAGGTCAAGCCTTTATGATATTATTTGTCTTAATATTTCTAAGACAATTTTCATTTTAGACAAAGTTGATTTTGATAAACATCAAATATTAATTAATTCTTATTCTTTCTTTTCTAATATTTTTGTATTTGTGACAGATGTATTTATTTGATTAGGCGGTGCAATTTTAATTATTTCCTGTCACAAATACAAAAAAAAGTGTCATTTACAAGCCATATTTATCAATTAAATAAACTAGCGAAGTAATCGCAGCTACTCCAAGTTGTAACTCGCGTTCATTCACTGCATCCCAAACATCAATAGGTGTGTGATGATAATCGAAATAACGTTGAGAATCGGGGTTTAAACCAAATAATAAACCTTTTTGACCTTTCAGTCGAGAAATATCTGCCCCAGAACCACCCTTTTCTAACTCTAACCCATAAGATCTTAGTAAAGGTAACCAGCTAATTGCTTTTTTAGATTTTTCTAAGAAAACAGCATTTTCAGCTTCCATCGTGAAACCTCTTGGCGAAAAACCACCTCTATCCGATTCGATAGCTGCTAAGTGATATTCTTTTTTCGCGTTCGATTGTTTTGCGTATTCTAATGCACCAGCCAAACCGTTTTCCTCGTTCATAAACATCACTACTCGGAGCGTTCGTTTCGGCTTATAATTTAATCGTTTCAGCACTTGATACACATCCATTGCATGAACACAACCTGCTCCATCGTCGTGTGCTCCTGTTCCAACATCCCAAGAATCCAAATGCCCACCAATCATAATAATTTCATCAGGAAATTCACTGCCTTTGATTTCTCCAATTACATTATAAGAAGGAGCAGGATCAAGCATGCGGCAATTCATCTTAAAAAATAGATCTGTCGTACCATCTTTAGCTAAGATATTACTCAACAAATTAGCATCTAACGTACTGACTGCCAGTGCAGGAATAGGTTCAACACCTTTATCCAACTGATTATAAATAACCGATCCTGTATGTGGAATATCATCTAATCTAAGCGTCATAGAACGTACAATTACACCAACTGCTCCATAGTTTGCAGCAACTGCCGCGCCATGTACACGCTGATCTACTGCACCTCCATAAGCATTAAAAGTCCTCAGCTGTGTTGGGTTCATTGGGCGATTAAAAAAAACAATTTTCCCTTCAATTTTTTTTCGTCCAAGTGCTTTGACTTCATCGAGACTTTTGACTTCGATTACTGGCGCGACAACGCCTAGTTTATCTGTTCCGACTGAATTTCCTAATGCCAAAACATCTAAATCAATCGTTCCCATAGACCTAGAATTGACCACTCGTGCCATTTCCTTATCGCCCCTTACCCAATGCGGCACCATACAACCTTGAAGTGTCACATGCATCCCCATTGTATCCATAATTTGTCTCGTATATTCTACTGCTGCCGCCGCTTGAGGAGAACCAGCTAAACGCCCTCCAATCTTATTGGTCATATAGTTTAACCAATTATAAGCTTGTCCATTTGTTAATGCTGTGTTGTAAATTTCCTTAATGAAAAGCGCGTCATCATCGGTATAGGCTTCGTTGTCTGTCTGACTATATGCTACTGTTGTAATCAGTAACAATAAAGATAATCCTAGTATATTCTTCATAATAAGGTGAATGTATGAATGATAAAATTGGTAAGTAAATGAGAAATCAATATTTTAGTACATTGTAACAAAAGTTGTTTAATATTTTAGTTGCAGCGCAACGACACCGTTTGTAGTAAAATATTAATTGTCGTTTTAAGGTGCATCGCACCGACACCTTGTTTTATAAATCATTATCAGTCAATATTTTATAGCCTTGGTGTCGGTGCGATGCACCTTAAACATCCTGTTCCTTGATAACTACAAACGGTGTCGGTTCTCTGAACCTAAAACAAAAATTTATTAATCTTTTCAATTGCACCGCTGCTTTAGCGCGGTGAACTAAAATGGGCTAAGATCGCGGTTTT
>CAKZLL010000480.1 GCA_937125475.1 uncultured Saprospiraceae bacterium | reverse complement strand
CATGTATTTTTGAATTAGAAGGCACTTTTCTAACATCAATATCTTCCGTCAATAATTCAGATTGCACATTTACCACCTTAGAAAACCCTTTGATAATCTTAGATAATTGCTCCTCCGTATGATCTGGCAAAACGATTTTATCATTACCAATCGCATTCGCAATAGTGATGTGCTGATCCGTAACTTCTATAGCTTTATAGCGAGTTGGCGTTTCTTTCAGCAATTTCATACCAGCCTCTCGAACATTCAAATTGAACTTTAATTCAAAATTATCACCGACTTTTTGAACGACTAATTGTGGCTGTTCTCCGATGATTTCAACGGCAGTTCGTTGCTCATTATTCATATAAATATGAGGATGACCAATTAACGCTTTGATTAAATTATCATTGAAATCAAATTCATTATCATTGCTCCAGCCTCTACTTTCAATGCTTTGAACGACTAATAAATCCTTCGTTGTCAAGAAATCTTCTTTTTGAGCAGAGAGTGTTAATTTATCATGACCAACGGTTCTTCCTTTTGTCCATTTACCATTTTTACCAATCTTTTGCTCTTTTGCTTCTAAGCTTCTCGCCTTAAAGTTAATGAGCCAAATCACTCTTCTATCTTTTTGAGAAGCAAACTGTCCACGTTCCAATTGATTAGACAAACTCATTAAAGCATTAATTGAGCGTTCCCACGGTTCAACTTTAGGCATTAAATCAAGGATAGAGATAATTCCCTTTTTATTGCGTGTATCAATGCTAATTTGTTTAAAATGACTTACTCGATCCTCGTTTCCTTCATCTTGGTAAGTTTTTTCAAATAAATCGCTGATCCATTGCATCGGAAGCAATAGGTTTTGATCAGCCGCATTAGTGTATAACTCCTCTAATTCTGAGGTACTAATAAGAGCTTGATTTCTATAAATCCAATATTTCGCATAATTTACCAAAAGTAAACTTATGCCATTTCCTTTGAAATCATCAACTAAACTTCGCACAATATTCATTTGATTTTCCTGTGCTGCGATGACCATTCCTAAAGAAACATTAAAAGGCAACTGTTTCTTTAGACTGAGTAAATATTCATTAATATTTTGTAAATGTTCTGTACTATTATCTTTTAGTAGAGCTAAATAATAAAACTGATATGAAATATAAGGTACAGTAACTTTTCGTTTACTATTTTCTTTTTTATAAAACCTCAAGGATTCTTCAAAGTGACTAATTGCGACTTCATTCTCTCCTTCCAAAAACGCAATTACCCCTTTAAAAGAATGATACCGACTAGTATCTTTATTAATAATTCCAGCGATCATTTCAGCTTTCGCAAAATCTCCTTGATAGATATATCTCCAGCTTAATAAATCTCTAAATCCTTCTCCAACTTCTCCACCTATATCTCTTTTGTTCTTTTCCAGAAAATCAAAGAAAGCCTCATCCAATACAAATTGATTCAATAGCTGATGTAAAACGCGCAAACCGCCATAATATAAAGCGTCTTCTGGCAATTTGTTAAGCCATTCTTCATCATAAGGCGCATTGATAATACTATAAGCTTGATCAATGTCAAAAGTGCCTTCATGCTGACGAAGAGCAGAGCGAGAAAGTTCTTTAATTTTATGAAAATCACCTTTTAACAAGGCAATTCGAATGGATCGGTAGTAACGTTCGACAGGAATTTCGCTCCAATATCCAAAAGTATAGATTGGTAAAAAGCTTTGAATAGTATCTGCAAAAATATTAAACCGAGTGGTTTTAAATACATCCTTTACCACTTCATCCGTAATACTAGACACACAACAATAGTCATTAGTGAACTTTTTTTGCAAAAACCCATCTCTTTGCAAAAGTGTCAAATGAATTTGTAACTGCTTGCTATCCAGTCTAAAAGTGCCTGGTTTGATCCCTAATCTAGTGAGGCATTTCACCGCAGTATGATTGTCAATGGGTTCTAATGCAATGGCATAAAGCTGTATTATGCCTTTTTGAAACTTTGGTAGATTCTGATAATCTTCGAATAATCTGGTATCAACGTGCTTCATGAAATGTCCCTACTTTTGAATGAAGCCGCAAAAATAAGAAATTCCTTCTATTTCCTTTGATTTATTATTAATAATAAATTGATCGAATAGTCTATAATAGCAACAGACAGACCTAACTTAGTTAAATCTGCCTGCTATCTCCAAAATGCGAATCTCAATGATCACCTAGTCATTTTCTTCAGCTATATATTCTTTTGGCTTTTTATTGGCTTCGTACCTTTTTTGTTTTTCGGTCACAAAAGCCCGTAATTCAGCAGCATTAAAAGAAGCCGCAAAAACGCCTTTATGTTTCATAACTTCTGTCTCGATGACATATTTCATCGCACTATCATAATCATCTAACCAAGCATAAGCCATTGCACAATTGTAATTCAACCAACGAGCAATCTTTTGATTGATCCGCGCTTTTTTATCTCTCAAGTCTGTTTCTTTCAAAGCGCTTTTCCAAATACCAATCGCTTGCTGAAATTCGACTAATCCATCCTCACCTCTACTCATCAACGCATAACCGCGATACGCCAAATCAGTGGCTTTATCTAAATCAGAATAATTTTTCTTTCTGCCTTTTCCATAACCAATTCTTATCTTTTTAGTACGCTTAATCAAAGCATAATTATTTCTAATTAATTCTCGACCTTTTCTCATTTGTTTCGCAGCTTGTTTATTTTCAAGCTCTACTATGAAATCTCCTTTTCCTTCTTTGAATGCTCTATCTAAAGTTTCGAAATCCTCAAATTTCTCTGATTGCCCAAAAGTAGCCGTGAACTCCTGATTCAAATCGCTTAATTCCATATCAATCAAATAATTGTTGTTTTGATCATACATTTGAAGTAAAACAGGAAAAGTGTAGGTGATTTCATAACGATGATTATACGTCGTTTCATCTTTATTTGTACTGTGTTTTTCTTCAATACTAACAATATCTAAGCCTCTAAAAGTAGCTAAAATCATCAAATCTCCATTTCCACTAGCATCATGTTGATAGCCATCTAAGACTTTAAGATAATCTCTTTCAAATCGCTCTCGATTATTAAAAAGCAAATAACCGCTTCTCATCATCGTGCTATAAGACTGAATATCTTCGGCTAATGGTTCGAGTGGCAATTGAGTATATTTGACTGATACGCTTTTCGTTCCTAATTTTTGTGCAAAACTGCAAAAAGGAATAGCCATTAAAATTAATAGTGCGTAAGTGTAGCATTGATTTTTCATAATTGTATCTTTTTCTTTGGTTTAAAAATAGTATCATCCTGATTTCTAACTAACTAATTACTTCCAAGATATTAAAAAACAAAAGCCGATACAAACGATTGATTATCAGAAAGTTTAAAAATGGAATTTGATATTTTAAACGAGGAATTTGAATGATTTAGCGTAAAGCCCAAAAAGTGACTATCTCTATTTTGTTCCGTATTACCCAATCATTCCATAACAAAATAAAAGAGAATAATCAATTCTAAACGCTTATTCCTTCTACTGAAAATAGTTCTAATTTTTATTAAAAAAAGTGAACGATTAACCTCGAAATCGTGTAATCCTTTTCCAAGGATTTCCCCTCCAACTATCTAATAGACTTGTTCGGCGGCAGCTTAATGGGCTGCGACGGGCAAATCTAATAATCAAAAGCTGTTCAAGTATGAAATTTTCTTTAGCGTCTTCATGGAAATTATATAAAGCTGCTTACTCTAATCATCCCAAAGAGATTTGGGCGATTGCTATTTTAACTCTTATCAATCGAATGGGGACAATGGTCATTCCATTTCTTTCGGTTTATCTCACTACCGTACTCGATTTTTCACTAAAAGATGCTGGTTTGTTAACGACAGCTTTCGGGCTAGGTTCGTTCTTAGGCTCTTATGCTGGCGGCAAATTGACTGATAAATATGGGGCAAACAAAATTATTATTTTCAGTTTGTTATTCAGTGGTTTGATGTTCATTTCTTTACAATGGGCAACTGATTTTTATACACTTTTTCTTCTAATTTTTATTACTTCTAGCTTTGCCGATGCTTATCGACCTGCCGCTACGGCTACGGTCGGGGATTATGTTCCCAAATCTGAAACAGGTCGAACAATGGCTTTTTTCAGGTTGGCAATTAATGTAGGAATGGCAATTTCGCCGCTCATTGGCGGAATTATTGCCGTGGCTTATGGTTATAAATGGCTCTTTTGGATTGACGGAATTACTTGTATTTTAGCTGCGATTTATTTTTCTATTATTTCTAGAAATTGGAAAAAGCTAGAACAAAAAAAGCCTGAAACAACCAAGACAACTCATCATGAAATTAAAAAAACCAAAAGCCTTCGTCCATTTCAAAACAAAACCTATCTAACTTTTTTATTAACGACTTATCTGATTGGTTTTTGTTTTATACAATGGTTTCATACCATTCCTGTATTTATCAAAACAGTTTGGCTATTCGACGAACGATTTATTGGTGTCTTGATGGGCATTAGTTGTACGATTATTGTTTTGGTAGAAATGCCTCTTATTGATTGGATCGAAAAAACGAAGCAAATTAGAAAAGCAACAATGATAGGTGGAATATTGATAGGTCTCTCTGTCTTCACTTTCTTTTTCACAGGAGAGGCGTTTAGTAAAAACGAAATCATTGCGATTGGAATAATTGGTGTTGTTATTTTAAGTTTTGGAGAAATCCTATATTTGCCCTTCAACAATTCCATACCTATATATATGAGCCCTACTGAATTAAAAGGCGAATATATGGCTTGGTACTGGATGACTTGGTCGTTGACCACCATTACAGGACCTTTGATTGGTTTTAATGTAATTGATGAATTTGGTTATTCGATTTTCTG
>CAKZLL010000479.1 GCA_937125475.1 uncultured Saprospiraceae bacterium | reverse complement strand
ATTTTGATTAAGAACTTTTAAAAACTTATATTATCCTCTTTAAGATTTATTACATTTGCCGAAAATTGCACCAATGAAATCTAATCAAATTAAGATTAGTCCCAATGGACCTATTTTCTCTCGTATCGTAGCAGGAGTTTGGAAATGGGGCGCGTGGGGCTGGAATTTAAATACCCAACAACACTTAACGCTCATTAAAAAATGCCTAGATTATGGTGTGACGACCTTCGATCATGCAGATATTTATGGTGATTATACCTCTGAAGGTGATTTTGGTCGTGCTTTGAAGCTTGAACCTAGTTTACGTAATAAAATGCAAATTGTTACTAAATGTGGTATCAAATTAATAACACCGAATCGCCCAAGCCATAAAGTCAAGTCTTACGATACCAGTAAGAAACATATTTTGTGGTCTGTTGAAAATTCTTTAAAAGAACTCAATACTGATTATATTGATTTATTACTTATTCATCGACCAAGTCCTTTGATGAATGCGGATGAAATTGCAGAGATATTTCAGCGATTGAAAAAAGAAGGAAAGGTTTTACACTTTGGTGTGTCTAATTTCACGCCTTCTCAGTTCAAATTATTAGAAAATCGAGTGGATTTAGTCACAAATCAGATTGAATTGCATTTGATGCGCCCAAAACCCTTTTTTGATGGAACGCTTGATTTGTGTCAACGATTAAGAACCGCTCCTATGGCTTGGTCGCCCTTGACAAGCGGCAAAATTTTTAAAGATTTGGATAGTAAGCCTGTTAGACGAATTATTGCAGCAGCAGGTGATATGCTTGAAAAGTATAATATAGAACTGGATCAACTCCTTTTAGCATGGCTTTTAAAACATCCCGCTAATATTATTCCTGTGCTAGGAACTGCCCGAGAGGAACGGATTAAAGCGGCAGTTGATGCATTGGAAATTGATATTACACGCGAAGAATGGTTTACACTTTGGGAAGCTTCTCTTGGTAAAGAAGTGCCTTAATTGGTGGAATAAGCAGTTTTATAAGAAGAAAGGATTTTTCTATTAAATGATATTAAAAAGCAATATTGCCAAAATATGATTTGATAAATAAATCCTTTTTTAATTTGGTTCTTTGATAATTTCTGCCAAAATGAATATTCTTTTAATCCAGCGGTAGCTTGCCCCGTTGTTTTTCAAGGAGTTAGAACAATGGGGCAAGCCTACATTGGATTAAAATGCAGAAATTGTCAAAGACCCTTTAATTTTAATTATTGACACTTATAAATAAAAATATGCCAAATCCAAAAACTCAAATTCGCCCTGTTCAATCTAAGAATGAAGCCTTTTTATATCATTTGATTATTCAAAAAGTATTAAAAGAAGAACAAAACTTATTAGTAAAAATAAATGAAAATGAAATCCATTTCATCGCAATCACAGAATATGATGAAGTGTTCGGAACAGCTGCATTGAGTTTTGAAAATGGAGAACGGAAGATTTCAAAAATTGCTATTGTTAAAGGGTTTAGGCATTTAAATTATGAAAAATACATCAGAAATGAATTGGAGAACTGGAAAATTACGGATGATTTAGTAAAAATGTAATATCTTCATTTCTCAACCCTTAGTTAAACGTTTTTTTATAAAAAATCAAGATCGAACTGTTTTAAATCAATATCAAATGAAGCAAATATTAATCATTATTTTCTTAACAATTTTTGGTTCTTCTTATCTTTTTAGCCAAAAAGCAACGATTTTTGGTAAAATAACTGATGAAGATGGTGCGCCTCTAATTGCGGCAACGATAGAGGGAGGAAATGAAGGAACAACAACAGACGCACTTGGAAATTACACGATTGAATTAGGAGCAGGAGAACATGAATTGATTTTTAGTTATGTTGGTTATAATGAAGAAAAGCGAACGGTTTATTTGTCTCAAAGTGAACGACGCGAACTCAATATTGTTTTAAATCAAGGTACTGAATTATTACAAACGGCAACAATTACCAGCGGTAAATTTGAAAAACCATTAGGAGAAGTCACGGTTTCGTTAGAGGTACTCAAACCTTCTTTATTGGAAAATACTAATACCATTCAAGTTGATGAGGTTTTGGAAAAAGTACCGAGTGTGACGGTTATTGATGGGCAAGCGAGTATTCGAGCTGGCTCGGGATATTCGTATGGGGCAGGAAGTCGCGTTTTGTTGCTTGTCGATGATTTGCCAGCTTTACAAGGCGATGCAGGTTTTCCGAATTGGGATTTTGTTCCTGTCGAAAATATCGCGCAAATTGAAATCTTGAAATGCGCTTCTTCTGCATTGTATGGCTCGTCAGCGCTTAATGGAATTATCGATATCCGAACCGCTTACCCTTCTTCTGAGCC
>CAKZLL010000478.1 GCA_937125475.1 uncultured Saprospiraceae bacterium | reverse complement strand
GAACTTTCCAGTTGATACGCCTTTGCAAATGTTGAATTTATTAAAATTCAAAGACAAACTCGAAAATGGCTTAACAGGAAAGGAGCAATACAATAAATATATGAAAGCTGCTTCGCCTTTTATAAAAGCATCAAATGCAAAAATTCTATTTTATGGCGATGCTAAATTCACAGTGATTGGCCCAGAAAATGAGTTGGAGTGGGATAAAGTAATTATTGTGGAATATGCAACGAAGCAGGATTTTGTTAATATGATTATGAAAGAAGATTATCCAGCTCATTTGAGAGTCGCAGCATTGGACGATTCGCGGTTGATTTTTTGCGCACCTACGAAATAGCCTAAGAATTTGATCTCTGCTAGAGATCCCAACCCCTGATTTGCACGATTTTTTGAATTTAAAACTCATTCATTTACAATAATGTCAAAGAAAAAAAAGGAAGATTTAGGACGCGCTGATCTGGAAGAATTGTATAACCGAAAATCCTATTTATGGGATGAAAATCGACCAAAAAAAGTACAAAAACGCCATAGTAAAGGCTTACGAACTGCAAGAGAAAATATTGCGGATTTGTGTGATGCGGACTCTTTTGTCGAGTTTGGATCTTTGATTATTGCAGCACAACGAGGTAGAAAAAGTATTCAACAACTCATCGAGCAAACACCTGCTGATGGTTTGATCACAGGAATTGGCTCAGTGAATGGCGATCATTTTGATGAAAATGCCAACAAATGCCTCGTTTTGAGTTATGATTATATGGTATTGGCTGGCACACAAGGCAGTTTTAATCATAAAAAAACGGATCGGATGATGCAAGTTGCCAAAAAAGCCAAACGCCCAATCATCTTTTTTGCGGAAGGCGGAGGCGGACGGCCAGGCGATGTTGATGCTGATTTGCTGTCTTCTGGTGGTTTGGATATCATGACTTTCGTCGAATATGCCCGATTGAGTGGAAAAGTGCCGCGAATTGCGGTCGTTTCTGGGTACTGCTTTGCTGGAAATGCGTCAATTGCTGGTTGTTCGGATGTCATTATTGCTACTCAAAATACCTCGCTCGGCATGGGCGGCCCTGCTATGATTGAAGGTGGAGGCTTAGGGAAATTTCATCCAAAAGAAGTTGGTCCTGCTGCAATGCAATATAAAAATGGCGTGATTGATATCTTAGTAAAAGACGAAATCGAAGCGGTTGCAGCGGCTAAAAAATATGTGTCTTACTTTCAAGGTGATTTGAAAAATTGGACTTGCGGCGAACAAAAAGACTTACGACATCTCATTCCCGTCAATCGCAAATTTGCTTATAATGTCTTTAAAATTATTAATAAAATAGCCGATGATAATTCAGTTTTAGAATTGAGAGGCGGTTTTGCGCGTAATATGATTACCGCATTTATTCGTATCGAAGGCAAACCGATGGGCTTGATTGCTAATAGTACGCGGCATTTGGGTGGAGCGATTGACAGCGATGCTTCGGATAAAGCGGCTCGTTTTATGCAGCTTTGTGACGCGTTTGGTTTGCCGATTTTATCGCTTTGTGATGCACCTGGTTTTATGGTTGGGCCTGATTGTGAACGCACAGCAATGGTTCGACATTCTTCTCGAATGTTTTTGGTGGGTGCGTCTTTACGTGTGCCGATGCTGACGGTTGTTTTGCGCAAAGCTTATGGTTTGGGTGCGATGGCAATGGCAGGCGGTAGTTTGCACGAATCCTTTTTTACTGTGGCTTGGCAAACGGGTGAATTTGGTGGAATGGGTTTAGAAGGCGCGGTCAAACTTGGTTTTAGAAAAGAACTCGAAGCTGAAACCGATCCACAAAAACAAGAAGCATTATATAATTATTTGGTCGGTGCGATGTACGAAAAAGGCAAGGCATTGAGTGCCGCTTCTTTCTTAGAATTTGATGAAGTGATTGACCCAAAAGATACTAGAAAATGGATTTCGGTGGCATTAAATAGCATTCCGAAGGAAAGTTATCAAAACCAGCCTAAGCGATTTTTAGATAGTTGGTAATATTCGTATTATTTGTATTATTCGTAGGGCAAAGGCATGCCTTTGCCCTACTTTGCCCTACCGTTGCTTGCAAAATCTGTTAATTAATCATAAGATAATGAACTACTATTGTCTGACAAGGTTTATATTTGCAAATAGAATTTAAAATTATAAGGACGGAAAAGTCATTTGACCGTATTTAGTATAGTAACATAATGGATAAAAATAAGATATTAGAGGCGTTAAAGACCGTAAAAGATCCAAAATCAGGGCAGGATATTGTCACTTTAAAGATGGTACGCGATTTGAAAATTGATGGTAAAAACATCAATTTCACTATTGCTTTACCGAATTTGGATACTAAAAATAAGCAGGAATTAAATTTTTCATGCATTGTCGCAGTCAATCAAATTTATCCAAAAGCGAATGTCAATGTTCATTTGGCTTCCGCTAATCCGCAAGCGCAACAACCTACGGGCGCATTGCCACACGTAAAAAATATCATAGCTGTCGCATCAGGAAAAGGAGGCGTAGGAAAATCTACAGTTTCCACTAATTTAGCATTAGGTCTTAAAAAACTAGGTGCAAGAGTTGGTTTATTAGATGCAGATTTATATGGTCCATCTATTCCGACGATGTTTGGTTTGCAAGGACAACGCCCGAAAATTAGGGACGTTTACGGAAAACCGAAAATTGTTCCTTTGGATGCTTACGGAATGCCTGTGATGTCGATGGGTTTTATTATTGAGCCAGAGCAAGCAGTCGTTTTGAGAGGCCCAAGATTGTCAGGTGTATTGAAGCAATTTTTTGAAGATTGCCTTTGGCCTCCGTTAGATTATTTGATCATTGACTTACCTCCTGGTACAGGCGATATTCAATTGAGCTTGGTGCAATCCGTACCTGTGACAGGCGCGGTAATCGTCACAACGCCACAAGAAGTTGCGGTAGTTGATGCGGTCAAAGCGATGAATATGTTTTTGTTGCCAAATGTAAATGTACCAATTTTGGGTGTGGTGGAAAATATGTCTTGGTTCACACCAAAAGAATTACCTAATAACAAATATTATATCTTTGGACAAGGCGGAGGAAAACAATTGGCTAAGAAAAGTAAATCTATGCTTTTAGGTCAAGTGCCTTTAGTTCAGGGAATTAGAGAAGCAGGAGACGCAGGAAAACCGATTGTGATGCAAGACAATCACATAGGAGCGGAGGCAATGATGAAAGTAGCTAAAAATACAATTCGTCAAGTTGTGATGCGCAATGAAATGCTTCCTCCGACAGGACAAGTACAAATGAATGGATAGTTTTTTAATGTATAATTGATAATGGATAATTGATAATGACCGAGTTGGCGTGTTGATTAATTGATTGTCGATTGTTTGAATGTAAAACAATTATGACAGTATTAGAGAAAGAAGATTTAATCAAGAGAGTAGATAGTGCATTAGATACGGTTCGCCCACATTTGAAAGTAGATGGGGGAAATGTTGAACTTGTAGATATTACAGATGAATTATTGGTTAAAGTGAAATGGTTGGGATCTTGTCAAAGTTGCTCGATGAGTGTAATGACGATGAAAGCTGGTTTGGAGATGGCGATCAAGTCTCAATTACCGCAGATCACAGGCGTGAAAGCGATCAATGGAGTAAATTAAAATCGTTGTTTTTATTTTGAAATAGAATAGCATGAGTTTATATGGCGATCTAGCGAAAGTCTATGAAGCAATGTATCAAACTTTCATTAATTATAAGGAAGAATACATTTTCTATAGTGATATTTTGAAAAAGTATAAGAAAAATAACTTACTCGAAATTGGAAGTGGCACAGGACATTTAGCAGAGTATTTTACTGCAAATGACTTTGAATATACGGGATTAGATTTGAGTGAAGAAATGATTGAAATAGCTCAGTTGAAAATGCCACAAGGAAAATTTCTCAAAGGAGATATGCGGCAATTCAAGTTAGAAAAGCAGGTTGAAAGTGTTTTGATAACGGGGCGAACGATCAGTTATTTGGTGAAAAATAGTGATGTAAATGCGACTTTTGAAAGTATCAATCAAAACTTGAATACTGGCGGAATTGTGTGTTTTGATTTTATTGATGCCCGTGAATTTATCCCATTTATTGGAAAAGGACAGCCAATAACACATGAAGCGGCTTTTGATGGAATGGAATATTTGAGGAAAAGCCATTGGTCGTTAGTCTTAGAAAATGGGATGGACTTTAAATGGGAGTCAACTTATTTCAAAAAAACAGATAACAAGTGGATTGAATTAGGTCAGGATAATTCGATTGTTAGAACCTTTACTATCAATGAGTTAGAAATTTTCTTGGAGCTTAATCAATTTAAAGTAAAAGAGATTATTGCTAAAAAGGCTTATGCTTTTCCGACTTATGTTATTGTTGCAGAAAAAATAAATTAAAAAATAAAACTAGGCGTTAGATGCTTTCAAAGTGTCTAGCGCCTAATTTACAAGATTTTGTTTTTAAAATATATAATTGATATGACACGAGTTGAATTATACCAGCAGATTTTGAAGAAGCAATCTTACCTTTGTGTTGGTTTAGACACGGATATTAATCGAATTCCGAAACATTTATTAACACTAGAAGATCCGATTTTTGAATTCAATAAGCAGATCATTGACGCAACACGCGATCTTTGCGTAGCTTATAAACCAAATACGGCTTTCTATGAAAGTTTAGGTGCGAAAGGTTGGACAGCACTAGAAAAAACAATCGAGTATATCGGAGAAGAACATTTAGTAATCGCTGATGCTAAACGTGGAGATATTGGCAATACTTCTAAAATGTATGCCCGCGCTTTTTTTGAGCAAATGAATGCTGGAGCGTTGACTGTTGCGCCATATATGGGCGTTGATTCGGTACAACCATTTTTAGAATTTGAAAATAAATGGGTGGTTTTATTAGGTTTGACCTCTAATAAAGGCAGTCAAGATTTTCAGTTTGATACGGTTAATGGAGAAATGCCATTGTATGAAAAAGTATTGAGAACAGCTCAAACTTGGGGAACACTCGACAACTTGATGTTTGTAGTTGGAGCGACACACCCTGGAAAATTTCAAGAAATCAGAAAAATAGCACCTGATCATTTTCTACTTGTTCCAGGAGTTGGAGCGCAAGGAGGAGATTTAAAAAAATTGTCGAAATACGGTTTGAATGATCATTGTGGCTTGTTGGTCAATTCATCACGCGGTATTATTTACGCAAGTGATGGAGAAGATTTTGCAGAACAAGCAAGAGCAAAAGCCAAAATATTGCAAGAGCAAATGGCAGAAATGTTATAAAAAGTAAGTTGATAATAGCCGATAAATAGAGATTTACTATTCATCGGCTATTATTTATCGTTTTTGTTATTGCTTTCTTTTTAGATAATGATACATTTCTAACTGCGCTCTTACTGGCGTTGCATTATCATCTTTTTTGTAAATATTGGAATGGTGCTCATCCAAAATTCGAGCTTTTACATTGTCCATAAATTGGATGTTTAAAAAATCTAAAATTTCCTTTTTTAGATTTTTATCATAAATAGGAAAAGACGTTTCAATTCGTCGATTTAAATTTCTTCCCATAAAGTCAGCAGAAGATAAATAAATATCTTTTGCCCCATTATTATAAAAATAAAAAATGCGGGTGTGTTCCAAATAACGATCTAAAATACTAATCGCAGTAATATTCTCACTCCAACCTTTTTTATTCGGAATTAAACAACAAATTCCACGAATATTCAAATCAATTTTAACACCTGCTTGACTAGCTTCGTATAGTTTTGCGATCATTTTAGGATCTTCTAAGCTATTCATTTTTAGAATGATATGAGCTTTTTCTCCCGTTTTTGCTATGGCTATTTCTCGATCAATACAAGCTTCTAATCCAGAACGCAGATTAATTTCTCCAACGAGTAAATGCTCTAAAGGTTGAGTTGGTTTTTCAAAGGTTTCTAAGAAATTAAAGACCTCAGTGATTTCATTTGTAAGGCGTGTATCGGAAGTTAAAAGACCAATGTCACTGTATAATTCTGCTGTTCTTTCATGGAAATTTCCAGTGCTGAGATAGCAATATTTTTCTAATTTTTCGTCTTCTTCTCGTATGACAATTGCTAGTTTAGAATGGACTTTTAGGCCTGGGAAACTATACAAAACTTTCACGCCTGCTTTTTCTAACCGAGCTGCCCAGCGCAAATTAGCATCTTCATCAAATCGGGCTTTCGCTTCTACAAAAGCCAATACCTTTTTACCATTTTTAGCCGCAAGCATTAACGCGTTCATAATTCGAGAACGACGTGCGACACGATATTGGATGATTTTAATTTCTT
>CAKZLL010000477.1 GCA_937125475.1 uncultured Saprospiraceae bacterium | reverse complement strand
CCCATTTTCCAGTCTCATAAATGGCTTGTAGATCGCTGTCCTTGGCACGAGCCACACCAAATTCTGCCCTAAATGATATAAACAAACCTTTGTAAAGCGTTCGCTCTCGACCATAAGCCAATTTAGCAATCAACCATTTTTGATGATACAAACTATTATAATAACCAACTTGAGCTGCTAAAAATCGCTTACTTTTTGGTCTTATACTAAAATAACGTTGTGCCTCAAGTGAAAAAATAGGTCGAATATTCACTTCATCAAAAACTCGCAATGTCCCAAAATTCAATAAATTCTGAAACATAATATCTTGGTGCTGAATATTCAATTGAATTGCCCACCTGTTTTCGTCTATGGCTTCGCCTTCTTCTTGTGCCATTAATGACGTATTACTATATAAAATAGCGCATAGCACCAGTAAGGAATATATTTTATTTTTCATTATTGCGTTTCTTTTTTCTTAAAATTATCTTTCCACTTTAGAAAAGAACAAAATTCCCATTTCATCTTCACTTGTCACACCATACCTAATTTCTCGATTACTCTCATTGATATAACGAACTTTGGTTCTCATCCCCTCTCCTGCTTCAAAACGCAATGGCGGATTAAAAAATTGATACGGCGGATGTTGATAATCCATTGCTCCATAAAGCAATTCACCATCATTAGTACCACCTATTTTGAAGACCTCAAATAACACACCTCGCTTATGCATATGCGAAAACATCTGACGAATATCTGTTGTTTCATCAAATACCTTTTGGTATTCAATCTCTGTTGTTTTATTGGCTGGCAAGATCAAATCATCTTCATTATTAATGTCATTAATGACCAATAATTCTGTTACTTCGCTTTCTGGAATAGTATGCAAATTCAAAAACACTTCACCAAAAAGTGTTTCACCAGTAAAATTAAAATAATGAGAATTGACATCAATTGTGGCATTAGCAGGAATTTTAACAGCAACTCCAGGCGGTAATTCTGATACAAAATCAGCCGTTTGAGCAGCACAATATAATGCACCAGATCCCATTGTTAAACTAAAATTACCTCGACCATCAGGCAGGTTTTGATCACGCATTACACCGAGCGGTGGATTAGCGGCATCATTTTCATCCTCATAACCATAAGCAATTAAGTGATGAGTTCCTGGTCGGCAAAGTGCGTGAAATTTAGTGACATAAATATCTTCAGTATTTCCAATTTTCATCCGAACAAAGATTTCTCGTTCATATTTATTTGGAACTGGAAAAGGTGGGACGTGAACCTGAAAGCCTTCGTCTGTAGCTGGTACAGGCAAGCCTTCAAAATATGGAATATCCTCAACATCATAGTCAAACGAGCGTTGACAAGAAAACAAAACACAAGGCAATAGCAATACAAGAGCGTATTTGCGAAAATGTTGTCGCATCATTTCTTTGGTTTTTAATAGCGTTTAGAAATAGTTTTTGAAAACAGTTGTGTGTGAAGTTTCTACAATGAGCAGTCAAAAATTATGCTTTGGGAATTTGTAAAATTAAACCTGCTACTTCTAATACGTAAAGAACTATCGAAAACGATGCCTCTATTTTCTATTTTTTTATAAAAAAATAAGGTTCTTTGACAATTTTTGCTAAAATGAACATTTCAATATATCCAATGGGTCATGACCCATTGGACGAAAATGGCAAAAATTGTCAATGAACCTAAAATAATAATCACTAACTTTCTTTTAAAACCGCTTACAATTCATTTCTTTTACAATACAGTTCTTAATATCATTCAATTCAAGAAAATATAACGTTATGAAAATTACGTGGAAAGGGGTATATCCTGCGGTCACGACAAAATTTAAAACAAATGGGAAGCTAGATATTCCTACTTATCAAATGAACATTAATGCTCAAATAGAAGCTGGTGTTGATGCGATTATTTTGGGTGGTTCATTAGGCGAATCCAGTACTTTGACACAAAAAGAACGGGTCAAACTCTGTAAAGCCAATCTAGAAGTAGCCGACGGAAGAGTTCCAACTATCGTAAATATTGCCGAAGGAAGCACCAAAGATGCCGTCAAAATGGCAAAAAAAGCACAAAAAGCAGGTGCTCATGGTTTGATGCTCTTGCCTCCAATGATGTATAAACCAACGGATGAAGAAACGACTTTGCACCTCAGAACTGTTGCCGAAAATACCGATTTACCGATTGTTTTATATAATAATCCTGTTGATTATAAAATTGAGATCAAACTCAAAATGTTCGACGAATTAATCCAATTAGATAATATTCAGGCAGTTAAAGAAAGTACTAGAGATATTTCTAATGTCACTCGATTGCGCAATACATTTGGAGATCGCTTGAATATTCTTTGTGGCGTTGATACTTTAGCATTGGAAGAACTTTTGATGGGTGCAGATGGTTGGATTGCTGGTTTGGTTGATGCTTTTCCTGCTGAGACTGTGGCAATTTACCGTTTGGCGAAAGCTGGACGAATCGACGAAGCACTCAAAATCTATCGTTGGTTTTTGCCTATTTTAGAGTTAGATATTAGTCCTCAATTGGTTCAAAATATCAAATTGGCAGAAGTCATGACGGGTTTAGGAACAGAAACCGTTCGTTTGCCACGCGTGCCATTGCAAGGAACGGAAAGACAACGAGTAATAAAAATATTAGAAGAAGGTTTAGCAAATCGTCCAGAACTACCTGATTATTTGAGTATTAAGGTATAATCATTAATCAAGAATAGATAGTAATATCGTAATGAAGCGATCAAAAGATATGAAAACAGCTATGTTGAATATCAAGAAAATATAAATTTTAAAAAATGATCACACATAATATAGTAGGGCTTGAATTATCTGCAAATGGAACAACTACTGTTTCTAGTGAAAACCCTAAAACGCTCTCCAAATTAAAAGGCGATTTTGTGGTCGCAACAGATTTGGAAATAGAAGCGACTATGCAAAAAGCGTTTAGTGCTTGGCGCAAATATCGCCAAATATCAGGCGTAAAGAAAGGTGAATTTTTAAGAGCTATTGCCAATGAAATCGAGGAATTAGGAGATACTTTAGTCAATCGAGCAATGGCGGAAAGTGGTTTGCCCGAAGGTAGAATACGGGGTGAACGAGGTAGAACAACTAGTCAATTGCGTTTGTTCGCGAGCTTAATAGAAGAAGGTTCGTGGGTAGAAGCGACGGTTGATACCAAAACGCCCGTTGATTTAAGGAAAATGTTAATCGCAGTCGGGCCAGTCGTTATTTTCACAGCTAGTAACTTTCCTTTGGCATTTTCGACGGCTGGCGGAGATACTGCTTCTGCATTGGCTTCGGGTTGTCCTGTTATTGTGAAAGCTCATGAGTCACACTTAGGCACAAACGCGCTTGTAGCAGAAGCTATTCAAAAAGCTGCTCAAAAAACCAATATGCCTGATGGTGTTTTTTCATCTTTGAATGGCAATGGCTATGATCTAGGTAAAAAATTAGTACAACATTCATTAACGAAGTCCGTGGCATTTACTGGCTCTTTTCGTGGTGGAATGGCATTACATAAATTAGCACAACAACGAAAAACACCTATTCCTGTTTTTGCAGAAATGGGGAGTACTAATCCAATTTTTCTATTACCTAACAAGGTTAAAAATGAAAAATCAGAATTAGCTACCGATATTGCTAATTCAGTTAATCTTGGTGCTGGACAATTTTGTACTAATCCTGGTTTGCTAGTTGCTTTAGATAATGACGCAACTAAAAGTCTGATCAAGTCATTGAAAAAAGTTTTCTCATCACTTTCGTCTCAAACGATGCTAAATCAAGGCATTTATAAGAATTTTGAAAAAAATAAAAATGCTGCATTAAAAGAAAATGGTGTAAAAATCATTTTCAATCAAACAAAAGCACCTAGTCTTTCTGGAAAACCTGCTATTGCAACAATCAAAGCCAAGGATTTTTTGGCAAATCCAAAGCTACATGAGGAAGTTTTTGGTCCTTTTACCTTAATGATTTTATGTAAGAGTGTATCTAAAATGGAACGTGTTGCGGAAGTTTTGGAAGGACAACTTACTGCGACAGTTATGGGAGAAGCGAGTGAAATAGCAGATAATGCAAAACTCATTCACAAATTAGAGGAGAAAGTAGGTCGTTTGATTTTTAATGGACTTCCAACAGGTGTTGCAGTGACTTATGCAATGCAGCATGGCGGACCATTTCCTGCTTCAACGGATAGCCGTTTTACTTCGGTTGGTACTTCGGCAATTAAACGTTTTGCTCGTCCGATTACTTTTCAAAATGCGCCATCGGCTCTATTACCAGATGAATTAAAAACAAAAAATCCATTAAAAATTTGGAGAACAATAGATGGAGAACAGATGAAATAAAATGATAAAACAACGAATTGTGCCATTAATTAATAAAGTGCAATTCGTTGTTTATATTAATTTAATCTTCCGTTTTTTCATTTTTATCTGCTTCAATTTCTTTAAGATAATTATTTAATGTTTCTATATCTATATTTATGACACAAGCTATGATTTCCTTATCATGTTTTAATCTTTGCATATTAGTAATGATTCTTTTCACATATTGAATACTAATACTTTGATTTTGAGCTTCTTGTGTATCTCTTTGAATTTCTTCAAGCATTCTCTGGCTATCCTCCATAAGCTCTTCAAGCGTTTTCATGGGGGATTTCATCAACTCTTTAAGTATTTCATCAGACGATTTAGGGAGAGAATTGTGAAGTTCAACTACTTCAATTTGTAATCTTACATTATAGCCTAAATTATAT
>CAKZLL010000476.1 GCA_937125475.1 uncultured Saprospiraceae bacterium | reverse complement strand
CCGACACCAAAACATAATATATTGTTAATCAAATACTTGCATTTCGTGTCGGTACGCTGTACCTAAAATTTAACATCTTAATCATTTTCTACAAACGGTGACGTTGCGCTGCAACTAAAATATCATAAAACAATGTACTAAGGCTATCACTTCAAAAAATGCCTCGAATAAGAACAAATTCTACTTGATACTTAATGCAACTTCTAAATATTGATTAGTATAATTAATATATTTGAAACCAATTTCAATACAATTACTATGAAATCAATCATCACTAGCCGAAAAGGCATTCCGTTTTTCCATGAAAAAACCGCCATTGAGTTTCAAAAAGATATTTATGAACGGTATCAAGAAATGGTTGTTCGGCAATCTGCCTTGCATTTGGCGGATGAGTTATGGGGAAAATACCCGTTTCAACCCGTTTTTGATTTTACTGAAAAGCATTATCCCAAAACCGCCGAAATCAATATTTTAGAAATCGGTTGTAGTGTTGGCAGATGGATTTCAACACTGGCAAAACGCTATCCGAAAGCAACAACTTGGGGCATTGATTACAGTTATCAAATGCTAAAACGGGCGAATGAATTTTGGGTGGAAGGCAAAGAGATTTCAATTGATTGGACGAATAAAGGTTTACCAAAACAATTCATCAAAGGCGAGCGATTGACTAATTTGAAATTCGGTTTAGCGAAAGCGGAAAACCTTCCTTTTGATGACAATAGTCAAGACTTAGTATTGAATAGTTTCTTAATTGATCGACTAGAAAATCCAAGGAAAGGTTTAGAGGAAATGTATCGAATTTTGAAACCCACTGGCAAACTCATAGTCGTCACACCATTAAATTTTAATAAAGTAGAACATTGGAAAATGTATTATCCGCCCATTCAGTTATCAAATATTTTAAAAGAAATTGGTTTCGGAATTGTCGATTGGAAAGAAGATATAATCGTTAATGAACCTTTGGATGCGCATGAAAATATAGTGTCTTGGAAGTGCTTAGGTTTTGTGGTAAAAAAATAAAAAGCACTTCTTAAATAAAAATAGAGTTATACCTTTGCGGTATGAAAAAACTATTATTATTTGTAATTGCAAGTTTAATCTATTTTATCTCAAACGCTCAAGTTCTTAATACGGAAAGATTACGCATAGAAGCACAGGAAAATACTTGGGAAGGCAATTTAGATGCTTCTTTTGGTTTATCTCAGTCAAAAACGGGGCAATCCCTGTCTTTAAATCTTGATGGTCAATTAAGTTATACTCGCCAACGATCAAAATGGATGTTTTTAACTGGATATAATCGAAAGACCTTCTCAAAAACCAATGTTTTAGGAAAAGATTTTTCCATATTTAATCATTTCCAATATACGCACCTTCGATACAATTACGACTGGACAAAACGGTGGACGATAGAAGCTTTTCTTCAAGAACAATTTGATCAGGTACACGAAATAGATATTCGTGGTTTGGGCGGAACAGGTTTAAGATTGGAATTATTAAACACCGATTCTACTAATCTTTACTTAGGTGCGTTATATATGTACGAATATGAAAAAAACAGTCCAGCGGATACTATTGTATATAATAATGACCATCGAATGAGTACTTATATTTCAGCAGGTTTTAAAGTAAAAGACCATCTAACTGTCAATAGTATTATTTATTATCAGCCTAATTTGTTAGCCTTCAATGATTTTAGAATTCTTTTAGAAACTAAAATATCTGTTCGTTTGACACAAAAATTATTATTAAATACTTCTTTTAATTTGATTTATGATAGTGAGCCGCCAAGTACCGTTCCAACCATTCGCTATAATTTATCTAATGGTTTTAGTTTCGTATTTTAATTAATAGAGTAAAAAACTGGGCTAAATGGCTATATTTTGAAAGAATAATATTAAAATTATTCTCCCATCAATACAAACGCTGACCAAAATCTAGGCTGTGCCGAAGTCGGATTTTTCAACATTTTCAGCTTCGCTTGACGTAAAGCATTTGTATAAGAAGGTTTTTCAAAATAGCTTTTATAAAAATCAATCATCAATTTACTACTATATTTATCACTAACTTTCCACAATGAAAATATCACATTCTTAGTACCTGAATAGATAAAACTACGATTGAGCGCAATCAAACCTTCGCCTTGTACCAATTGACCAATGCCACTTTCACAACTACTCAAAATAACCAAATCAGCATTAATTTTCTTGAATTGTATTTCGTCTGCATAAAACAAATTATCCATTGTACTATCTTTAGAATAACAAGCCAAAGCAGAGCGTTTTGGATCTTTGAAATTAACTAAACTATGCGTTGCGATGTGAATGAACTGATAAGGTTGGCGTTCTAAATGTTGAGCTAATTTGTCTTTAGTGGCATTTTCTCTTAAAAGAACCATTGTCTTTCCATTATTAGATTTGACTAATTTCGCAATCGCCTTGACTTCTTTTTTCGTGTTTGGTAAAGCTACAAACTCAAAGTTTTCGATACTTTTATACAAACTATCTACCATAAAATCAAGCGAACGAGTTCCATTTGTCATTTTCTCCCCTTTCGAGAAAACTGGCGCAAAAGCCAAAAGAGAATGATTTTTAATCGTCGCTTTTTCTTTGAGTTTTAAAAATGTTGTTGCTGAATAATGGTAATTGACTTCATATTTTTTAATCAAAAAATCTAACTTGTGATAAGGTTTTTTCTCCTTACTTTTTAATAATAATTCAAAAGGCAAATGAAATAATTGTCCTTCAACCACTATCATTAACTTTGTTTTCCCTTCCAATTCGGCTTCAATCGGTTCAATCAATGTTTTATACAATTCATGACTAACTTCAATAAATTCATTACGAGTAGGTTTTTGGAAAGCAAAACGATCTTGAATCAGTTCATCTAGTTTTTTGATATTAGTGATCAAGTTTTCTCCATCAGATTCATAGATATTTTTTTCCGATTGACCAATTGTAAAGATGAATTGTTTACCTATAGATTTTGCATCAATATATTCAATAAGTAACGTTTCTTTCGACAATTGTTTTTGCGTTTCAACTAACGACGCATGCCTGACATGAGAAAAAGTATGGATTTCATTTGTAAAATTTACTTCTACTTCTCCCAGATATCGTTCCATTCTTTGCGTGATATCCAATAAATCTTTTTTATAAAATTCAATAGAATCTTTCCGCGAATTATTAGGCAATGAATCAATTTGTTCTTTTTTAAATATCATGTCTTCTACGAAAGTTTTCAATTCGGGGTAATCATCTTTAGTTAATGGTTTTGGTGATAATATTTTCACAAGTTGAATAGCTTTTAATCTTTCAAAAGTGTAAAAACAAGCCTTGAGGTTTCTATCAGAAGGCTCTAGTTTATAAATCGTTAATTCACTGACTAATAAGATTTTCAGCGTAGCTACTAAATCCTCATTATATAGGTTTTCTGGTTTTTCAAAGCCTTTAATTTCGTGAGTTAATTCATTAAGATTTAAAGCAAGTTCAGTGTAACTATGCTTCCAATATTCCTTTAAATTATCATTCTTATGCGTTTCTAAAGCATTCGTTAATTCAGCAATCAAAGAGTTTACTAAGTCAAATTTACGAAGAACGCAGCCCATTGAAATCGCTTGAGTACTGATTTTATAATAGAGTTTCGATTTTTTATCGGCACACAACCTGCCTTTTAATGCGTATTGAAAGGCTGATTCCTTATTTTTTTCTCTTAAAGCATTACACATTGCCAAGTAAGCAGGAGCTAAAACAGTTGGATGTAAAACATGAGGCATTTCTTTTTTAGCCAAATCAATAGCGGCTTGTGCCGATGATATTGAATTTGTTGGTTTGGATTTTTCTTGAAGCCCTAACCAACCTTTTATTTCGATTAATTTTTCATTAAAAGGATAGGTTTCATATAATGTATGAGCCTGTTTTAATAACTCAACATCTTTCATTGTTGTGTCATTAGTTTCATATAGATTAATCGCTTTTTTGAGATATTGATTCGCTAAAGCAGTATCTTTCTGGATATCACCTGTAGGCTTTTGAGCAAAAGCAAAAAAAGTCATTAATGTACAAAGTGTTGTCCAAAATAGGTTCATACTTAGATAGTTTTGTTCTCTTGTTTAATGTCTTCGCTCAAATTGAGAGGTCTAATATACGAAAAGAGACTGTCCTTTTGAGACAGCCTCTTTAATTTTGTTTCCATAGAGTAATTATGCAAAGTCATCTTTTGCCTCAATCAGATAATGATTACTGACCGAGCCTTCTGTTCGTGCCTTCAAGTGAGGTGCATATTCTGGGTCATTTATAAAAGCCATCGCAGCTTCTTTAGAAGGCCACTCAATAATAACTCGAAGTCCTGCATCTTGTTTTTCGCCTTCCACTTGCTCGTGCTACATATTTTCCACCATGTTTTGTTACCAATTTACCAGTCACTGGAAGATAAGCAAGAATCCAAGCGTCCGTTGTCGGAGTTACGTCTAAAACAGAATAGTAAGCCATGATTTAATTTTTTTGATTAATGATTAATAATTTATTTAGAGATGTATATATTGATATTACTTCAAATTTGGTTGAGGAGTTAACCTTAAATATGGTTTAATCTCTGTGTGTACTTTAGGAAATAGATCAGGAATTTGAGCATTTGAAACCGATGGTACAATGACACAATCATCACCATTATTCCAGTTTGCTGGTATTGCAACTTTATGATAAGCCGTTAATTGCAATGAAGCAATGACTCGTAGTAATTCATCAAAATTTCTACCAGTTGCCGCAGGGTAGGTAATGGTTAGTTTTACTTTTTTATCTGGTCCAATTACAAATACAGACCTGACCGTAAGTTTGTTATCTGCATTTGGATGAATCATACCATAGAACATTGCTACTTCTCTATTTTCGTCAGCAATAATTGGAAAGTTAACCGTGGTATTTTGCGTTTCGTTAATATCCTTAACCCAACCATGATGAGACTCTAACCCATCAACACTTAGTGCTGCTACCTTAACATTTCTTTTATCAAATTTTGCATTGTTTTCAAATTTGAATATAATAGTTACTAGTTTGTTTTTTGTAAAATATATGGTCGTTTTATCATAGTTGAAAACATGTATATTTATTGATCAAAACAAAGATGCAAGACTTTTATTTACAATACTTCTCTATATGTAACCATAAGGTTCATTTATGTAACAAAAAGTTCACTTATGTAACTTGTAACATTTAGATTTTCAATGATTTAAATAAAAAATGTCCATCTTCTCGTAAGAAAATGGACGTTTAATGTTTAGTTAAAAAAGAGGCTTTAAATTTTTCGTGGACTGACTTTATACTTTTCCTTAAATTTGGTAGAAAAATATTTTGGACTAGAAAAACCCACTATGAAAGCTATTTCTGTGATATTTCCTTTCTTGTCTTTTAATAATTGATAAGCGGCTTGTACTATTGGAATAAAAAATTCAAAAGTACTGCCTTTTGATTTCGTGAATTTTATTGCATTTGAAATCAAATTATACAAAATCTTTTCGACCTTATTTTTATCAAAATTAAAAGAAAATAGTTCATTAGGCACATGATAAGTAAATTGAATTTCCTTTTGTTTTGCCAATGTTTGGAACGATTGAATAATTGGCGTTACAAATTCTCCAAAGTTTCCTCGTTTGAGTTCGAATGTCATTTTTTTGCTTTCCAACTTTGACAAATCCAACAGTTGATTGACCAATCCTAATAAGCGTTCACTATTTCTAATCAAGGTCAAAGGCATACGAAACTCATGCGTAATATTAGAAAAGAAGTTCGTTTTTATCTTATCAATTTCCGCCAATCGAGCGGCTTCTTTCTGTTCAAAAGCCAATTCTGTACGGAGTTTGGCACATCGTATTTGATTTTAATATAAAAAATCAATACCTAAGATTAACAAAATAAATTCCATACGATACCAATAAAATTCCTTTTTTGATACATAAACAATTGGATTACCTATTTTATATAACTTATTTTGGTCTTGCCAAGGGCTCATTTTTCTAATGATCCACATCTTTTATTTTTTAATAGATTTGTACAAAGCTATATTTAGAATTTTTTACCGAATATAACATACAAAAAAAGCGAGCTAATGAAAATTTCATTAACTCGCTCTCCATAAAATGATTATTCCATCATTATATAATTATATCTGTAATTTTTAATCTCTACGATTGTTTCTATCATTTCTTCCACGATTATCACGACCTCTTCCGCCGCCACGATTATCACGACCGCCACCGCGATAGTTATTATCTCTGCCACGATTATTGTCTCTACGTTCTTTATCTCTACGCTCATCTTCTGGGCTTCTTGGAGGACGTTCCATTAACACTTTACGTGATAAACGAACTTTACCAGAACGAGAATCAATATCAACAATTTTGACTTTGATTTCATCGCCTTCTGCTAATACGCCATCTAAGCTATCCAATCTTGACCAAGAGATTTCCGAAATATGAACTAATCCAGATTTGCCAGGTAAGTAATCAACAAAAACACCGTAAGGCATTACTGTAGCTACCGTTGCTTTTTCAAATACATCTCCTACTTTTGGTTCATAAGTCACGCCATTGATATGATCAATCGCTGCTTGAATACCAACAGGATCCGTACCAGAAACTAAAACAACTCCTTTTCCATCTACTTCTTCAATTGTTACAACCGTACCTGTATCTAATTGAAGTTTTTGGATATGTTTACCACCAGGGCCGATAATTGCACCAATGAATTCTTTACTAATTTCAACACGAGACATTTTAGGCGCGTGCGGCTTCAACTCTCCACGAGCTGTTTCAATCGTTTTAGCCATTTCTTTCAAAATGTGTAAACGACCTTCTCTTGCCTGTAATAACGCTTTTTCCAATAACTCATAAGGCATTCCGTCAACCTTAATATCCATTTGGCAAGCCGTGATACCATTTTCAGTACCCGTCACTTTGAAATCCATATCACCTAACGCATCCTCATCACCTAAGATATCCGTCAAAATCATATTACGTTCACCATCAGAAACCATTCCCATAGCAATACCAGAAACAGCAGAAGAAATATTCACACCTGCATCCATCAATGCTAAAGATCCTGCACAAACTGTTGCCATAGAAGAAGAACCATTCGATTCTAATATATCAGAAACCAAACGAATCGTGTGTGGCATATCATCTACACTTGGCATAACTTGCTTCAAAGAACGAGCTGCTAGGTTAGCATGACCAACTTCACGACGACCAGGTCCACGCATTGGCTTAATCTCACCTACTGAAAATGCAGGGAAATTATAATGCAAAATGAATTTTGAGTAATGAGATCCAAAAGCAGTATCAACCATCATTGAGTCCATTTTATTACCCAATGTTAATGATAATAATGCTTGTGTTTCTCCTCTTGTGAAGATTGCAGAACCGTGAGCTGCTGGCAAATAATCAATTTCCGTCCAAATGTTACGAACTTCATTATATGCACGACCATCCAAACGAGTGTTATCAGATAACATCATTTCGCGGATTGTCGCTTTTTGTACTTTATAAAAATACGCACTGATTTTTTTACTATTCTCAGCAACGTACTCTTCTCCTTTCTCTGCTATTAATTGCTCTTTAAGCTTATCTTTAATTTCTTTCAGCGCATTTTTACGACCTTTTTTATCTAAAGCACCTTTTGCTACTGTCAGAACTTTTGCTTCACACAACTCTTTGATTAAAGCTAATAATTCTTCATCAACTTCAATAACTGGCAAAGGACGTTTTTCGGTCGAACCTACTTTCTCAGCTAATTCTAGTTGTGCTTTACATTGTACTTTGATCGCTTCGTGACCTACTTTAATAGCTTCGATTAGATCCGCCTCAGAACATTCTTTAGCTTCTCCCTCAACCATTGTTACATTATCCATTGTCGCACCAACTAGTATATCTAATTCTGCATCTACCATTGTAGATTTCAATGGGTTGACAACAAATTCTCCATTAATTTTAGCTACTCTAGCCTCAGAGATAGGTCCACCAAAATTAATATCAGATACAGCAAGTGCTGAAGAAGCTGCTAATGCTGCCAAAGTATCAGGCGCGACTTCTTCTTCACCAGAAATCAAATTAATAATAATTTGAGTTTCATTCATATAACCATCTGGAAATAAAGGACGAATCGCTCTATCCACCAAACGACAAATTAGCACTTCATAGTCAGATAACTTCGCTTCACGCTTAAAGAAGTTTCCTGGAATACGTCCTGCTGCTGCAAATTTCTCTTGATAATCTACAGATAATGGAAAGAACGAGTTTCTTTCGTTAGGTTCATAGGCTGAAACCACAGTACATAACAACATTGTTTTTCCTGTTCTGACAACTACAGAACCATGTGCTTGTGTGGCTAATTTTCCTGTTTCGATAGTGACTTCCCTTCCGTCGGGAAGATTAAAGGATACGCTAGTAGGAATTTGCTTTCCCATGTAGGTTTTTCGATTTAATGTTTTTAAAGAACTTAAAAAACTGAAGAGTGAAGGGTCTCGAAATTGCTTTCACAAAAAATATTATTCCCTTTGAATAATTCTGATTGATAAACCGCTTTGTAATTTTTTTTGCAAAAGTATTTCAAAAACGATTAGAAAAGATGATTTTAATGTTGAATTTCGATAATTCTTATGATTACAGCTTTCTAATTATTACTAAAAATGTCCTAAAAAACGTCGTTGTTAAAAAATTTTATTGTTCTATTCTTTTTCGTGGTGCAAATATACGGATTATTTACGTTTAAAAGCAAGTGCAAAAGGTTAAGTTTATTTTAAATGTCATAAACTTAGCCTTTCGATGTTTTGAGGTGCAATATTAAGTGATATTAATCATGATAAATATCAAATTCTGCATTGAATGCCTTCATACCTGCTTTGTCTGCAAAATCTTCCTTAGTCATCGTTGACAATCGCTCCAGAAAGACATCAAATCGACCATTTTTAAAGATCGTCAACATTTTTCCTCCTTTCTCACATTTAGCTATATGCCAAACATTTGGAGGCACTGTTACAGTATCTCCTGGTCGCATTATAATCGTTTCATCATCAAAGATCAACTCTAATTCACCTTCTAACATATAGAAGACTTCCGTCATTACTTTATGATAATGTCGAGACAGAAAAAAGCCTGGTTTTATTGTATCTTCTACAAAACATAATTCACCATTATTGCTGCGAGAAGATAATTTTATAAAACAATGATCTTGAGAATAATTGTAGTTTTCGCCCGCTCCTTTTCTAATAACTTCTTTAGTTGTCATATTTTTTTTAATTTATTGACCATTTTTAAGCGCTACACAAAAATAACTAAATAAATTTCTTCGTGACCTTTTATTCATTGTTTAGTCATATTTTCGAAAATCATTTACATATATAAATTTTTTCAATTGTTTTGCGTTTAAGAATAAAATGAGCATTTTCAAATATATATATTTTGAAAAAGTATTTACAAAATCAAAAAAAAGCTTATTTTTATATCAAATATAAAAAATGGGAACCACATCCATGTTAAAAAATAGCGCTCTTGCAAAATTAGACCAACGTATCAGACGGGGTGAGTCTATTGTAATGGAATTAGCTATCAATGCTTCAACCTATATCGAGCCAGATAGGTATTTTTTACTAAAATCTTCAAAAAGGATTCAAGACATCATCGTTTTATTACAATTAATTGAGCCAGAAACATTAAATAAATGTGAAATTGCTTATTTTGATGACGATGATGATGATTTATTAGGTGAGTTCAAAATTCAAGATTTTTTGGATTTTTATCAAGTTAAAAATTTACCTCGTTTTTCTAGTTAATTCTTTTGTCCATTTACACTTTTCATCATACTATTCCAGCTTATTCATTTTCAATGATGGATTATTCTACTTCAACCCAATCTTTATCTCTTCCTTATCTGATTGATTATTCTTTCAATTACTTGAAACTTCAAGTTTTAAAAATTAAATTGTTGGATAATCAGATTACTTAAACGTTAAAAATTCATGTAAAAATGAAGAATAATTATTTAAAACTCCCTTTCTCTTACGATATAGATCTACTAAAAAAAGATGCTATTATTGCCTTACAGGCTTCATGGATACCTCATTTTAATACAAATGACTATTCAGGCACTTGGAAAGCGGTTGCATTACGATCACTTGGAGGCGATGCTAATAATCTCATTCCACTTGGTGAGACCGAAACAGAGAACTACCAAAATACACCATTATTAGAAAAATGTACTTATTTTAAATCTATTCTAGATCAATTTCAATATAAATTAGAGGCTGTTCGTCTGTTAAAACTTGACCCAGGAAGCATTATTAAAGAACATACAGACAAGGATCTAGGATACGAATTTAATGATCTTCGAATTCATATTCCTATTCAAACGAACTCCAAGGCTATCTTTTATTCTTGTGGAGAACCATTCCATATGAAAGTTGGAGAATGTTGGTATCTAAATGCCAGTCAACCACACTCAGTAGATAATCTAGGTACAACACCACGTATTCATTTAATAATCGATGGAATACGAAATGAATGGACTGATAACATTTTTGAGCAAGCAGGTTATGATTTTGACTTTGAGCAAAAGAACAGGCAAAAAATAAGAGAACCGCAAATACAAAAAATGATAGAAGCTCTTATTCAAATGAATACACCAACTGGGCTCGCTTTAGCCCAAAAATGGAAAGATAAATTAGCAAAAAAAGAATATTATTAATTCGATTAAATTTTTAGA
>CAKZLL010000475.1 GCA_937125475.1 uncultured Saprospiraceae bacterium | reverse complement strand
CAAAAACTAGAATATGTTTTTCCTGTAACTCCTTCATTAGATATACAGGAATTATATATTCCTAAAGAGTGGCTTTCTCAAAAAACAACAGAAGAGATTATAGAAAAATCCCTTCAATCAGCCTCTACATCTAGTTCAAATTTAGAGAATGCTTTTGCGACTGTACTACAAGAACGCATTGTTTTTTTAAAAAATAATGCGAACTACTCTCCTATTTTTCAAAAAATACTACAAGCGTTTAATCAAGTGATTATCAAAAAACGCGAGTTGTTTTCTATGGATTTGGCTCAAAACATCACCGAAAGCCATGTTCAAACTCAGCGACCGACTTTATTCCTCAATTCTCCATTAATTCTTGCAGGCATTGCCACAGCTTTCACGCTTTTCTTTTGGATTTCTGAAAACCCTAGACCAGAGTCTATTATTTATTTGTATCATATTTTTATGCAAATAGGACAAGTCGCTGCATTTACGTTAAGTTCAGGTCTAATCATTAGTTTATTTCTAAAAAATTCGAGAGAAAAAGCAATTGGAAATTTTCATTTGAAAAAAAGCAAATTTTATACTTTTCTTCAAACTGATGTTCTTCCTTCTGCCAATAATCAAAGTCTTAATTCTATTATTTTTGTATTACAACAAAATTTAGAAACGTTCAATACTCGTTTTACGACTAATATGGAATCGTTTGAAAAAACAGTTCAAACTCTTCAAGAAAATCATAAAATTCAACGCGATTTTGTTGAAAAATTGGATCAACTGAGTCTTAATAAAATTAGTGCTTTCAACTTACAAGTCATTGAACGATTTGAAAATGTAATTTTAAAATTTCATCAATTTGAAAACTGGTTTGAGGGAATTAATCAAAATACAGAACAATCCATTAAATTGTCTAAACGGCTAGATAGTTTAATCACGGCAGCCGATCAGATGGGTATGGACTTAGGAAAAATTTCAACTAATATTGCCAATCGCTTAGATCAATCTCATCAATTAACTAAATTCTTAAAATCGCATTTTTCAGAATTAGAAGACCGCAAACAATTGATTAATCGTGCGGTCATTGATTTTGATAACTTCATGAAAAATGCACTTCAAGAATTAGAAATACACACGCAAGAACGTGTTGACGCGATTAGAGACATCACGGTTCAAGAAGAAGATATGATGATTAAGGTATTTGCAAAAAATCGAGATGCACTTAGTCAACTCAATCACCTCACCGAATTATCAATTATCCGAGATAAAATCAACAACCTTTCAAGTAATTATGAAAAAGAAAGTACTTATATGACACAAGGTATGCGTAGTCTAATTTCAAAACTAGAAGCAGCCAACCAAAACTTAGAAACTATTCGCATAGAAACGCAGAGGAAAAATGGATAATGGACAATGCCTAGATTCGCGTGTTATAAGTTTATAAATATAAAAAAGGGATTTTTAAAAGCTATTACACTTTTAAAAATCCCTTTTTCAATGAAAATTGACAATTAAATTAACGTCCAAATTTACCGAATAAACTTTTTCCGATATTTTTAAGGTCATTAAGATCAACTTTTCCATCGCCATCGCCATCCAAAAAGCCCATTGCTTTTTTCATAGCACCACCGCCAGAAGAAGTAATATTAGCCGCTTCTTTTTGAAGGTTAGCTAAAACATTTTCAGCACCGCCTTCCGCTTTTTGCTTACTAATGTTTTTAGTTACTAAACCAGTCAAAGTTTCCATCAAACTAGAAGCACTTTCTTTAGTAATACCAGCATCTTCTGCTACTGCTTTTTCAACGACCTCTTTCTTATCGCCAAATAAATCACTTACTTTACTAGAAAGACCTTTTGCTCCGCCTCCTAAAAGACCTTTTAAATCGTCTAAATCGACATCACCATCACCATCAGTATCTAATTTGCTTAAATAACTAGCATCGCCAGAAGCTTTATTAGAAACACCTTTCATAATAGAAGGCAATAAGTTATCAATAGCTGATTTAACTTGACCTGGACCTTCGCCTAATTGTTTACTAATTTTGTCTACAACGTCATCTCCTAGTTGCGCTTTGATTGTATCTAAAATATTTGACATAAGTAAATTATAATTTTTTTACCTCAATTGAGGTAAATTTTGATTAAAAAGAATATTAGACATAAATATATCTCTAATATGTCGAAAATCAAACTAATTTTCAAAAGTTAAGACGATAAATTTCTATAAATGTAACATTTTAAGGAAAGCTTTTATTCTTTTACTTCTTTAATCAAGAAAAAACCATCGCTTCCTTGCTTTTGATACAAAGGCATTAAGATAAGCGCATCTAAATGGCTATAAATCGCTCCATTTCGATCATAAGCTAATAATTCTCCTTTTTTTACAGGCTGGAAATTTTTATAATTGGGCTGCATCACAAACTCATCTTCAGCTTTGATATGATGCGTATAAAGTAGTCGAACAAGATTAGGAAGTAGTTTTGAATGCTCTTTTAATAAATTATCATGTCGTTTTTCAACATCTAATGGACGCACACAACCAACTGCGCGAAAACAATTAACCAAAGCTGAAACTGCATAATCAACCGATTGCGGATCATAATGCTGCCCCGATTCAAACACAACTGTTGTCGTATCAACTCCAGTATTTTCCTTTGTAAAATAATTAAGCGTTGTGCCTTTAAGCCCTTCCATAATCCCGCGCAAAACAGGTGCATGAAGTCCTAAAGCCACTTTTTCGCTTTCTAACTCGGGCGATGTGATTGAAAAAATACCACCATGAGCCGTTGTAGTATGAATATCTAAAACGATTAATTTTTCTGGTTTATATTTTTCAATAAAATAATTAACGTGATTAATTAGTGCAAATAATTCCTTATCTTCTCCAATCAATAGTTCTTCTGGTGTAGCAAAAATGCGGGTTATTTCCGCTGGCAAAAAACTTCGATTTAAGTCTCGATCAATAAATCTATCTTTAATTTTTAATGCTTGTAAATTCCCTTTTAAGCCTACAAAATTACCATTAAAGTAAAAATCTGGGTTCTTATTGGGTTCATTTTCAAGCATGGCTAAAAGGCGTTCAATTCCCAGAACGCCAGCAGCTTCATTTCCATGAATGCCTCCAATTGCGATAAATAAATCTCCAGACTTTTGCCCTTCATACACACCAATAACTCTCTCAATATCAATAGCTTGCTTAATAGCTGTTACATTCATAATTATGCTTAGTAGTAATTTAAATCAATAAAACTGGATGTATAACAAATTGTCGCTCTAATAATAAATAGTTTTTTATTTAAACTTTTAACCTCCCTTAATCTCTTCAAAGTAGGGAAATAGCGAAAACGACAATTTATTATGCCCCCATAAAACTAGTATGTTATTTGTTGGTGTTATCTATCTATGATTTTTCTAAAAAAAAAGTTCATTAACAATTTTTGCCAAAATGAATATTTTTTAATCCAGCGGTGGCTTGCCCCGTTGTTTTTTAAATAGTTAGAGCAATGGGGCAAGCCCACATTGGACTAAAAGGCAAAAATTGTCAATGAACCATAAAAATTTCTTTTAAAAAACTTGTAAATTAACGCTTTCTACATCTTTTTTTCGCCTCGAAAACTCATCACTTCATCAAATTCTCGTTTAAAACTAGCTAGGTGTTCCTGTTTTTCAGCTTCTGACCAGCCTAACATTTTTCCCATTTCATCCGCAATAAAAGGGTACCAATGCCCTAAAGTATCTCGCTCAAAGTACAAGCGCCCACTTCTACGAATCAAATAATCTTCCAAATTATTAACCATTTCAAAGTTAATCACGTACCAAAGTTCAGCTAAATGAATACGTTTAAGAGGGTCGCGTTCTGTTGGGTAAATTTCAAAAGCTCTTTCGATAATTTTATCCGTTTCTGTCCCATATTTCTGAACTAAACTAACAACTGTTTCTTTCTTTAATTCAATTTGCTTCACCTCTCCTATTGTCCGAATAATATAGTCTTCGACCGCTTTTTGTGTTTTAAATTGACCACCCAATAATTGCAATTTAGCGGTTTTGCATTTCCCTAAGAATTTATAGGCACTTGGTTCTTTTTGCTTTAATTTTTGTTCTACAATATCAATAATACGTTCTGCCATTTTCCGATAACCTGTCAATTTACCCCCAGCAATCGACACTAAGCCCGTTTCTGAATAAAAAACTTCATCTTTTCGGGAGAGTTCCGAAGGCGATTTTCCATCTTCATGAATCAACGGACGTAAGCCAGCCCATGTTGAAATAATATCATCCGTACTTAGGTTAACTGTTGGAAACATCGCATTAGTTGCTTCCAAAATATAATCTACATCGGCTTGATTAGCAATAGGTCGCTCAATTTCGCCTTTGTAAGTGGTGTCAGTCGTTCCGATATAAGTCACTCGACCTCGTGGCACTGCAAAAGCCATTCGACCATCTTTCAAAATATCAAAATAAACTGCCTGTTCGATAGGCAATTTTGCTCTTGGCACGACGATATGAACGCCTTTTGTCAATTGTAATCGCTTGCCTTTTACTTGATCCAAATCCTTTTCTCTCAATTTATCAACCCAAGGACCAGTTGCATTTATTACTGTTCCTGCCCTTATTTTAAAGGTTTCTCCTGTGATTTCATCTCGAATCATTGCACCTACAATTCTTTCATTTTCGTACCAATAGCCTGTTACTTTAGCATAATTCACACAATCCGCATCATTCGCCACAGCAGTTTTAATATTTTCAATCGTCAAACGCGCATCGTCCGTGCGGTACTCATAATAAATGCCTCCACCTTCTAAAATATCTTTTCGCAAAAGCGGTTCATGTCCGAGTGTTTCTTCTTTAGAAAGCATTTTTCTGCGTTCCTCTTTCTCTACTCCTGCTAAAAAATCATAAACCCAAAGCCCAATATTACTCAAGGTTTTATTTAACGAACCTCCATCAACAATCGGCAAAAGCATTTTTTCAGGCACAACCAAATGTCTTGCATTATGATGAACAATAGCCCGTTCTGTTCCAACTTCTCTCACCAGTTGTATTTCAAATTGCTTCAAATACCTCAATCCTCCATGTATCAATTTAGTTGATCGACTACTCGTTCCCCAACCGAAATCACGCATTTCTACTAATGCAGTCCTCAATCCTCGTGTTGTAGCATCTAGAGCAGCACCAGCTCCAGTAATACCACCTCCAATAATCAATACATCATAACGATCATTAGCCATATTTTTAATCAAATTGGCTCTATTCAATGCAGAAAGGTTGTTCATTTATCGACTTTTTGTAAAAATTTTGATTGTGAAATTAAAAAGATACTATCTATAACGCAGAAGACAAAAAAGGTTCTTAGAAAAGTCCTCTCCACTTCTTTTTCTATCTTAATTTAACAATTATATTATAATAAATTCTATTTTTTATTCTTTGAAATATAAAAATATTTAATTTCATATTTTCAATATACTCTTTTAAAAGCAAAATAAATAGAAGAAAATCAATATATCAATCATGAAATCAATCAATACCATATATCTCTTTTTTGTATTATTACTGCTTAATTCTGCCTCAATTTTTGCACAAGGTATTACCTTTACTAATCATTCTTCTGCTTCGGGAACAACTAATTCAGGAACTAATTCAGGAATAGCTTATGGCGATTATGATAATGATGGGGATGAAGATTTATATGTTTCTGTCATGAATGGAGATAATATTTTGTATCAGAACCAAGGAAATGGGACATTTATTAATGTGACTGTTGCCGCAGGAGTAGCTGTTTCTGTGACTTCTACGACTAGTGTTTGGGGCGATATTAATAATGATGGGCATTTAGATTTGTATGTTGGAAATTATGAAAATCCGAATCAGCTATTTTTAAATAATGGAGATGGAACGTTTTCTAATATTTCTATTTCTGCTGGAGTTGATCATAATAGTAAACCTAGAAGCATCATGATGGCAGATATTGATAATGATGGTTTGGTTGACATCTATGTAGCTAACTTATCAAAAGCCAATGTTTTATATAAAAATAAAGGAGATAGTACTTTCGTAGATCATACGGCTGTTTCTGGCACATATGATTATCAGATTGCAATGGGATCCATCTTTTTTGATTATGATAATGATGGTGATCAAGATTTGTATTTAACCCATGATTCCTATCAAAAATATATCCTGTATCAAAATCAAGGAAATGGAACATTCACAAATGTAAGTCAAGCCTCTGGAACTGATTTTGCAGGACAAGGCATGGGCGTTGATTTTGCTGATTTTAATAATGACGGGCATTTAGACATGTATATTAGCAATTTAGGACCAAATACTTTTTTTAAAAATAACGGCGATGGAACATTTTCTGACATTGCTCAACAGCTCGGCGTTGATGATTGGGGTATGGGCTGGGGTACTTTTTTTATGGATGCAGACAATGATGGTTTGACGGATTTATATCTTATCAATGATAGTTTTTTTAGTCCGAACCCTAATGTTATGTATCAAAATACAGGTAATGATACTTTTAATGTAGTCAGTGCCAATACTGATTTGGAAAGTATGTATAGTGCTTTGGGTGGTGCTTCTGCGGATGTTGATAATGATGGATTAATTGATTTTAGTGTGGCAATTACAGGTTCGCAAGGCAATCAATTATTTAAAAATAGCTATTCGGGCAACAATCATTGGATTAAAATCAAAACAGAAGGAACGGTTTCTAATCGAGCAGGAATTGGAACTAGAGTGGAAATTCATGCCAATGGAACAATGCAAATCAATGAAGTTGCTGCAGGTCGTGGTTATGCTTCTGCTAATAGTTTGACGCTTCATTTTGGTGTGGGAAACGCAACAATAGTTGATAGCATTGTTCTTAAATGGTCTAGTGGTCAACGAGATGTATATTATAATTTAACTGCGGATCAATATCTTTTAGCCATTGAAGGCACGAGCTTAACGCCAATGATTTTCACAAATATTGATAAAATTCATCCCTTAACGATCGACATTAAAACATTTCCCAACCCCTTTATACAATCAACACAGTTTGATTTTTCATTAAAAAAGTCGAATAAAATTACTCTTAATATTTATGATCTACAAGGAAAACTTGTCAAACAATTACTTCATCAAAACCTCGACGCAGGTCAGCATTCCATTCATTGGGATGGAACGAACGACTTAGGCTCGAAACTCCTTAGTGGAAATTATTTCTATCATTTCCAGTCAGATATGCAAATTTCAACAGGAAAGATTATTTTATTATCGAAATAATCAGAAAACATATTAAAAAATTCATCAATTAATGAATTAAGAAATTTTAGCATGATCCCATAATTTTTATTAACTTTGAAATCATGCTGAAATAATATTTTGATTGCATCGGCATCATTTTTTCATTCATTATTTCACAACTATATTATTGATGTATAGAAGGGCTTTTCTAAAAAATTTAGGCGGAACAGTTATGCTGGCAAGTATGGCAGGTTTGCCCTTAGATTTACTTGCTGAGGGTGATGATCTTACTAAAATCACCATCCTACATACAAATGATGTTCATAGTAGAATTGAACCTTTTCCAATGGATGGCGGTCGATTTCAAGGACTAGGTGGTGCAGCAAAACGCGCTCAATTAATTAAAAATATTCGCCAACAAGAAAAAAATGTCTTATTATTAGATAGTGGTGATATTTTTCAAGGCACGCCTTATTTTAATTATTTTGGAGGAGAATTAGAATTTAAACTCATGTCTCAGATGAGATATGATGTTGCTACAATTGGAAATCATGATTTTGATGGAGGTATTGATGGATTACATCAACAACTACCACATGCTAATTTTCAGTTTGTTTCTGCTAATTATGACTTCTCGGATACCATTTTAAATGAAACAGTCAAGCCTTATACTATAATTAAAAAAAGTGGAATAAAAATCGGTATATTTGGTTTAGGTATTGAGTTAGAAGGTCTAGTACCTAAGGATTTATATAAAAATACCATTTATCTTTCGCCAGTAGAAAAAGCGAATGAATATGCTGCAATTCTAAAAAAAGAGGAAAAATGTGATCTAGTCATTTGCTTATCACATTTAGGTTATAAGTATAGTGGCAAGAAAATTTCTGATGTTGTTCTAGCTCAATCTACTCAAAATATTGATCTTATTTTGGGTGGACATACACATACTTTTTTGGATCAACCGACAACTTTGAAAAATACAGCGGATCAACCCGTTTTGGTGCATCAAGTTGGCTGGGCAGGTATTGTTTTAGGTCGATTAGACGTTTATTTTGAAAAAACTAAAAATAAACATTGTACGACTTGTAATAATTTGACAATTAAGTAGTAAATTTTACAGATCTATTATTATTTATTATAATTATCCTTATAATTCAAAGAATTATGTCAAATTTTGCGTTTTCTTAGAATACAAATTTTCTTTTTATTAATTTTTTCGCATTTTCGCATCCCTTTTACCTAAATAATTATTCTCCATCAAAGTGAAAGTAATGTTTTTTAGCGTAAAGAAATTGACTTTTTGGATAAAAATAAGTCTAAAATAGATTAAACATAAAACGCTCATAATTAAGCGATTTCATTCAATAAGAAACTAAAAAAAATTTCGAGAATATTCAATCAAATGGAAGATTACGAAATTTAAATAATTGTTAACTAAATGACTAAAGACCACGAACAAGTTTGGAGGAATTGTTTAAAAAGCATTTACAAAAACGTAAATGAGCAAAGCTATAAAACATGGTTTGAGCCGATCAAGCCTGTTCGCTTAAACAAACATATCTTGACCATTCAAGTTCCTAATAAGTTTTTTTATGAATGGTTGGAAGAGCATTATGTTGCTATTCTTAAAATGACAATTCGCCAAGAATTAGGCCCAAACGGTCGCTTGGAGTATCAAATTTTAATGGCTCAACGCTCTAATGAAGAAAATAATAAGGACGTTCAAAATTCTTTCCGTCCAACGACTGGAGAGAAGAAAAAAACGTTTAATTCTACTAAATCTTCTAAAAAACAAATAACTAATCCTTTTGTGATTCCAGGGATTAGAAAGCCTCAAATCGATCCGCAACTTAATCCACATAATCTTTTTTCTAATTATATTGAAGGAGATTGTAACCGATTAGCTCGTTCGGCTGGTTTAGCTGTCGCAAAACGCCCAGGAGGTACGTCTTTCAATCCGTTAGTGATTTTTGGAAATACAGGACTAGGCAAAACACATTTGGCGCAAGCTATCGGTAATGAAGTTGTTGCTAATTCTAGTAACAAGGTCGTTTTGTATGTTTCTTCCGAAAAATTCACGAATCAGTTCATTGAATCTTTAAAAAATAATGCCGCTAATGAATTCGTCAACTTTTATCAATTAGTTGATGTTTTAATTGTGGATGATATACAGTTTTTAGCCAATAAGAACAAAACACAAGAGATTTTCTTCCATATCTTTAATCAACTGCATCAAAATGGCAAGCAGCTTATTTTGACTTCAGATCGACCGCCTAAGGATTTAGATGGTATGCAAGAGCGTTTATTGTCTCGTTTTAAATGGGGTTTAACCGCAGACTTGCAAGTACCAGCACTAGAAACTAGAATAGCAATCGTTCGGAATAAAATGCAAAAAGATGGCGTTGTGATCTCGAATGAAGTCGCAGAATTTATTTCTTTTAATATAAAAAGTAATATTAGGGAATTAGAAGGCGCATTAGTTTCTTTGATTGCTCAATCTTCTTTGAATAAAAGAGATATTGATATTCAATTGGCAAAAGAAGTGATTAAACATTTTGTGAGTGAAATATCAAAAGAAATCACCGTAGAACTGATTCAGAAGCTCGTAGCGAATTATTATGAAATACCAGTGGATAAACTGCAAGGTAAGACGCGTAAACGCTCCGTAGTCATCGCTCGTCAATTATCTATGTATTTAGCCAAGAACCTAACAAATAAGTCTTTAAAGGTCATTGGTCAGAATTTTGGAGGTCGAGATCACAGTACAGTTATTTACTCTTGTAGAGCTGTTCAAGATATGATGGATACAGATGATACTTTTAAATCAACTGTTGCAGATTTAGAAAAAAAGATAAAACTAAGCTTACACGGATAATTTTTCAAAAAAAAATTATTTTAAATTAAAAAATAGAGTTGTTGAAACTTTTTTAATTTTTTTTCAGTTAAAAATATATTCTTGCTTGAGAAGATCTATTTCATTGATAGTCAAGCCATTAAAAATAAGGATAAAAAAAAATTAAAAAAAAACTCCAAAAGAGTTTGGAGGATTAAAAAAAGGCGGTATATTTGCACCGCTCAACACGCAAGAGGAGGGATGGGAGAGTGGCTTAATCCACCAGTTTGCTAAACTGACGTACTGATACATCGGTACCGCGGGTTCGAATCCCGCTCTCTCCGCAAGCTTTAAATATGGAATTTTCGGGGCGTAGCGCAGTCCGGTTAGCGCACCTGGTTTGGGACCAGGGGGTCGCAGGTTCGAATCCTGCCGCCCCGACCATAAGAGAAGGTGGATGATTTAATTTCATTCACTTTTTTTATGTAGATTTAAAAAAGTATAAATCTAATTCCATTTGGCAGCGATGCCGCAAAAAGGAGGCGTAGCTCAGTTGGTTTAGAGCACTGCCTTGACAGGGCAGGGGTCACTGGTTCGAATCCAGTCGTCTCTACTACTTAAAAGATTATTAAAAAGTAATGATCTACTTTTTCTAAATAATATAATTTTCGGGGCGTCGCGCAGTCCGGTTAGCGCCCCTGGTTTGGGC
>CAKZLL010000474.1 GCA_937125475.1 uncultured Saprospiraceae bacterium | reverse complement strand
AAGAAGAAGCAACAAGTACCCGAGCAGTTAAAGTTTTGAATACAGTATATAAAAAATATGCTTCGTATGCATCTTTAGCAATGGACATTGATATTACCATTAAAGATGGTAATTTCTCACACAAAAAAACAGGCAAAGCATTTGTAAAAGGTAATCAATACCGTTTGCAAACTAATGAAGAAGACATTGTTTCTAATAGTGAAACGTTGTGGGTTTACTTGAAAGGAAGTCAAAGCCTACAAATTACCAATGCTTCTACCAATGATCAGAATTTCTTTTGTTATCCTGCAATGTTGTTGCAGAAATATCAAAAGTACTGTGTTGTTGAATTTCTAAAAAATAACGCGACAGAATATGTAGTGCAATTTTCAGCACATAATAATGATTGTCCTTACCAAAAAATCATTGTTCATATTAATAAGTCAAATTATAATATTAATAAAATCGAAGCTTTGGAAACGGAAGACATTGGATATACTATAAAAATCAATAATTTCCGTAAGAATGCTAATTTGAAAAATGATACATTCATTTTTAATGAAAAAGAAGTAAAACCTTCAAAAGTAAGAGACTTTAGAAAATAATTAATACCATTATACTAATTCTAATTTTGAGTAAATAAGTAAACAAATAAATACAGCTATGAGGCTCGCTTTTAAAGCGAGCCTTATTTTTTTGTAAAAAGAGTAGAATATGAATGGCATACGATTCTATGAAATTAATTAAGTAGCGGATTTTATTGGCAAATTGTGTTTTATTGACATTATTATTGTTTTTTTCAAAAAGTATGCCTTTGACTTTTTGAATGTGGGGCACTTCATCATTTTTATATTCTTCTAGCGAGTATAAATAACGAAGAATTTTTTCACTTTGCACCGAGCGAGTTTTTTTTTAATATCTTAATAAAATGGATCAGCCCTTTCCATTCTTCTAGATCAAACGCTTTTACCTAACGATATACTCTATGAAACGTTTTGATAAATAAATGATGTGCTTTATTATTATTTTATTTGTTAATAATCAAGAAGTTGTATTAAAATTATGACACAAATGTAAGTAAATAAATAGTGTGTGAACAAATCGTTTACTATATTTTTGGTTTTAAGCATAGTTTAAATAAATAGTGTGTATTTATGATTTTAATTGTTTGATAATGAATTAGTTAGGGTGTTATTTTTAGATTATGCTTTACTTTAAAGTATGTTTTTGATCTGGAAAAATTAGCTTAATCCATCACACAGTTTTTATTTATACTTAATCTTGCAATACGGTTTATAATTAACATAATTATATTGGATGGGCTTCTCTAATTGGAAGTCCTCTTTTTTTAGATAAAATAGCACTATTTAACTAAAAACCACTAAATTTGTAACCAAACCAGTTACAAATGGCAGAACAAAACATTTTAAAATCCCCTATTGAATACATGAAAGGCGTTGGTCCTTTCCGAGCCGATATTCTTAAAAAGGAATTAGGTATTCATACTTTTGAGGATTTTTTGATGCATTTCCCTTTCCGATATGTTGATAAAACTCAATTTCATCGCATTGCGGATATTGATGAAGAAACAGAAAATATCCAACTGAAAGGCGTGCTTAGACGATTGGAAACAACAGGTGAAGGCAGAAAAAAACGCCTAGTTGCCCGATTGCGTGATCCTTCAGGCGCGATTGATTTAGTTTGGTTTAAAGGCATTCGTTTTATTGAAAAACAATTGCAAATCGGAAGCGAATATGTGGTTTATGGTAAGCCTAATTTTTTTAAAAGTTATATCAGTATTCCTCACCCTGAAATTGAAATAGTTTCGGCTGAAAACACACAAGAAGCCGCTTTTTTAGAGCCAGTTTATCGGTCTACCGAAAAAATGAAAGCTAAACATTTGGATGCAAAAGGTATTCGCAAAATTCAAAAATTACTGCTGAGTAGAATCAAACCAACGGACATTAAAGAAAATTTGCCCGAATATATTAGAACCAAGCTCAAATTGCCTAATCGTTATGAGGCTTTGCGCCAAATTCATTTTCCATCTAATCAAAAAACACTGCGCCTTGCCAGCAATCGCTTAAAATTTGAAGAACTCTTTTTCTTACAATTAAAACTCCTCCAAACGAGAGGCGTTCGAAAAGAAACGTTCAAAGGCTATCATTTCCGAAGAATTGGGGATGCGTTTAATGGTTTTTATAAAAAATTGCCTTTCGAACTCACAAATGCACAAAAACGCGTCATCAAAGAAATTAGGCAGGATGTGAGAACCAATCGTCATATGAATCGTCTTTTGCAAGGAGATGTAGGAAGTGGCAAGACGATTTGTGCCTTAATGACGATGCTCATGGCGATTGATAATGGCTTTCAAGCTTGCCTTATGGCACCGACGGAAATCCTCGCGAAACAGCATTTTAATAATGTAACAAAAGATCTAGAAGGGCTTGATATCAAGGTCGAGTTTCTTTCGGGAAGTGTAAAAGGAAAGAAAAAACGAGGAAAAATATTAGCTGAATTAGCTTCTGGCGAAACCAAAATCTTAATCGGCACACACGCTTTAATCGAAGATCCGATTATTTTTAAAAACCTAGGATTAGCAATTATTGATGAACAACATCGTTTTGGAGTGGCTCAACGCGCTAAATTGTGGAAAAAATCAAGCCCTTATCCACCTCATATTTTGGTCATGACCGCTACACCAATTCCACGAACGCTTGCTATGACGGCTTACGGAGATTTGGATGTTTCAGTGATTGACGAAATGCCTCCTGGGCGAAAACCTGTCAAAACTATGCATAAAACGGATGCACATCGCCTACGTGTATTTGGTTTTATGCGCGAGCAAATCAAAAAAGGACATCAGGTTTATATCGTTTATCCTTTGATAGAAGAATCGGAAACGCTGGATTTAAATAATCTGATGGAAGGCTATGAATCCATTTCGCGCGAATTTCCGATACCCGAATATCAAATTAGTATTGTTCATGGTCGAATGAAACCAAAAGATAAGGAATTTGAAATGCAGCGTTTTGCTAAGCATGAAACCCATATTATGGTCGCGACAACGGTGATTGAGGTCGGGGTGAATGTACCAAATGCGACCTTAATGATTATTGAAAATACAGAACGATTCGGCTTGGCGCAATTGCATCAGTTACGCGGACGAGTAGGGCGCGGAGGCGGAGAAGCATTTTGTATTTTGATGAGTAGCTTTAAATTATCGACCGAAAGCCGTCACCGAATCAAGACGATGTGTGACACGAATGATGGTTTTAAAATTGCAGAAGAAGATATGAAATTACGTGGACCAGGTAATATTGCAGGAACACAACAAAGCGGTTTGCTGCATTTCAAATTAGCTGATTTGCTAAAAGATCATAAAATTCTAAAAGTTGCTCGCGAAATTGCTCATAGAATTGTAGAAGATGATCTAAAACTCGAACGATCAGAGCATCTACCAATTAAAGAATATTTACTCAGCCGAAAAGATGGCTATAAAGGATGGAGTAGGATTAGTTAGTTGAGAGTTGTGAATCATTCTCAACTTTCAATTTAAATGATAGAAGACTTTGACAACATTTATATTTTTAAGGTGTTCTATTTTCAGAAAAGTTTGAAAGTTCTGAAAATTTACTTTAACTAGCATTAATTTTAATGCTAGGGATTAAAAAACAAAGATTCTCTTTTCAAACCTCGCAGTTTTTTACAACCTACAAAGTTAGGATAAAAGAAATAAATGGTATGAGCAAAGCTTTATCGAAAATCAAAAAGCCCATCCAAGAAGAATTGAAAGTTTTTGAGAAACGATTCAAAGAAACGATGAGTAGCAATGTCGCATTGTTGGACAAAATTACGTACTATATTGTACAACGAAAAGGAAAACAAATGCGTCCAATGCTGACTTTTTTTAGTGCAAAACTCTTCGGCACAATCAATGATTCGACTTATAATGCCGCTTCTCTCGTTGAATTGTTACACACAGGAACGCTCGTTCATGATGATGTAGTAGATGATTCTAATGAGCGCAGGGGCTTTTTTTCGATTAATGCCCTTTGGAAAAACAAAATTGCGGTTTTAGTTGGGGATTATTTGCTATCTCGTGGTTTGATGCTCGCCTTAGATAACGATGAATTTAAATTGCTAAAAATCCTCAATGTTGCGATTAAAGAAATGAGCGAAGGGGAATTATTGCAATTAGAAAAAGCGCGTCGTTTGGATATCAAAGAAGATATTTATTATGATATTATTCGTAGAAAAACAGCTTCTTTGTTCGCTTCGTGTTGTGCTGCAGGTGTGTCTTCGGTCACTAAAAATCAAGCTGATATTGATCTAATGTATCAATTTGGTGAAAAAATTGGTATCGCTTTTCAAATCAAAGACGATCTTTTTGATTTTGGTACACATGATGTAGGTAAGCCATTAGGCATTGATATTAAAGAAAAGAAAATGACTTTGCCGCTTATTTATGCGCTTAATAATGCGACTAAAAAAGATAAAAGGCGAATTATTAATATTATTAAAAGGCACAACGAAGAAAAAGATAAAGTCGCAGAAGTGATTCGGTATGTCAATAAAAGTGGTGGTATAGAATATGCCGAAAAAGCTATGTATAAATATAGAGATGAAGCGTTTCAATTGTTGGAGCATCTGCCAGAAAGTGATGTGAAAAATTCAATTAAAGCGATTGTGAATTATGTTACAGAGCGAAAAAAATAAGGTATATTCGCAATTCGAATTTTAATTATCAGCAACAACAAACTATGAAAAAGAATAATAATAGAAATAAACCCAATAATAGAAATAAAACAAATCGAAAATCTAATACATCGGATTTTTTTAAAACAACAGCACCTAAAAAAACGGCTGAAACGCCAGTCGTTAACCCGAATCCCCGTTTAAATAAGTACGTTGCTAATGCTGGAATTGCCTCAAGGCGGAAAGCCGATGAGTTGATAAAAGAAGGAAATGTAAGTGTCAATGAGGAAGTCGTTTTAGAAATGGGGTATCGTGTTCAGCCTGACGATGTAGTGCGTTTCAAAGGGGAAATAATTAAACCTGAAACAAACAAAGTATATATTTTGCTAAATAAACCCAAAAATACGATCACAACCGCAAATGACCCGCAAGGTAGAAAAACGGTTTTAGATATTGTGGATAAAGCTTGTAGCGAACGTGTTTTTCCAGTTGGAAGATTAGATCGATATACGACTGGATTGCTCCTCATTACGAATGATGGAGATTTGGCTAAAAAACTATCACATCCGAGCCATAAAGTCAAAAAAATATATCACGTTAGTTTAAGTCAACCTGTTACATTGGCACATTTAAATTCAATTGCGAGAGGTTTGGAATTAGAAGACGGTAAAGCATTAGTAGATAAAGTAGGTTATCTGGATGGCAAAAAAAAGGAAATTGGAATTGAATTACATATTGGTAAAAATAGGATTGTTCGACGTATTTTTGCACATTTAGGGTATGAAGTACTGAGACTAGATCGAGTATATTATGGCGGTTTGACCAAAAAAGATCTGCCTCGTGGCAAATATCGCTTCTTAGGAAAGCAAGAAGTCATCATGTTGAAGCATTTTGTTTAAAAAATACTAATAACAATTAAACAACGTTAAACTTTTATAAAACACCTTTGTTTCGATAGGATAAATGAATCGAATATGAAAAAAGATCCACAGCCAGATGACATCCAAAGGATGTTTGCTCGAGAAGACGAAAACGCGGAATCTCGCAAAAAAGATCACATCGAATTAGCGTTTCAATCTCAAATAGCCTCCAATGAAATAGATCCTCGGTTTTATTATGAACCACTTCTTGCAGCACATCCAACGAGTAATTCTCTGCCTAATTTTCAATTTTTAGGCAAAAACATGAAAGCACCTGTTTGGGTGTCGAGTATGACAGGCGGAACGGGATTAGCACGCACGATCAATCATAATTTGGCGAAAGCTTGCCATGATTTTGGAATGGGAATGGGCTTAGGTTCTTGCCGATCTTTATTGTATTCCGATGAATTTTTGAAAGATTTTGATGTTCGGGATCAAATCGGTGATCAGCCGCTTTACGCTAATCTAGGTATTGCACAACTCGAACAATTACTTGATAAAAATCATACACATATTATTCAGGATTTGGTTGATAAGCTTCGCGCGGATGGCTTGATTATTCATGTTAACCCTTTTCAAGAATGGCTTCAACCTGAAGGCGATGTTTTTTTATATCCGCCTTTACAGACAATAGAGCGGCTTTTGGATCAATTGGATTTAAAAATAATTGTGAAAGAAGTAGGACAGGGTTTTGGTTATGAAAGTATGAAAGCCTTATTGCAATTGCCACTCGAAGCAGTTGATTTTGCGGCAAATGGCGGTACTAACTTTGCAAGGTTAGAATTGTTAAGAAGTAATCCAATTAAGCAAGAAATATATAGTCAACTGGCTCTGATCGGTCATAGCGCAGAGGATATGGTTAATATTACCAATCGAATTTTGGGCGAATTAGGGAATGAAGCGCAGTGCCAACAAGTTATTATTTCTGGCGGTGTTCGGAGTTTTTTGGATGGTTATTATTTGACCCAAAAGCTTAATACTTCTTGTGTTTATGGACAAGCTTCGGCTTTTCTAAAGCACGCACGAGGAGATTATGAATCGCTTCACAATTACGTGAAATCACAAATTGAAGGCTTAGAACTCTGTAATGCCTACTTGCGATTAAGAAAATAAGCATTATTTTTGTAAAAATAGACGCTAGAATTAATTGTCTAGCAATTAATTTTAGCCAACACTAACAAAAATTTCAAAGAAATGAAATCCATTTCTGGCTTCTCGAAGCTATCCAAAAGAAAAAAATTACGATGGGTCGTTGAAAATTTTTTCAGAGATCCTGAATTGGTCACGCGTGAATTGATGAGTTTCTGGCATCAGAACGATCAACAACAACGAATTTTTGACGATTTTAGTGAAAATACGTTGAGTAATTATTATATGCCGTTTGGTGTCGCGCCTAATTTCATTATTAATGATAAGGAATATTGCATTCCAATGGTCATCGAAGAAAGTTCGGTAGTAGCTGCGGCTTCGAGTGCAGGAAAGTTTTGGGCAAAACGAGGAGGCTTCAAAGCTGAAATCATCGGAACGACCAAAATTGGACAAGTTCATTTTGTTTGGAAAGGAGATAGCACGAAATTGAAAGCCATTTTTCAAGAGCTAAAGCCGATTTTGAGAAGTGATACGGATCATATTACTAAAAATATGCGCAAACGAGGAGGTGGAATTTTAAAAATTGACCTCCTTGATATGACGCATTTAGAAGCGGATTACTATCAGATCAAAACCGAATTTGAAACTTGCGACTCGATGGGTGCAAATTTTATTAATTCTGTTTTGGAAGAGTTCGGACGCATCTTTAAGAACTTTTTACAAAATCATCCTGATCTCGAAGGCACTGAGAAAGAAGCGAGTATTATCATGGCAATTCTATCGAATTACACGCCTGATTGTCTTGTTCGAGCTTCTGTAAAATGTAAAATTGAAGATCTTGGCACATTCGATGGTGGTAAAACAGATGCCGCGACTTTTGCTTATAAATTTGATAAAGCGGTCAAAATCGCTAACCTTGATCCTCATCGAGCAACAACTCACAACAAAGGAATTTTTAACGGAATTGACGCGGTAATCCTCGCAACTGCGAATGATTTTAGAGCAATCGAAGCGTGTGGACACACTTACGCGGCAAGAGACGGACAATATCGAAGCTTATCAAAAACTAAAATTGAAGATGGAATTTTTGAATTTTGGTTAGATATTCCGATGGCGGTCGGTACGGTTGGCGGCTTGACTTCTTTGCATCCTTTGGCAAAACGCTCGCTCGAAATGCTTGGAAATCCAAAGGCAGAAGAGTTAATGAGTATTATTGCAACAGTCGGTTTGGCTCAAAATTTTGCTGCAGTGAAGTCTTTGGTCACGGTCGGAATTCAGAAAGGACATATGAAAATGCACTTGATGAATATTCTTAATCATATGGAAGCCAGCGAGAAAGAGATAAAAGCGGCTATTCAACATTTTAAAGATCGAGTGGTTTCTTTCACGGCAGTTCGCGAATTTTTGAATAGTTGGAGAACAGGAAAAATAGCTGTTGTACCAGCCCATAATGATTGAATTGAAAATAGTAAGGCTTGATCAAACAAGGAAAGAATAAATAATAATTCTTTTAATTATTGAAAAACGACCGATCTTTCGATTTTCAATAGTAACTTCGTGAATTATTTCAAAAAAGCACACCAAAATTAATGAAGAACGTTGATTATATTATCGTAGGGCAAGGTATCGCAGGCACGATGGTGAGTTTTTTCGCTTTAAAAGCCAATAAAAAAATATGGGTCATTAATGAAGATCATCCTCAAACCGCATCGAAAATTTCGGCGGGTTTGATTAATCCAATTACAGGACGAAAATTTGTCAAAACATGGATGATCGACGAGTTATTACCTTTTGCGGAAGCAACTTATCAAGAACTTTCTGAGTGGCTTTCTATGCCATTTTTTTATCAAAAAAATATAATCCGAGCTTTAAAAAACCATGAACAGGAAAATAACTGGATGGTGCGGAGTTCTATGGAAATCTATCAAGCGTTTATGATGGATAGCTTGGATTTAGGAAATTATAAAGATAATATTCATCCCGTCGGTGGTGGTTATGGAGAAGTGACTGGAGGCGGTCAAGTCCGAGTAGCTGAATTGTTGGAGGCGTTCGCCAATTTTTTAATAAAAAAGGAAATATATCAAAATGAACCTTTCGATTATTCAGCAATAGAAGCGCAAGAAAATGGCGTAATTTATAAGGATATCAAAGCAGAAAAAATTATTTTTTGTGAGGGAATTGGAATTAAAAATAACCCTTATTTCAATCAATTGCCCGTTATCGGAAATAAAGGCGAGGTGTTAATTATTCATATTCCGAATTTTGATGCAGCTAAAATAATGAAACAAGGCGTTTTCTTTATTCCATTAGGCAATGAAGAATTTTGGGTCGGCTCTAATTATGCATTAGAATTTGATGATGAACTTCCATCCGAAAAAGGGCGCGAATCGCTGATTTATAAAATTAAAAAAGTTCTAAAACTCCCTTTTGAAATCGTTAAACATCAAGCCGCAATTCGCCCAACAGTTTTGGATCGTCGCCCATTAATTGGCGTTCATCCAGAATTTAAACACATCGCTATTTTTAATGGAATGGGAACAAAAGGCGCATCAATTGCCCCTTATTGGGCAAATCATTTGATCGAAGCATTTACAACAGGTCAGAAAATAGAGAAAATTGCTGATGTGAAAAGGTGCTTTATGTAGTTGAGAGTTGAGAATTGAGAATTAACGAGTGTGCGCGGTTTTATTAGAAATTGTATTTTAAATCAAAAAACACATGTCTGATTTACTTTACTTCATGGCATTAACTAAAGTCAAATTAGTTGGTGCGGTTACTGCCAAAGAATTAGTGAGCCATTGCGGCGGAGCAGAGGAAGTATTCAAGGCTTCTCGCCAACGCCTATTACGCACTCCAGGCGTAGGACAACGAGTTGCGGATAATATCATGTCATTCAAAGACTTTTCAAAAGTAGAAAAAGAGCTCACTTTTATAGAAAAAAATCAAATTCAAGCCCACACTTATTTAGAGAAATCTTATCCAGAAAGATTGACATATCATAACGATTCGCCCTTGGTTTTGTTCCAGAAAGGGAATGCTACTCTAAATCCACCTCGAACGGTTGCGATAGTCGGAACGCGAAAGGCAACACCTAGAGGACGAGCAATTTGTGAGGAATTAGTCGCTGGCTTAGCGGAATATGATGTAACGATTAACAGTGGTTTGGCGTATGGAATTGATGTAACTGCCCATACGAAATGTGTTCAATTAAATATTCCGACGATTGGGGTTTTGGGGCATGGTTTGGATCGTATGTATCCGCATCAGCACAAATCTATCGCGCAAAAAATGCTTGAAAATGGAAGTTTATTAACGGAGTTTCCGAGCGGGACAACGCCAGATAAAAACAATTTCCCAATGCGAAATCGAATTATTGCTGGAATGAGTGATGCGGTTATTGTAGTCGAAACGAAACGATCTGGCGGTTCGATAATTACGGCTCAAATCGCTAATAATTATAATAAAGATGTATTTGCCGTTCCAGGAAGATTAGATGATGAATATTCTGTTGGTTGTAATTTTTTAATAAAAACACATAAAGCGGCATTGATTGAAAGCGCGGCAGATATTGGTTATATCATGCGATGGGATAAATTGGATGGCGAGCAAAAAAATGTGCAGCGCAAAATATTTGTCAATTTAACAGAGGGTGAACGAAAAATCGTAGCAATTTTAAAAGAACACGAAACAATCGGTATTGATAAAATAGTTCATCTTTTGAAATCCTCAACGAGTCAATTAGCGCCTAAATTATTGGAAATGGAATTCAAAGGAGTGATCAAAACCCTTCCTGGAAGTCGTTATACTTTAGTAAGATAGAATTAATGTGATTATTTAAGCAATCGTAGAAATTTAGGTCTCAGACGTTTTGAAAGCGTCCGATACCTAGGTTTTTTTCTGGTAGTAAGGTCACCTGAGAGACCATACCTAAAATCCCACCACCATGACCTAATTTTTTAATGCCATGAAAATCTTCAATACTCCAGCCTAAACCATAGCCTCTAAATTGTTGATGGTATGCCTCGTATGCACTTTTCGATGCTA
>CAKZLL010000473.1 GCA_937125475.1 uncultured Saprospiraceae bacterium | reverse complement strand
CCCGTTGTTTTTCAAAGAGTTAGAACAATGGGGCAAGCCCACATTGGAATAAAGGGCAAAAATTGTCAATGAACCATTTTAACTTATTCTTGAAAATAAACGCGCTTCACTCGTCCAGAAATATTGGTGAAAATTTCATACGGAATTGTACCAAGTTGTTTTGCTAATTCATTAATATCCTTATTTACACCAAAAATAATTACTTCGTCTCCTTCTTGTGTGGCTGGTATATTCGTCACGTCAACCATAGACATATCCATACAAACATTTCCAACAATTGGAGCCAATTTATTTTTGATCAAAACCTGTGTTTGCCCATTTCCTGCATGCCGCATTAAACCATCAGCATATCCAATACTGATGGTTGCAGAACGCATTAAACGATTCGTTTTTCCACTTCTATTATACCCAATTGTCTCATTGGGATGAATGTCTTTGATTTGGGAAATCGTTGCTTTTAACGTGCTAACAGTTTGTAATTGATCTTGCAAAATAGCACTTCCATCAATTCCATAAATTCCAACACCAAGCCGAACCATATCCATTTGATAGGCTGAAAATCGGACAATTCCAGCCGAATTTAAAATATGACGAATCGGTTTTTGCCCTATTTTTTTAGTAAAAATATCATAAAAAACCTGATAGCGTTGCGCTTGCAAATGTGTAAAATCATCGAATTGAGCGGCATCACTCCCTGCCAAATGAGAAAAAACGGATTCAACTTTAATACTCTGATCCATGACAATTTCCTCTCCTAAACGATGAACCTCATCAACTTCAAAACCTAAGCGATTCATCCCCGTATTGACTTTGATATGAATAGGATAAGGTGTAGAAAACTCGAAGGTTTCTAACGCTTCCCGAAATATTTTTAATAAAGAAAAGCTATAAATTTCTGGTTCAAGTTGATAACGAATAAGCAAATCGAAACTAGCAGGTTCTGGATTTAATACCAAAATCGGAAGCGTTACACCACTTTTTCTCAGCTCTACACCTTCATCAGAGTAAGCTACTGCAAGGTAGTCAACACGGTTGAATTCAAGCAATTTTGCTACCTCACTACTGCCACTTCCATAAGCGGAAGCCTTCACCATGACCATGATTTTGGTGCTTGGTAGAAGTTGATTTTTATAAATATTCAAATTATGAATAAGGGCATTTAGATTGATTTCCAAAGTAGTTTGATGGATTTTTTGAGCTAATCTATGTGCTATTTTTTCAAACCGAAACTTGCGTGCACCTTTTACTAAAATTGTTTCATTTTGGAAATCGGTGGTTTTCATTTGTTTTAAAAAATCAGTAGTTGTTGGAAAGCATTGTACATTAATTGTATTAGGTAAACTCGTTTTTATTTGCTGAATTTGCGAACCAATTGCGATAAATTTGGTAATATTTTTTTGAATAAGTAGCTGGGCAATTTCTTGATATAGTTGATTCGAACTCGTAGAATTTTGTAGAAAATCAGATAAAATAACCGTATTTTTAGAATGTGTGGTTTGTTGTTGTAAGAAGTTAAGCGCGATTGTTAGAGAATTTAAATCTGCGCTATAACTATCATTAATCATGATACAATTATTAATAGCAGAAACTAATTCTAGTCGCAAGGCAACAGGATTGAGTTGAAGAAAACGAGGCGCAATAATTTGATTATCAATACCTAAAACTAAAGCCGTTGCCCAACAATGAATAGCATTTTCAATAGAAGCTTCATCAATAAAAGGAATTGTGATTTCAATTTCTTTATTTTGAAAAATGCCTTTGATTTGAGTTTGAGCGTCTTTTTTTTCTATTAAAATACTATGTAGTATTGCATCCTTACCTTTAGACCATGAAAATAATTCCTTATTTTTGAAATCATTCAAGACTGTATCAATAACAGGATAATCTTTACAATAAATAATGGTTTTTGCTTGTTCAAATAAGCTGCTTTTCTCTCGGACTTTTTCTTCAATAGACAAAAAACCGTCATTATGTGCATCTCCAATATTCGTAAAAATACCAATCTGACTATTAATAATCGAAGCTAATATTGCCATTTCATTTTTAGTAGAAATTCCAGCTTCAATAATTGCAAGATTGTGTCTTTGATTCATTTGCCAAATTGACATTGGCACACCAATTTGAGAATTATAACTTTTGGGGCTGCGAACGATCTCATAATTGGGACACAATAGTTGATAAAGCCATTCCTTGACAATCGTTTTGCCATTGCTTCCTGTGATGGAAATCGTCGGAATTTGAAATCTGCTTTTGTGAAATTTCGCTATACTTTGCAACGCTGTTAAAGCATTTTTAACCAAAATAAAATTCGCCTTTGGATAAAGCGAGGATTGAAGTTCTTTTTGTACAATAAAATTCCGCACACCTTTTTGATAAAGTGTTTCTATGTATTTATACCCATCATTGCGCTGGCTACTCAAAGCAAAAAATAAGGTATTCTGAGGCTGAACGAGTAAGCGACTATCGTATAATAAGTGCTGAATATGAGCTTGATATACATTATCATTTAGCCATTGTCCGCCTGTGATCTCAAATATTTGTTGAATAGAATATATCATATCTTGCCTTTCTGCTATTAATTGTGTTTAGTAAAGTTAGCGTAATTGCTTTACTTAGTTTAAAAAATAAGCTATAATTAATCGGTCTAAATATTAAATATCTGTACCTTAGAGAATAATATTAAAAAAAGCAACTCTTAATGCTTACCTTAGTGTGTTTTACACACTTAATGACTTTTTTAGGAAACCAACTTTTACCTTATGCAACTTGGACATTTTAATAATACTAAAATTGTTGCTACTATTGGGCCTGCCTCTAGTAGTTACGATATGCTACTCGGACTTGCGAAAGCAGGCGTTGATGTATTTCGCTTAAATTTCTCACATGGGACACATGAAGATCATCAAAAAGTAATTGATAATATTCATAGAATCAATCAAGTTCACAATGTGAATCTAGGACTTTTGGCGGATCTTCAAGGGCCAAAACTTCGTGTTGGAAAAATTTCAAATAATCATTTAGATCTTGAAGAAGGTCAGATTTTGACATTCACGAATGAACCTTGTCTTGGAACAGCCGAAAGAATCTACATGAGTTATGATAGATTCGCGAAAGATGTTTCTCCTGGAGAAAAAGTATTAGTCGATGATGGAAAGGTAGAACTCGAAGTTGTTGAAAGTAACGGAAAAGATGCTGTTAAGTTAAAAGTACTTTTTGGCGATAAATTGTCATCTAATAAAGGGGTTAATCTTCCTGATACTAAAATTTCTTTGCCTTCCTTAACTGAGAAGGACGAAAAAGATTTAGCATATATTTTAACACAAAAAGTCAGTTGGATCGCTTTATCTTTTGTCCGTCATGCAGATGATATGCACGATTTGCGCAAAAGAGTAAAAGCAGTTGATCATTCTGCTCGTCTAATTTCTAAAATTGAAAAGCCAGAAGCTATTCAATTTCTTGATGAAATCATTCAAGCATCTGATGGTGTGATGGTCGCCCGTGGTGATTTGGGTGTGGAAGTTCCGATAGAACAATTGCCTGTTATTCAGAAACAAATCGTACAGAAATGTATTAAGTATGGTCGTCCTGTTATCGTTGCTACACAAATGATGGATAGTATGATCACTAATCCTAGCCCGACTAGAGCGGAAGTAACGGATGTAGCAAATGCAGTTTTTGATGGTACTGACGCGGTGATGTTGAGTGGCGAAACTTCAGTTGGTCGTCACCCGATCCGTGTAGTCGAAGCAATGGGACGTATTATTGATGCGGCTGAACAGCAAGCAGATATTTATCATAAAGGATTAATTCCTAAAAAAGATTCATCTTCTTTCTTATCAGATGCGATTTGTTATAATGCTTGTAAAATAGCTAAAGAAGTTGATGCCAAAATGATTATTGGAATGACTTCTTCGGGTTATACTGGTTTCAGGGTATCGAGTTGTCGTCCAAATTGTAAAATTTATATTTTCTCTAATAATCGAGAGATTTTAGGGACGTTGAATCTAGTTTGGGGAATCCGTGGTAAATTTTACGACAGCTATACTTCTACCGACGATACAATTGCTGATGTGCATAGTATTTTGAAAACACAGGGGTTACTTGATGTTGGCGATGTGATTATTAATACGGGAAGTATGCCGATTGAAGCACATCAAAAAACTAACATGCTTAAAGTAACGATAGTGAAATAAAGTAATAATTTGACTTTTTTTTTATAAATAAAAACCATTTCGATAGAAAAAGAATTACTCTATCGAAATGGTTTTTTGTTTTAAATGAAAATGCTGAATTTTGCAGTGTCCTAGTCAAATTAAGAAACTTTCAATTTCTATCGAATACATCAACATGGGAAAAATATATTTTG
>CAKZLL010000472.1 GCA_937125475.1 uncultured Saprospiraceae bacterium | reverse complement strand
CAACTTCATTAGAAGAAGCACAATGTGCTGAAAGTAAAAAAGTTTATTTATTACCAATAGAATCAGAATTAGGAATGGTGATTTCAAAACCACTTTCTACTACTACCAGTGATTTATGTGATATTCAGGAATATGAAGTAACATTATCTTCTGCTGATTTGGGGGCATTGGAGAATATAAACTTACTATTTAAAATGCCAGATAAAATGAGCTATATGCCTGGAACAATGGAAGTTCTTTATCCTGTTTCAGGAAGTTATACCTCTACTATTGATCCTACAAATATAGGAGGTACGAAGTATAGAATAAAAGTATCTGATCTACATCCTACTTTGGCATCAACTGGTTTGCCTGGGACAATTCAGATTGGTAAAAATGTTGTAAAAGTTAAGTTTCAAGCCAAAACCGAATGTAATTATACGTCTGGTAGCCGAGTTCGATTTTTATCTTATGCTTTTGATCCTTGTGGGAAATTTGCCAATTATCGAGTATCTCCAGCACCACAACATTTTATTACAGGGACTTCAACGCCTTTTACTTCTAATATATCACTCCAAGATTTGGAATTGAATGCTTGTACAGAAGAAAGTACAACACTGGATATTAGTATGAATTTAGCATCATCTAGTCGAACAATTGGAGCGAATGATTCGATTAGAGTTATTCTTCCCGAAGGTATGCGCTATGTGCCTAATTCTTATACGCCTATTTCAAATGCAACGAATACCGCTCCTTATATTGAAACTATTAATGGAGAGCAAATCATTTATATGGATCTAGTAGATGGAACACAAGGAGGAGCTTCTACTAGATTTACGATTGATGTGGAAGCTTTTGATATAGGACAAGATTGTAAAAGTTATGATTTGACAGTACAAGCTTTTAGTTCACAAACTGGAGCTTGTGGTGCAACTTCTTGTAATGTACGTATGCTTTCTTCTGAAACAACTAAGAATATTACTATCGAAAAACCAAGTTATTTGATTACTTGGCAAGAGGTACAAAGTACACCATTAACCGCGACAACGTCAGAACTAATTTATTCAGTAGGTTTGGAAAATATAACAGGTTTTGATTTATCTGCAACAACTGGAGTATCAGTCGAAATATATAGTGACGATGATGGAGATGGTCGTTTTTCTAGTGGCGATACTAAACTAGGAACATCTTATTTTCCTGTTAATATATCTGGCTATCAAACTGTTACACTAACAGATACTATAATAGCATCGGCTGCTGGAGTTTGTAATTTATTAGCCGTTATCAATCCAGAAACGACCTGTGCTTGTGGAGAAGATGAGACATTTTTACTGGATGCTAAACTCAATAATGTGTTTGATCGAGAAGAGGAAGTTTGTTCTAATGGGACGCTTACCTTTGGCCCAGTTGGTGTTACGGCTTATGATTATGAATGGTTTGGTATTAATGGTGCGGATTTAAGTACCTTGACTTCAACTACAACTACGCCAACCCAATTTAGTTATGATAATAATACAGGAAATAATGTGACTTGGGAATATGTATTGAGAACGACGAAAGGATTTAACTGTTATTCTTATGATACAATGAAAGTGACGATTTATCCAGAGATTGATGAGGCGGTTACTGTTGGAACTTGTGTCGGTTTTCCTGTTAATTTGAATGCTCCTGCTGGTACTTCTGGAAACTGGACACCAACAACGAATTTGGCAGATCCATCTAATCCAAATACAAGCGTAACAGGAATTACACAAACCACGATTTATACTTGGACTTATACAACATCTCAAGGATGTGATGCATATTTCCGTCAAACGATTGCCTTGACTGGCTGTTCTCCACGAACTATGATCGGTGATTATGTATGGAGAGATGACAATCGAAACGGTATTCAAGATGCTTCTGATGTACCTTTAGCAAATGTTCCAGTTTATTTATATGATGCAGATAATACGTCTGTACCTTTAGCGACGGTTTACACGGATGTTAATGGTTATTATGAATTCAAACCAATCCCTGCGGGTAATTATCGAGTTGGTTTTGGCAACATTTATAATTATGACGCGAGTTTGCAAGATCAAGGAAACGATGATGAATTAGATAGCGATATAGATCCTGTTACTTTAGTGACTGATCCTATTTTGGTTGCTAATGGTGATAGTATTACAACGATTGACGCGGGCTTTATGCCAATGCAGTTAGTCGGAGATTATGTTTGGTCAGATTTAGATAGTAATGGTGTTCAAGATAACGGTGAATTACCAATAGAAGGTGTAACTGTTAATATATATAAAACAGATGGAACATTAGTTAATACGGTCACAACCGATGCGAATGGTAAATACGAATTTAGAGTAGAACCTGACGATTATTATATTACATTTAATGTAAGTACAAATAAAGCAGGCATTAATTATGTTCCAGTCCCAATCAATAATTCTGGTGATCCAGAAACGGATAGTGATGCAGATGTAGTTGGAAAAACCGCTAATTTCACCGTAGTAGCTGGAACTGACCGACTAGATATCGACGCTGGCTTTAATGGCGTAGAGGATTGTTCGAATGGTATTGATGATGATAGTGATGGTTTGACAGATTGTGCAGATAGTGATTGCCAACCTGTTATTTCTAACATAGTTCCTATTGCTCCATCTTGTGATGCTGGCGGAAATAATGGTCAAATTACAATCACCGCAAGCGGAACAGGTATTTTAGAATATAGTATTAATAATTCGCCAGTATGGCAATCTAGTCCTATATTTTCAACTTTAGGAATGGGACAATATACAATTAGAGTAAGAAAGAATGGTACTTGTATTGCTACTCATCCTACTAAAATCACGTTAGATTATCCAACCTGTAAAGAAATCTGTGATGATGGAATTGATAATGATGGTGATACCTTAATTGATTGTGATGATCCAGATTGTATCAATAAAGTGAAAGGAAAGGATACTGGAACTATTTCACATGATAATTAAATGAGTTGAGAGTTGAGAGTTGAGAGTTGAGAGTTGAGAGTTTGTACCTTAATATGCTAACTCAGGCATTTTCAACTCTCAACTCTCCATTTTCAATTATCTGTTTTTATCAAAATCCCGATTTGGTATGCGTACAGTGATCGAGTGTGTAGCCCAATCTGGAACTTCTGGCGATTTTCGTGGTGCGATTGGTCGATCTTGCAAATTAGCATCAAGAGTAGGATAAATAGGAGATGGCAAAGCATCTTGTTTAAATTCGAGTAATCCATTAAGTTGTTCCGTGCAAGCCACTAATTTCAATACAAAAAAACTATCCTCAAAATTGAACTTTTTGACATATTCAAAAATACGTTTACGAGGGTTTTCTTCTGGTTCAAGATAGACTTCAATAGCTTGTTTTTCGGCTACCCAATAATCTTTTCGAGGATTTAAATAAGCCCCTTTATCAGAATATATTTCTACTCCAAAAGTCCTTTCCATATAGAAAAGGGTATAATATAATTTTTTTCGACGATGATTATTAAAGACCTGAATTCTAATTTCTTCTCCTTCTTCAATAACAATTTCGCCATTAATAGGCACTAATAATTCATCTTTACTTGGATTGCTCTTATCTACTACTTTGTATAACTTAATTTCGACAGGTGGTCTAGGTCGGAGTTGAGATTTTTCATTATACAAATTATGAAGGTATTCCCAAATGGCAATTTGAGGAAGATAAACGACATCTAGTGTTTTAAAAGTATTTTTACCATTATAGGATAATTGACGAACTAAAGGGCGATGATCAAAAGGATAAGTGATCAAAAATTCATTGTTTTTGGCTCTAATCACATAATGAGCGTTGAGTTCATTATCTACTAAAATAAAATTTTTTCGCTTTAACTCAGCTGCTTTATTTTCATTATTAACAAAAAAGTCCTCTAATTTCTGAACGCCTTCCTCCTCTCCTGTGATATAGAAGTTGACCGCTGGGCGAAAAATATTTTTAACTAATCCATTGTAAATTGTGTCTTTATGAATAAGATTTTGCTGTAACGTTTCTGGACTAATTAATACGTCACTGTAAGGTCCAGCTGCTTTATCGACAGTAGCAGTACCAATGAAATTATTTTGAATTTCGAATA
>CAKZLL010000471.1 GCA_937125475.1 uncultured Saprospiraceae bacterium | reverse complement strand
GTACAACCACAAGTTGCTGTTGCATCTGTTAGGGTTAAATCACCTGTCCCTGTATTAACAAAGTCAAATGTATGTTTAACAATATCGCCTTGTTCAATCGTTCCAAAATCATAAGTACTGTTTTTGAAAGATAACTCAGCAAAACCAGCGGTCTTCTTAGGGCGTGTAACTACTTTATCATTATTCTGATTTTTTGTAGCGGCAACTGTCTTCACTGGTGCTGGTTTAACTTCTGTTTTTGTCTTAGCTTCAGTGATTTTTTCGCCTTCTTTTTCATCTGTTTTAACTTCTGCTGTTGGAGTAGCTACTTTGTCAGATGCTTCTACTTTTGTTTTTTTGACCTTCAAAGACATTTTTTCAGCTGAAGGCTCTTTGTTTTCTGCTTTTTCTCCAGCACAACTAACTAAAAGAAAAGCAGCACAAACTGTGATTAAGAGTATTTGAAATTTCATAACTAATAATTAAATGAATACCTAATAATGAATAGATAATTGACTCTGTAGAAGCATTAAACATCAACTATCCCCAACATTTAGGGATTTTGAAAATATTTTTCTGACTACTTCATTATCAACTTATTAAACAAATTTTGTTTAGGTATAATTCCTGAATATATTTTTTTATAAAAAAGTATTTGTTCTCATAATAGTGTTGGAATATGTACAAAAATATAGAACATTTCCTAGATCTCTATTGTTTTGAAGCGCTTTTTCATAAAAACGGCACAAATTAGACATTTGATGCCTCTTATCTTTATATTTTTCTATTACGAACAGAAAAACATATAGTTATATATGATATTGCAAATATATAAATATACACTAAAAATCTATGTGTATTCAATTCTTTTTTAGATAAATGTATGAGATATTGCATTTTTAGCCTTTTCTATTCTAACATTTCTCACCATAAAAACTCCGTTTCGCAATAAGTAAATAGGCTCATATTATGATTTCACTCCAGTTGAGTACAGCGGCTAGTGATTTAGCGAAACGGCAGCAAATTAATTAGCCGCCGTACAAGTCTATTATGCTAATCGTACCTTAGAGTAACAAGTCAATTAAAAAAATAAGCTAAATTTTTTATTTCAACCTTTCATTTTTGGTTAAATAAGCCGTTCTTTGCAAGAAATTTATTGAAATGAAATTGCTTATCCAAAAGGTCAAAGTTGTAGATAGGAACTCTCCTTATAATGGTCAAACAGTCGATATTTTTATAGAAAATGGGAAAATAACTGAAATTGGAACATCTATAGATAAAGAAGACGTTGAAGTTTGGAATAATAAAAATGCCTGTGTATCAATGGGTTGGGTCGATGTTGGTTCTTATACTAACGATCCAGGGGAAGAATTTAAAGAGGATCTTTATTCCATTTCTCAAGCAGCAGCATTTGGTGGTTTTACGACAGTTTTAAGTGCAGCTAATACACATCCAACCATAGATTCTAAGTCTAAAGTTCTTTATATTATTAATAGTACTCGCCATGATTTAGTGGATTTTCACCCCTTAGGTGCAGTAACGAAAGGCTGTGAAGGAAAAGAAATCGCTGAAATGTTCGATATGTCACATCATGGAGCGCTTGGATTCTCAGACGGTTTTCATAGTATTCAACATAGTGGAATTATGATGCGTGCTTTGATGTATGTTAAGGCTTTTGATGGTCGAATTTTTAATGAACCATTAGATACTCATATTTCTAGCAAGGGATATGTACATGAAGGCATTCAAAGTACGACTGTTGGCATGAGCGGGATTCCTGCTTTGGCGGAAAGCATGATGGTACAACGCGATTTGTATTTATTGGAATATACAGAATCTAAACTGCATCTTTCTAATATTTCAACCGCTGAATCCGTCGAACTCATCCGACAGGCAAAAGCCAAAGGATTAGATGTAACGGCTTCAGTCAATCCGATGAATTTATTTTTCACGGATAAGGTGATACAAAATTTTGATACGAATTATAAGGTAAAACCACCGATTAGAAGCGAGGAACATCGAAGTGCCTTGATCGATGGTTTGAAAGATGGAACGATAGATTTTGTAAATACCAATCATCGAGCGCAGGATACAGAAAGCAAGCGATTAGAATTTATGTATGCAGATGATGGCGTGATCATGCTCGAAACGGCTTTTGCAATTACCAATATGGTTACTACCGATGTTTTAGATTTAGAAACATTGATTTCAAAATTTACAACACAACAACGCACTATTTTTAATTTAAAAAATCAAAAAATAGATATAGGCGAAATAGCGGATCTAACTATTTTCAATCCAAATGAAGAATGGGCGTATCATGAAACGGAAATTTTATCGAATTCAAAGAATACACCATTCAAAAATGAATACTTAAAAGGTCGGGTGATAGGCGTGGTTAACAACAATCAATCTAAAAAAATTACGTCTTTGTAGAAATCATCCGTTTGATTGATATAAGAATAATATATTTGTTAAAAGTCAATCGAAACCTATTTCTTTCATTAAATTATGTGATTATTTTTCTAAAAAAAAGCGCATATAATTTATTCCAACAATTTTAAGAATATGAAGCCAATTAGTCAAAGTGCCATAAGAAACGGTCTTTTAGCTGGATTTTTAACGATCTTATATACTTATATCCTCTATTTTATTGATCCCAAATTAATGTTTAATCCTTTATGGGCATTTATTCCATATTTTCTTATTTTCCCTGTTTTTATGGTCGTTTCTGCCAAAACAACTAGAACAGAACATGGCGGTTTTATTAATATGGGAGATGCTTTTATGAGTGCTTTCATTACGGGAGTTATTGCTGTTTTCTTATCGACTATGTTCTCTTTTGTATTACAAACGGTTATTGATCCTAGTTTGGAGCAAGTTGCTAAAGAAGCAACAACGGAGATGACCGTCGGTATGATGGAATATTTTGCTGGAGATGAGATAGATGATGAGCAAATGGACGCAGTATTAGAAGGATTAGATGAGGCGGATTATGCTCCAAATCTTAAAAACACGATTGTTAGCTTCTGCGCTATGGCGATGTTTGGTGCTGTGCCTGCCCTAATTATTGGTCGAGTTATTCGTAGAAAAAAAGATCCTTACGCAGTAGTAGATAATGAAGAAATTTATAGATAATGTGAATTAAAAATTGAACATTAAGCGTTAAATTAAAAAGGATCGTACATTTTCATGTATGATCCTTTTTTGATTGGTTCTATTTATAAATAAAGGTTTGTACCTCGCCATTTTCTAAAACATAACCTCGATACATTCCTGCCGTATTAAAAGGCATCGAAACATTTCCGTATTTATCAATAGAAATCAAACCGCCAGAGCCACCAGCTTTTTTTAGTTTCTGATTAATAATCTCATCGCCAGCTTCCGCCAAACTACTACCTTTATATTCCATCATCGCTGAAAGATCATAAGCCACAGCATAACGAATAAAATATTCTCCATGACCTGTACAAGAAACGGCACAAGTGTTATTATTGGCATAAGTTCCAGCACCTATGATCGGAGAATCACCGATTCTACCGTATCTTTTATTCGTCATTCCTCCTGTTGAAGTGCCTGCCGCTAAATTCCCATTTTTGTCTAAAGCTGCTGCGCCTACTGTTCCATATTTATAATCGTCATCTTCTGATAATTCAATACTTGACGTTTTATTTTTTTTCTCTTTCGCTTTGGCATTTTCTAAAGACTTTCGCCTTCTTTCTGTATGAAAATAAGTATTTTCAACAACTTCCAAACCTTGAGCTGCTGCAAATGTATTCGCCCCTTCTCCTGTCAACATTACATGATCTGACTTTTCTAAAACGGCTCTAGCCGCTTGAATAGGGCTTTTTACTGTTGTTACACCGCCTACTGCACCAGCGTTGAGCGTCGCGCCATCCATAAAAGAAGCATCTAATTCAGCACGTCCAGCATTAGTCAAAACCGCTCCTTTCCCAGAATTAAACAAAGGCGAATTTTCC
>CAKZLL010000470.1 GCA_937125475.1 uncultured Saprospiraceae bacterium | reverse complement strand
AATTGTTTTGAGTAAAGTCGTTTTACCTGTGCCATTTCGACCAATCAAAGCAATCAATTCGCCTTTCTTTATTTCAAAGTTGGCATTTTCGACAATAGTTTTTCCTTTACCAAAACCAATATGTAAATTTTTTACGATCAATTTTTACTCTTTTATAATAACTCCATCTTGCATTACTAACTTTCTATCGCTCATTTCTGCCAATTGCTCATTATGCGTGACAATGACGAAAGTTTGGTTGAAATCATCTCGAAGTTTAAATAATAATTCGTGCAAATCTTTGGAAGAAGCTGAATCCAGATTACCAGAAGGTTCATCTGCAAAAACAATAGCTGGACGATTCATCAATGCCCTTGCTACGGCAACTCGTTGTTGTTCTCCTCCCGAAAGCTCATTCGGCTTGTGTGTCAATCTAGCACCTAATCCTAAATACTCTAACAATTCAATCGCTCTTGCCCTTGCTTCTTTTTCCGTTTTATTTTGAATAAATGCAGGAATACAAACATTCTCAACTGCTGTGAATTCAGGTAATAAATGATGAAATTGAAAGATAAAGCCAATTTCTTTATTCCGAAAAAGTGCCAATTCTTTCTTTTTAAGTTTCGAGGTATTTGTGCCATTAATAATCAAATCTCCGCTATCCGAAGGATCAAGCGTTCCAAGAATATGTAAAAGCGTGCTTTTTCCTGCGCCTGATTTTCCTACAATCGAGACGACCTCTCCTTTTCCGACATGAATATCCACTCCTTTTAGCACTTGCAAGCTTCCATAAGCTTTTTTAATTCCTGTTCCTTGTATCATTGATATAGTTTTCTTGCGATTTCGCTACTTTTATATTTTCAAATATATTCAAAGTTAGGAAAGATGTTAATGAAAAAGCATTTTTTTAAGAAAAAAAGAAAAGAAGCAATTGTCTTTAGACATTTATTGAAATATTTCTATAATTAGCCGTGTTATTCAATCCTTATTTTAATAAGCAGGATCATTTTCTATCTTTGTAAACTTTACATTAAAAATAAAATTACAGCAATCAAATAATCATCATTAATGACAATAATTTACATCATTTGCATTATTGGTCTTTTACATACTTATATTTTTTATCCTATTATTTTGAAAGTCCTAACCGCTTCTAAACAAAATAATAGCCAGATTTACCTATCTAGTGATGATCTTCCGAGTGTTTCTATATTAATGGCGGCTTATAATGAAGAATTAGTAATTGAGCAAAAAATTAAAAGTATTCTTGCTGCTGATTATCCTAGTGATAAATTAAATTTTTATATCGGTTCTGATAATTCTAATGATCGTACAAATGCTATTGTCGAAAAATTTGCGCAAGAATATCCAGCCATACATTTTAAAAATTTCAAGACACGACAAGGCAAACCTAGCATCATTAATCAATTGGTAGAATGGACGAGTAAAAAAACGCCAATTCAAGCTAATCATATTTTTATCATTACAGATGCTAATGTCATGTTTTCGCCTCAGTTAGTTTTTGAATTGGTGAAGCACTTTAAAAATCCAGACTTATCCTTAGTTGATTCCAATATCATTAATGTTGGTATGAAAAAAGCAGGCATTTCAGAAACAGAAAATCAATATATCAAAGGCGAAATCCAAATCAAACATAGAGAAGGTATTTTGTGGCAACAAACACTTGGTCCGCTCGGAGGCTGTTTTGCTATTCGCTCTAATTTTTATGCTCCTGTTCCTTCTCAATACTTAGTTGATGATTTTTATATTGCAATGTCCGTATTTGAGCAAGGCGGAAAAGCCATCAACGAACCAAAAGCTATCTGCTATGAAGATGTTTCGCACGATATAAAAGAAGAAATTCGTCGTAAAACACGTATTGGAGCAGGGAATTTTCAGAATCTAGTACGATTTCAAAAATTATGGTTGCGCTTCCCTCCTACTTCGCTTAGTTTTGTCTTTGTTTCCCATAAGATACTAAGATGGTTTGGTTTCATCTTCATAATTAGCTCTTGGTTCATTGCTGGATTTTTAGCTTATTTTGACAACTTATCCTTCCAAATCTTGTTTTTATTGGAAAGCATATTTTTATTTTTAATCCCTCTGAGCTATTTCGTTACGCAATCTTTGGGCATTCACATTGGCGTTTTGCGAGTCATTACTTATTTTAATGCTGCAAATTTAGCCATGTTCAAAGGATTTTTTAAATATATAAAAGGAGTTAAAAGCAATGTCTGGCAACCAACTAAGCGATACACAACCAAAGTTAAACACGATTGAAGAAGCAATAGAAGCGATCAAAGCAGGTGAAGTAATTATCGTAGTCGATGATGAGGATCGTGAAAATGAAGGCGATTTTATCTGTGCAGCAGAAAAAGTAACGCCTGAGATTATTAATTTTATGGCAACTCATGGGCGCGGTCTGATCTGTACGCCACTTCCTGAAAAACGTTGCGAAGAATTAGAGCTTCGTCCAATGGTTTCTGATAATACGGCACTTCATTCCACAGGATTTACCGTTTCGATTGATTTATTAGGGCAAGGCTGTTCGACAGGAATATCTGCCTACGATCGTTCGACAGGCATCAAAGCCTTAATTGATCCTAATATAAAGCCAGAAGATTTTGCACGACCTGGTCATATTTTTCCGCTTAGAGCGAAAGAAGGTGGGGTTTTGAGGCGCATCGGTCATACCGAAGCTGCTATTGATTTTGCAGTTTTAGCGGGGCTTTATCCTGCTGGTGTTTTAGTCGAAATTTTGAACAAAGATGGTTCAATGGCTCGCCTACCTGATTTATTTAAGGTAAGAGAAGAACTAGGTTTGAAACTCGTCGCCATCAAAGATTTGGTGGAATATCGCATGAAACATGAGCGATTAATTGAGAAGGAAGTAACTGTTAATATGCCAACTAAATATGGCGATTTTGAACTTATTGCTTACACTCAAACAACTACGGGTGAAGTGCATATGGCATTAAAAAAAGGCGATTGGGAAGAAAATGAACCTATTTTAGTTCGTGTTCATTCTTCTTGTGAAACGGGTGATATTTTAGGTTCTTTGCGCTGCGATTGCGGTGATCAATTGGCTACTGCGATGAAACAAGTGCAAGAAGCTGGCAAAGGAGTCATCTTATATATGCGTCAAGAAGGGCGTGGAATTGGTCTTTTGAATAAGTTAAAAGCTTATAAATTACAAGAAGAAGGACTTGATACTGTTGAAGCTAATGTAGAATTAGGCTTTGAGATGGATCATAGAGATTATGGCATTGGCGCACAGATTTTGTATGATATGGGCGTTCGGAAGATTAAATTAATGAGTAATAATCCAAAAAAACGCATCGGTTTGTTTGGTTATGGCTTGGAGATTGTTGAAAATGTGCCAATCGAAATCACACCGAATAAGCATAATGAAAAATACTTGAAGACAAAACGTGATAAAATGGGACATGAAATTTTGCAAGAAGTCTTGTAATATCAATTCTTTAATCTCATTATAAAAAGCTACAAACTGTTAGAAGTTTGTAGCTTTTCATTTATTATTATTTCTAGACTTGTACGGCGGGCAGCTAGTGATTTAGTCTTAATACAACCTCATCCGTTCCAATTTTCGAATATTAACGCCATGTTGAGGCGCGTAATATAAAAAGTACAAATAGCCATTTCTTATTTTAATCGTATTAATAAATGGTCGCTCTAAAATCAAACCATCCTCTAATTCGCCTGTTTCTAAATTGATTTTATGCAACATTAAATTCCATTTGGTGTCAAATAAGGTATAAGCATTTCCCGTTTCTTGGTCAAAGAGAATTTTTTTGCGCCATTTTTTATTAAAATGATAATTAATAGCAATAGAATCAATCGTTTCTCCTTCTAAATTCTTTTTTAAAAGTAGATTATAAGTATGATTAAATAAAAATAACGTGTCATTATGCTCAAATAAAGGCGAATAAATAGGTTTAAAAATAACCCGACTTACGAAATCTGCATTCCCAATATTTGCCCCAAAAGTACTTCCTGCTGGCTGTCCTGCATTATGTTCTCGCTTCACAGCCTCCCTCAACTGCTGAAAACTCCCTTCATGTTCCAACATATCCAACTTTTCCCAATCCTGAATAGTTGCCACTACTTTACGATCATCTGGGTCAATCTTACGAATCGCGATATAATTAACGATTTGCTCTAAATTGGCTGTTTTTTTATAAAAAATAAATTGTGGATTAGCAGCAACACAAGGATTCATCCGTGCCTCAAAAGTCAGCGTTGGCATACTTTTCAAAAAACGAATTTCATTGTTTTCAATATAAATTTGTCGAGTATTAACCGCAGAAATTAAATGAATTCCGCCCAGGCATCCTTTAAAAAGCCGTACAGGTTTCAATTTTTTTATACTTCTTTCACTTATTATTTCGCCATCTTCACCAAGAAGAATTAGACTATATTTTTTGAAAAAATTACGATAAACCAATAAAACTAATTGATTATTATAAAAAACATAGTCTTTCACAGAGTAGGGTTTTGGAAACACTTGCTCTATTACGGATTGATCCGTAATTATCAATTCTTCTAAACTATTTATTTTTTTATTTAAAGAAATCTTCAACTGAGTAAATGATACTATTGTTAGAGTTTTAACTTCATAACCAACATAAGAGGCAGAAATAATCAAAGGAACTTCTTTTGTTTTAATAAAAAAATAACCTTCCGAATCCGTCACTACCCCTAATGTTGTTCCATCAATAGATATATTTGCACCGATAAGCGGTATTTTTGTATCTGCATCAATGACTTGCCCTTTGATCGTTTGACCAAAAGTTAATTGACTAATCAGCAATATTAATAGGATAAAAAAAGATTGTTTCATAACATTATTTTTAACCAATACGGAAATTCGCGACATTTTATACTTTTCAAGAAACTAAATTTGTCTATGAAGTTACCCAAAAAGAACCGAAGTATAAATAAGACAATAACTCTAATTAGTAAAGCCTATATTTTGAATGGTGAATGCCCTAGTAGGTATTGTTAATCAATCTCCTGTTTATATTATCCAATCAGCGAAACACCTTTCCTAGCGATTACAACAACAGTGCAAATAATGAGATGGAAAAGAGGCATAATACACTGTAACAATAGCCCAATTAGAAATGATTTCATAGATTATTATTCTTGGAAATTAAAAATAGGATAGAATGATTTCTCTCCTTAA
>CAKZLL010000469.1 GCA_937125475.1 uncultured Saprospiraceae bacterium | reverse complement strand
ATTAGGCAAAATTATCATTCGCCCTTTTTTATTAACAACCGTCCGATACTCTAGCTCATTAATCGTTTTGAAATAGGTTTCTAAAACCAAAAGGTTTTTCAAGGTGATTTTTTCGGCTGCTTTCTCGAATGCGGTTAAAATCAAAGTCGTATCATTCGGAAAACGACGCAATAACTCATGAATTTTTCGACCTAAAACCCCCTCTCGTTTCGAAAGATGATTCATCAAAAGCTCGACTGAGCCTTCTTTGATCCATTTTTCGGTGAGACTATTGTAAGTAATAATTTTACCATTTCGCAATGTATCAAAAGCTTCTGCGGTTTTTGGAAAACGTTTTTGATACTCAGACGGGTGAATATAACGCCCTAAATCTATCCATAAACCACGATAACGATTAAGATCTTCCAATAAATTAGCCGATTTTTCAAGCACCTCCAAAATCCAGCGACGATGACGACGAGCAAATTTAGGGAACTTGATTTTTTCAGCTAAACTAATATCCGTTTCGGTCAATGCTGCAAACAAACGCAGTAAGTCCGTTGGTGTTCGAGCGATATTTTTTAAGGCTTCCGCTTCTTCCTTTTCCCAAAGAGATTTTAATACAAATGCCTGCGTTTCTTTCATTGTAATCAAAGCAGGGTTGATATTATTGACACCAAAAACAGTTAATAATTCAATAATATCTGTGTGCAATGCCTCTTTGATAGATGATTTAGCGTATAAATTTTGTAATAAAAACTGCTCTAAAGCGCCTTCTGCTTCGTTTTCATAAGCTAATTTTAAATCAATCCATTCAATGTGACTATCTTTTTTGCGTCCTTTTAATTTCTTAATTGCTTTTGTATAAATATCTTTTGTTTGAAATTGTGTGATTGGATCAGCCCCAAATTCATTCAAATCAAAAAGCCATTTAGGTACAACAAAATTATTATCTAGCTTCACGCCTTCTTTCACCATCCCCAAATAATTAGCGGCATAACCGATAATTCGTTTGGTAAAATATGCGTCTCCATGAGGTACTTTATTTGGAAACCCCATAAAAAGCGGGACATAAACTACATTTCCACCTCGTTTTTCGGTGAGTGTTTTTATAGTCGTTTCATAATTTTCAAAAACCGACCGATCTGCTTTTTGCAATAATTCAGGATTAGAAACGCGATAGCCTAATCCAGCCAATTCTGATAAGAATGTGAGGATTTCTGTTTTTAATAAACCTTTGCCTTTAGCAATTGTGATGATGTTCAGACGATTTAAAGCTATGTTTCTCATTATTGAATAAATTAGTGATTTGGTTATTTAATTTTAAAGGTGGGAAAATAAATAAGACACTAGAGAAAGCTTAGAATGAATAAAAAAGTTCCTATTAAAATAATAATATTTTCTATCAGGAAGTTTTTTAAAAGACAAAGAAAGAAATCACCTACCCAATTTTGCGTACACTCTAAATTCAAAATAAGTAATTTTTTTATACATCGCCCTCCATTGAAATGTGTATAATAATTTGGTTCATTGTTTTATAAAAAAGCGAATGTAGTGCAACTTGATCAATTGCACTACATTCGCTTTTCAAAAAAAATCTACCCAAGATTGCGTAAATTATTTATTTTCTTGTCACTTATTTAGAAATAATAACTGTTTTTACATCAATCTCATTTGCAGTTCTGATTTGCGTGAAATACACCCCATTCGTCCATTGAGCAACGTCAACGACATGCAAAGTATTAGAGATGTTATTTGCTTCATATACCTTTTGACCAATCGAATTATAAACAATTACATCATAATTTTTAAGGTCATCTTGTACTCGAATATTCATTTCCTTACTTGCTGGATTTGGGAAAACCGTTGCTAAATTCATACGAGACAGCGCAGATTTGGTATTAATAGTAATATTGATCGTTCCTTCTGAAAATATCGTAATTCCACCACGTCCATTTCCGACCATAAACTCTAATAATCCATCATTATTAATATCCAGTACATCAATTGTAGCATTTTCTCCCACATCAATCCCCGAGATATTCGGATCCGATTTAGTGAAAGTTCCTGTTCCATTACCATTATTCTCAATATCAGTATAGCGTTGAATAACACCACCAACATTTCCAACATACATTTCATAAGTACCACTTCGATCTACCAAACGCGGTGCTGCATAGCCTTGCGAATATCCTTGTGGTCGAGCATCAACATCTCCCCAAGCATTCATAAGATTATTAGTAGCGGCTTGCAATTTGAAACCTGTCGCAGCAGTAAGGCTCGTATCTCGATAATAATTAACAAAACCTTGATTTTGACCAATAATAATATCATTTCTACCATCTCGATCTACATCAACAATCTGCGGCACACTCGCCTGAACAACATCTATATTTTGAAAATTAGGGACAGCTCCAGCAAAAACAGGAACATTTCCAGCTCCAGCCGTATTTTCAAAGAAATATAAACCGCCAAATTCTTCTCCAAGTAATAAATCAGCATCACCATCATTGTCAACATCACCAAAAGTAGGCGCTAAACGACGCAAACCTAATCCTGAAGTCGTTAAATAATCCGTAGTAATCAATTCGAAAGAAGGGGTGTCTGGTGAACCAATATTTTCATATAAAGCCAAAGTACCATGTGTAATTCCGCCAGGTTGAAACATTCCTAAATTTCCAATAACAATATCCATTAATCCATCCGCATTGTAATCAAAAAAGCGCGGAATAGAGTATGAGCCATAATCAACGATATCCTTGACCATAAAATCATTTTGTACATGATCAAAAACAGGTAATGCCTCCGTGCCTATATTTCGATAATACCACGAAACAAAATAATTCTCCGATGCATCAGAATCTTCATTTCGTGCAGCAATCATATCTCGATCACCATCATGATCCACATCATACAAAAATGAAGCAGGAAAATCTAAAATAGATGCATGAACAGAATTAGAAGGAAAGTCTATATCTTGAGAAGTGATCCAAGCAGTGTCTTGATTTCCACCATTCATTAATAAAGTCAAGTCAGGAAAAGATAAATCACCAAGAATAATTTCCTTATCTCCATCATTATCTATGTCGATAGCTGTCATCGTTGAACCAGCATGTCGGCTATTTCGACCACCGCCCAAAAAGTATCTTCTTCCAATACAGCTATCCATATCTGGGCTAAGCACCAAATCAACGGTCGTACCTGTTTCTGCAAATCTCCCCCAACAATCCGATTTTTTTCTAAAGATTAATGAATCACAACCATATCCCAAATCTTGAGATTGATTTTCATAATAAACGCCCCAGCTTCCGCCAAAATCAAAAGTAACAATATCCATATCACCATCATTATCAAAATCTTCTAATGCTGGAATATCTGTTTTAGGAATTGGAATATTAATAGGCAAACCATTTGACCCTGGAACATTCAGCACATCAAAGGCATAATTATCCATTAATTCCTGAGTGAATTTTATTTTATTATTACTATCATAACTACTCGTATGTACTTCAATTCCATCAACGGCAAAAGGAATTGGGTAACAGAATAAATCCTTAATTCCATCACAATTGTAATCATAAGTCAACATAAAATGCCTAATCTTAGGAAAATTATCAACATATTGAGGCGCGTAAACATATTTTTGCCCATTAAAAAGAAACGGCAAAAGTACATCTCCTTTTCTATCAAAAATGACTAAATCTTCATAATTGTCATTATTCAAATCAATACCATTAAATTGAGGCGAATTCAAACCACCAACTTGTGGATGTTCTATAAAAACACCATTATGTTGAAAAGGGATAGCTGTTCGATTGAGCGATTGCGAAACAGCGGGTAAAATATACATACAACTAAAAAAAAACAATAGTAGAGATTTATTTTTCATGGTTCTATTTTTTAAAAATGTAAAGTGTAATTGTTTTATTGAGAAATGAAAAAGTATAGATAAACTTGTCCAATGAAGCTAGTTTTTTATCCTTTTATTCGGAAAATACCGCATAAATAACATGGCAAATTGCCCAAATAAAGCAGCTTATATTAATTTAATCCATTATTAAATTTACGATAAGAATTTAATAATATTGCTTTATAAAAGAGAAAATAAGCCCAAGATGTTTTTTGTTTAAAAATGTATTCAATACAGACGATAAATTTGACGCTGAAAATACTATTTTTGCAGATAAGGAATAAAAAATATGTATTTCTCATTCCTTAAAACGTTTTCAAAAGTTAAAATGTCTATGTACCAACGAATAATAAATTATTTAGATGTAGAAATTTGGAATCTTAAAGTATCTGAACTCTCCAAATATGAAGGGTGGCTGGTTCGGTTTTTAAGGGTAATTACTTTATCGGGTCGTTATTTCGCCCAAGATAAATGTGCCTATCGAGCATCTGCATTGACTTTTAATACACTTTTAACCATTGTTCCAGTCTTAGGAATGGCATTTGGAATTGCTAAAGGTTTTGGTCTAGAAGCTATCTTAGAGAGATTAGTTAGGGATAACTTTGTTGGTCAAGAAAAGATTATGAATCAAATATTGGATATTGTTCATAATCTTTTCACAGGTACAAGGGAAGAAGTTGTTGCTGGTATTGGTGTTATTTTATTGCTTTGGTCTACGTTACGTATTTTATATAATATCGAAAATACGATGAATGTGATTTGGCGTGTTAAGCGACCAAGAACCATCGTTAGGCGAATTGTAGATTATTCTGCCGTATTAGTCATTGCTCCTGTCTTAATGCTTGTTTCTAGTGGTGCGACGGTTTTTATTTCTTCCATTGTCAATGAATGGGCTTCGGGTGATGGACTTTTGGGATCGTTTTCGCCTATCGTTACTTTTCCACTCAAAA
>CAKZLL010000468.1 GCA_937125475.1 uncultured Saprospiraceae bacterium | reverse complement strand
TACTCGCCCAATTTAGGCAACCACAAGGGATTGCCACTACAAAATTCAATTTTTTAAAACAGCACATTATTCATTTAATTCCAAATAAGAGTGGTAGTTATGGATACGTCTTATTATTCGCTTTAGCGGAAAATAGGGTTAAATACTCAGCTGAAAACCAACCGAGGCAAGTATCCGACTAAAAAAAAACACATGAAAAAATTTGGATTTGATTTCTCTCACCTTAAAGGAGATTTATTTGGCGGTATTACCGCTGGTATTGTTGCTTTGCCATTAGCCCTCGCTTTTGGTTTACAATCAGGTATGGGTGCTGCAGCAGGACTGTATGGCGCTATTTTTATTAGTTTTTTTGCAGCCTTATTTGGTGGAACTAATACCCAAATTTCAGGGCCAACCGCACCGATGACCGCCGTAAGTATGGTCGTTATTGCTGGTATTGTACAAGCTAATGGAGGCGATCTCGACAAAGCCTTACCTTCTATCTTGATGGTCTTTTTACTTTCTGGTCTCCTCCAAATTGGTATTGGTGTTTTAGGGCTTGGGAAGTATATTAGATTTATCCCCTACCCTGTTGTTTCTGGGTTTATGTCAGGAATTGGCGTAATCATTCTAATTACTCAGATTTTACCAATGGTCGGATATTATCCACAGGAAGATAAAGCTTATGTAAAGGAAAATTTGGCTCAAGCCGAAGAAATCCTATTAGAGCGGATACTGAGAGAAGAAGCTTCAGAAGATATTTTAGTTCTAGAGGATTTTGAAGAAACAATTAATCGTGCTGGTAAAATCACCAAACAAGAGATTGAATTAGAGGCGGTTACATTAGCAAAACAAAATTCGTCAGGTGTTCTTGGTTCGCTTCGACAAGTACCAAGAGCCATAAAAAATATTAGTTGGGTTGATATGATTTTATGTTTATTAACCATTTTTATTATCTATGGCTTTAAACGGATTACTACATCCGTGCCGAGTACGTTAGTCGCATTAATAGGTGTGTCGCTCGGGGCTTATTTTTTACTCGAAAGTTACAGAACGATTGGAGATATTCCTAGTGGTTTCCCTCTATTTAGGATGGAAGTATTTACAGGATTTAGTCTCGGGCAAGTCCTGCCCTATCTCGGTGCTGCGTTTTCTTTAGCGGCTTTGGGGAGTATTGATTCCTTGCTGACTTCGATTGTTGCAGATAATATGACTAGAACGAAACACGATTCTACAAAAGAATTAATAGGACAAGGTATTGGTAATTCTGTTGCGGCTATGTTTGGCGGTATCCCAGGAGCAGGTGCGACGATTAGAACAGTAGTTAATATTCAATCAGGCGGAAAAACGAGGATTTCGGGTATGGTTGCAGGATTATTATTATTGGTTGTTTTATTGTCTTTAGGTACATTGGCTTCTCAAATACCAGCCGCTGTTTTAGCAGGTATTTTAATAACCGTTGGTATTGGTGTAATGGATTATAAAGGTTTAAAACACATCAATGTTATTCCTAGAACTGATGCAGTTGTCATGTTGGTAGTTCTGTTTTTAACTGTTTTTGTTGGTTTGTTAGAAGCTGTGGCAATCGGTATGATTTTATCTTCTATTTTATTTATGAAAGTCATTTCTGATGTTGTTGATGATAAAACTACTACTGCTGCTTTGCGCGATTTCTCAAGAGAAGTGGCTTGGAAAGATGAAGGAGATATTATTGATAGAATTGGAGACAAAGTATATATTAAGCACTTAGACGGGCCATTATTCTTTGGTTTTGCAGCTCGTTTTCAAGATATGATTAAGGCATTACCAGACCTAAAAGTCTTAGTTATTCGGATGGATAAAGTTCCTTACGTTGATCAATCTGGCTTGTATGCAATGGAAGACGCTATCATGGATTTACAAGATCAAGGAATTGCAGTAGTCTTTACAGGATTGCATGGTCAGCCTGAAATTATGTTTGAAAGTATTAATTTAGTTTCAGGCTTAATTCCGACGGAATATTGTTTTGAAGATTTCTCAACTTGTACAGAATGGCTTGAAGATTATATTAATTCTAATGCTTCATTAGATACGATTAGAGAAAGCCAAAAAGGTAATCAAATATTAAAAAATTCTCTTAGAGAAATGTAAAATATTTTAATCAAAGGAATATTTGAGAGCAATTAATAGTTAAATATTAGTTGCTCTTTTTTATTAAAAATGAAACAAACAATCCTATAAAAATTAAAAATAACGATCAATTAGAATATCTGAAACCAAGGTTCGGTCTCAATAGCATTAATGGCTTCCGTTACGGTAAGATTATTAGATGAAGGTAAATCCCACCATTCGCCAGTATGACGAAAGTATGCCAAGTCAAATTTTTCATCACCTACATAACGCATTCTAACCAATCCCATATCAAATTTTTCTTTATTATATCCCTCTGGAGGGCATTTAAATGTTTGATAGATGTAGTAAAAATTACGATACCATTTACCATAAATATTAATCAAATGATTCCGTTCATGTGGTTCTGGAATAGGCTTTAGAGATTTTTCTTTTAGCTTTTCAATCAATGGTTTCATTGAATTATTTACCTCTCTTTTCACAAAATCTGTTGGTTTTTGAGTTCTTCCTGCAGGAGTATTACCAACAAATACCCACCCATATTTCGATTTTTTTGCCATATGATTTCATTTTAGATACTTAAAGTTAAATTTTTTTTATCATTTCAAGAATAATTAATTCTTTCTTTCATCAAATCTCTTTTCATTTTCTCGTGGTTTTGGATTAGGCAACGATTTTTAGTGACTACTTTCTAGAGAATAGTTTTTTCCTTTCTTAAAAATTAATTGTCATTTTATACAAAACCGCTATCTTTGCGGCATAACTTATTCATCTTGAAAAGGTAAGGCTGTTATTTTTATAAAAAAATAATACCCCAAAATAACGATGAATAAAGTCTAATTAATGAAATTTAAAACAATCATAATAAATTCATTATGGGAAATAATTTATTAAAAGGTAAAAGAGGTATTATTTTCGGTGCATTAGATGAGAAATCAATTGCATGGAAAGTAGCAGAACGTTGTGTGGAAGAAGGTGCAACTATTACACTAACGAATGTTCCTGTGGCATTGCGTTTTGGGGGCATCAAGGAATTAGCTAAACAATTAAATGCAGAAATTATCCCTGCTGATGCAACAAAAATAGAAGATTTAGAAAATCTCTTTACTAAATCTATGGAAATATTGGGTGGTAAAATTGATTTCGTTTTACACTCAATTGGTATGTCTATCAATGTCCGTAAAAAACGTGGATACACTGATATAAAATACGATTGGATGCAAAAAACATTCGATATTTCTGCGATTTCTTTTCATAAAACGATGCAAACAGCTATGAAATTGGATGCGATGGCTGATTGGGGTTCTATCCTTGGTTTGACTTATATCGCAGCTCAACGCACTTTTCCAGATTATAGCGAAATGGCTGAATCTAAAGCATTATTAGAATCATTTGCGCGTAGTTTTGGTTATCATTTTGGTGTAAAAAACAATGTTCGTGTCAATACTATTTCTCAATCACCAACAGTTACAACGGCTGGTAGTGGTGTGAAAGGGTTTAATGATTTCTTGTCTTATGCAGACAAATTATCTCCTTTAGGCAATGCAAGTTCTAATGCTTGTGCAGATTATTGTGTCACAATGTTTTCTGATTTAACTCGCATGGTCACTATGCAAAATCTATTTCACGATGGCGGTTTCTCTAACATGGGAATGGGACCAGGTGTATTTGACTGGGCAAAAGAATATGTGAAGAACGCAGAAAATGAATAACAAATAATTGACAATGGACAGTGGACAATGCCTAGGTTAGTTCGTTGTCCATTATCAATTCTCAATTATAAAAAATTATCAATTCTCAATTATTATTCTCGGATGGTTATTTTATGAAAATGGCTTTTCAAGAGGCTCAAAAGGCTTTTGAAAAGGGAGAAATTCCTGTGGGTGCAGTGATTGTTTGCCAAAATCAGGTCATTGCTAAAGGTCATAATCTAACGGAACAATTAACGGATGTTACCGCTCATGCGGAAATGATTTGCATTACCGCAGCAGCGGAAAACTTAGGTAGTAAATACTTAACGGATTGTACACTTTATGTCACTTTAGAGCCTTGTGTAATGTGTGCGGGCGCTTTGGCGTGGTCTCAAATTGGTAAAATTGTTTATGGTGCTAGTGACGAAAAACGTGGTTTTGCTCGCCTTAACCCTGCGGTTTTACATCCAAAAACAGAACTCATCAGCGGCATTATGGAAGAAGAAAGCAGTCAATTAATGAAATCCTTCTTCCTAAATAAACGGTAGGGTTTAATTGATAATGGATAATGCCTAGGTTGGCGTATCAACTGATATAGAAAGTGCTTTAGGTTTTTACACCTAAAGCACTTTTCCATTCTACAATCACACGCTAACTCAGGCATTATCAATTGTCAATTATCCATTGTCAATTATTCTCATAATTGTTCCAGTTGCTATCTTTGGATTTGCTTTGCCCCTTGATGCTTGCATTACCTTTCCAACAAAAAGACTAATTAATCCTTTTTTGCGCTTCTTACCTTTGCTGCTATTAGGTAATTTTTTGTATTCCGTTACTTCCTTTTCGTATTTTGATAAAACGTCTTTTACAATCGTTGTAATAAAATCTTCGTCATCTTCTTGAATAAGATTAAGTGATTTTGCGATTTCCAAGGGCGCTCTGTCAGGCGATTTGACCAACGCAGGAAATACATTTTTCTTAGCCGCAAGATTACCTAGTTTATCCGTATCAATCAAAGTAATCAATGCCGCAATACCCTGAGGCGAAACAGGAAAATCAATAATACTTTCATTCTTTTCATTCAAATAAAAACGAATCGTATTGATAAGCCAGTTAGCAGCTGCTTTATAATTTGTCGTGTGTTTTGCCAACTCAATATAATATAATGCCATCGGTTTATCTTCTACGATAATCGTCGCATCATACTCTGACAAACCAAATTCGGCTGTCAATCGCTCAAAAAGTACTTTCGGCAATGCTGGCAAATTAGCTTTAATCGTCGCTAGTTCTTCATCACTAATAACAATCGGAGGTAAATCTGGCTCTGGAAAATAACGATAATCATGGGCATCTTCTTTACTTCTAAGTGCTAGAGTTATGCCTTTTACCGTGTCAAAAGTCCTTGTTTGTTGAATGATAGTTTCGCCTCTTTCGATCATATCGATTTGGCGTTTTGCTTCTGCTGCAATCGACAAACGAACATTAGAAATCGAGTTCACATTCTTGATTTCACAACGTGTTCCATATTCCGTTTCGCCTTTTAATCGCACCGAAATATTACAATCACAACGTAAGGACCCTTCTTCCATATTTCCATCCGATACTTCAAGATATCGAACCAATTGTCGAACATTCGCCACAAAAATACCTGCTTCTTCCGCAGAGCGCAAATCTGGTTCAGAAACAATTTCCAATAATGGCACGCCAGCCCGATTCAAATCAATCATCGAAAAATTTGGAGCTAAATCATGAATTGATTTCCCTGCATCTTCCTCCATATGAATGCGATTAAGTCGAATATTTCTAATTGTTCCATTCACTTTTATTGCCACATTTCCAGCTACACAAACAGGCTGATTGTCTTGTGTTGTCTGAAAACCTTTCGGTAAATCTGGATAAAAATAATTTTTTCGATCAAAATAATTCACTTGATTAATCGTGCAATCCGTTGCTAATCCTAATTTGACCGCATTTTCAATATGTTTTTTATTCGCTCTTGGCAAAGTCCCAGGGTGCGCCAATGAAATTGGACTAATATGCGTATTAGGATCACCTCCAAAAGTCGCGCTATCTCCACAAAATGCTTTGCTCTTTGTACTCATTTGAGCATGAATCTCCAATCCTATTACGGTTTCGTATTTCTCGTAAGTC
>CAKZLL010000467.1 GCA_937125475.1 uncultured Saprospiraceae bacterium | reverse complement strand
TTATTGAAATAAACATTATCATCGTAATGCCCATCCAAGAATGACTTAATATCAAATGCACCACTCATTGAAAAAACATGGCTCACGACTTCTGGATGACGAAAGGCAAAATTAGCTGCTTGAAAACCACCAAAGCTCGCGCCAGCAACAGCAACTTTATGAGTAGGTGTATTAAAACGAATTTTGTTAACGACTTCTTCTAAAATCATTTTATCATACCAAATATGATTTTGAACGCGCTTGGCAGGATGTACTTTTTTGTTGTACCAGCTGTGCTTGTCTATACTATCTACTGCAAAAATTTGGACTTTACCCGTCTCTAAAAACCATCGAACCGAATCGATTAATTTAAAATCTTTGCTTTCATAATATCGTCCCATTGTACTTGGAAAAATGATAACTGGGTAGCCACTATGACCATAAACCATCATTTCAAAATCCATACTTAAATTAGGAGAATACCATTTGAAATATTCCTCTTTAAAACTTGCTTGACTACTCATCGTTGAATCGCTTGCTTTAATTATTAGGATTGCTAAATAATTGAATTATAAATAGATAAAACAAAAGTTAGACAACCACTTTTTTGATTACGAGTGCAAAAGTAGAAGTTTTATTATGTATTAAAAAGAATAAAAAAGATTGATTATCAGAGAGAAACAATTATTTAAAATGTTAATATAACCTTAACAACAAACTAATCTTGGGCGTTTTTTTTTGCTTTTAGAATTTCATTTTGCCTGTTTTCCAAGAACAAAATATTTAATTGTTAAAAGTCATATTTCTCAAATTCGCATAAACAGAATAAAATGTGGATTTCTCTAGTTTTATTTTTATCAAAAAAATAAAAGCAAAGTTGATCCTTAGTATGAGTTCTAAAAATTTGGTGGGCTATGGCGAAAATACGCATAGAGTATTATTTTCTAATTTTTTATTAAAAAACAAAAGCAGTTTACTCTCAAGAGAATAAACTGCTTCAAAACCTCACCATCTAATAAAGAATTTATTTCTTCTTAGGAGTTCGTTTAGTCGTTTTTTTAGCTGCTGTTTTTTTAGTTGCTGTCTTCTTCGCTGTTGCTTTCTTTTTTGCAGGTGCTCGTTTCTTACGAACAGGTGCTTTGAATGCATCAGGTACTTGCGCCAAAACTACTTTTTTAATATCCTCTAAAGACATTGCTCGTGCTTCTTCTTCTGTCACACGTTTTCCATCTGCCTTTTTAGGGAAATTCAATTTTTTCTTTTTTAATTTAATAATTGGTCCCCAACGAGCATTCTCAACTGTCAATTTTTCTTCCTCAAAAACATGTATATAACGATTTGCTTCTTTTTCTTCCTTAGCAGCGATAAGTTCGTTAATATCTTTTATCGTCAATTTAGTCGGATCATACCTTCTTGGAATATTAATAAATAATTTATTCCATTTCAAAAATGGTCCAAAACGACCACTCCCCTGCTGAACAGGCAGATCCTTGTAAGTTGCTACGGGCATATCAGCTTTTCGTTTATCTTCGATCAACTCGATAGCTCGCTCCAGACTTACTTCTAAAGGATCTTCTCCTTTTGGCAAAGAAATAAATGCCTCATCAAATTTCACATAAGGACCAAAGCGCCCTTCGTTAATAATGACTTCTTTTTCTTCGTAATTACCTAGATTAACTGGCAATTGAAACAAATCCATTGCTTCTTCGAAAGTAAGCATCTCAATCGACTGAAAATGCTTTAGATTAGCATATCTAGGCTTATCATCTTCACCTAATTCATCTTGTGTACCAATCTGAACGACAGCACCGTTTCGAGACATTCGCGCTAAAAGCGTTCGACCACTTTCAGGATCTTTACCCAAAATTCGTTCTCCAGAAGCACGTTCTGCTTTTTCAAGCGTCACTTCAACAGTTTTATGAAAAGGATGATAAAAATCACCTAACATTTTTTGCCATTCTTGCTTACCTGTTGCGACTTGATCAAACTGCTTTTCGATATCTGCAGTAAAACCATAATCCATAACTTCTTGAAAATGTTGCGATAAGAAATCACTAACAATTTTACCTAAATCACTCGGAAAAAGCTTATTTTTTTGTGTTCCTGTAATTTCTGTTTTGGTTGTTTTAGAGACTTTATTGTCTTTTAAAGATAAAACTGTATAATTACGTTCTTTCCCTTCTCGACTCTCTTTTACAATATAGCCCCTTCCTTTTTCAGTAATTTTACTAATGGTTGGCGCGTAAGTTGACGGACGACCAATGCCTAATTCCTCCAACTTTTTAACCAAACTCGCTTCCGTAAATCTAGGTGCAGATCGAGTAAAACGTTCCGTTGCTGTTGTTTCATTCAACTCCAAAACCTGATCAATTTCTAAGGGAGGCAATATAGAACTTTGTTCTTTATCATCATCATCATCCGTAGATTCAAAATAGACCTTCAAGAAACCGTCAAACTTAATGACTTCTCCTTCTGCGACTAATCTAGATTTATTAATTGTTGAAATACCAATACTTGCGGTCGTTTTTTCGATTTGAGCATCAGCCATTTGAGAAGCAATTGTTCGCTTCCAGATTAACTCATACAAGCGTTGTTGATCTCTATCTTGCGCGACAGAAAACCGGTCAGAATAAGTTGGTCGGATAGCCTCGTGCGCCTCTTGAGCCAAATCATCTTTTCCTTTTTTCTTCTTGTGTCTACGCGTTTGCACATATTCCAGGCCGTAATCTTTTTCGATTGTCGCAGCAATATTTTGTAAAGCCGTTTCACTCAAACTGACAGAATCCGTTCTCATATAGGTAATTAAACCTGCTTCATACAAACGTTGCGCATTCGACATCGTTCGACTTACTGAAAAACCTAGTTTTCTACTAGCTTCTTGCTGTAAAGTAGACGTTGTAAAAGGAGCAGCAGGACGGCGTTTAAGCGGCTTGACCTTAATATCATTGACTTGATAAATAGCAGCTTGACAAGTCACTAAAAAATCATTAGCTGCTTTTTCAGTATTATACTTTTGTGGCAATTCTGCTTTAAAAATCACTTTTTTACCAATATGATTTTTAGCGTAGAAAAAAGCTACCACTTTATAGAAAGATGCAGCTGCAAAGTTTTGAATTTTGCGTTCTCGCTCCACTATCAATTTGACGGCAACAGACTGAACTCGACCTGCTGACAATCCGCCTCTACTTGCTACTTTTCGCCAAAGTAAACTTGATAATTCAAAACCAACCAATCTATCTAAAACACGTCTTGCTTGTTGAGCATTCACCAAACCTTTATCCACAGTTCTAGGCGATTGAATCGCTTTGAGTAATGCAGGTTTTGTAATTTCTCTAAATACAATCCGTTTTGTAGTATTTTCATCTAAACCTAAAACTTCGCATAAGTGCCAAGAAATTGCCTCTCCTTCTCGATCCTCATCCGTCGCTAACCATACGACATCTGTTTTGGCAACAGTATCCTTTAAGTCTTTGACGATTTTTTTCTTATCCTCAGAAACTTGATATTTTAATTGAAAATTATTTTCAACATCTACTGCACCATTCCCTTTAGCTAAATCACGAATATGACCATAACTAGATTTTACCGTATAATCCTTCCCTAAATACTTTTCTATCGTTTTCGCCTTCGCCGGCGACTCTACTATTAGTAGGTTTTTGGGCATTGTCTCTTTTATTTGTTAAAAAATAATCGTCTGATTAAGGTAATAATTGAATAAGCATTTTATAAAAAAAGTAATTGATAAACTTAATACAATTTGCTTACTCATATGATACTGAACTCTTTATATATCAAATACAGTACCTAATTATATAGGTATTACCTCTTCTTATAAGGGTTTTATCCATTATTGTTTCAATATTATCGTATTTAATATTAAAACAGACTACACATTATAAGGAATGCAAATGTAAAAATTTTCACAAGACTCAAAAGTTTTTTTGACGAATTTCTTATAATTCGTTACATAAATAAGGGCTTTTTCCTAAAATTTTATAAAAGCATTTTTAATAACTTTGGTAATTTTTAAAAATTAAAATTATTGGAGTTAAATATTAAGCCTGTTTTCTGCCCCAAATTTAATGTTCCTTTTTAACTTATTTTCGTTTTCTTGTTCAATAAATATTAAGGCATTTAACTTGTCAATTCAAGTTATAGATTAGATTTGTACGGTTGCTAGTTTGTCGAAATTGCAGAAAATTAAGCCGTTGTAGTACAAATCTATTATATTAATCCCGTAAACAAAAAATTTATGTTATCCAAAAGATTAAGTTATTTTCTCTGCTCATTTTTGATTCTCTTACTTTCTTCTTGTAATACATTACCAGTAGAAAAAGAGCAATCAATTAATTATGAATATAAAGTTAAGCCAATCCATTTTGATTTAAAAACAGATTCTATATTCTGTTTTCGATATATATATGCGCCAATAAATACCGATATAAAATTCGGAGAAACATCTTTAACTAAAGCAATAGGTATTTTAGATATTCAACACGAAACCTCCATTTTGGAAATAAATATTCAGGATGAATGTTCCATTCCTTTTTCTTATTCAAGCCTAAATATTAAAATTCAAAATGGGATTTTTTTTTGTATGGCAAAACATTCGTCAGATATAAGTAAAATTACTTATTATCCTATTTATCAAGAGTTAATATTAAATACTATTCCCCAAAGATATGAGGAAGAAATTATAGGAAAAATTCAATTTAAAGGAATTTCTAATACTAGACTTGATACTGTAACTATCTCAGGAAAATTTAAGTTTTTAATACAAAAAAAAGAACAATATGAAGGTTTTCAGGAAGCATTAAGGTCAAAAGAAAAGGTTAAAAATCTATTATTAAAATGTGAAGAAGAGGATTTTAATCAACTTAGCTTATTCAGAGACATAACAACCCTTTCAATATATGGAAGTTGTGATAGTTTCAATATCCCTAAGGAAATTTCAGATTTAAAATTATTAGAAACTTTACATATAATATATCCTGACTTAGAAAAAATACCTATATGGTTATCTAATTTAGACTCGCTTAAATCTTTAACCTTTCGCGGTAATAATATTAAAGAAATACCAAAGGCTCTGGAAGGAAATAAAAATTTAACAACCATTCATTTAATGAATAACAAAAATGGGACTTTCAATAATCTACAATATTTAAAAGAGCTTAAAGATATAGATCTCAGCGGATGTAACTTGTTTAAATTACCTAAGGGAATGGAAAATTTGAAAAAATTAGAAATTCTAGATTTATCTCATAATTCGATAATAGATATGTCTGATGCTTTAAAAAGATTAAAAAAATTACCCAATTTAAAAAAACTTTATATAGATGGATTTGATATTCCTCAGATGCTAAAAGATTTATCTCATTTCAAGCACTTAGAGTTTTTAGATATATCAGGATATTTAACAGATGAAGAGATGGATGGTTTGCAAAAATTACTTCGAAATACAGAGATTCACATCTAATACGTTTTTAAATTAACCTTGTCGTATTAATTTTCAATTACACTGCTACTTTAGTGCTGTGTAATAGATTTAATTGACGATTTTTACACGACACTTATAATTGAAATGCGTATAAGATGCGTATTAACCTTATTTTAGGACGGGACATTTTTAACAAAAAAAGAGAGTAAACTCTAAAGTTTACCCTCTTCCCATTTTCATCAAATGAAAACTATATTATCTAACTAACTCGAATTCAGTACGGCGATTCTGACCTTTACAAGAACTACTTGCATTATCTTCACAACCTGCAACAGGCTTATCTGGACCATTACCGATCACAATAAAACGCTCTGTTGGCATTCCATGTTCTGAAATTAAGTAATTTGCAACGGCTTGAGCACGTTTTTTAGACAAAGCAATATTTGTCGCTCTTGAACCTACATTATCTGTATTTCCTTCGATTCTAATTTGTGCATTAGAAAACGCTTTTGCAATATCAACAAAAGTCGCATCAATCAAATTCATGCCGTTATCATCTAATTTATAACTACCAGAAGGAAACTGAATTTTTAATTTCTTTGTGGCAATAGCCTCTTTCTTTTTAGCTTTTTCTCCTACCACTTTAACAAATTTCTTTGCAGCTTCTGCTTCATATCCAACACCTGACAAATTAACTTCTTCCACAATTGGATTAGAAATCAAACGCCAGCTTGGAGGACGAGCATCAACATAACCTAGTTTAGCGTATTCATTTGACATTTTAGAATATAACGCTTCACCTGTTACACCTTGATAATCTCGATTAACACCAAAGAAATTTAAATTATCTCCATGCGTACATAATCGAACATTATTAATCGCTTGAAGCGTCATTCCTTCATCAAAACCATCAAAATTATCAGCTAAAATTGTAGCGGCTTTCTTCTTATTAGCCTCAGAACTATTTAATTCTGCTGCACCTTTCATCCAACCTTCATACAAATCAGCCAAATCTTTTTGGTTAGCTTCGATATAGTCTTTCTTCGCAATAAAAACATCAGCAATAATATTAGAAGCACTACGAGTACTCTCTAATATTTTTGAGCCATTCACTGTATTCAAACAATCTTCATCGTCAGGACTCCAAACAACAGCTGCTTGAATAGAACGATCTCCTTTAAATGCTGCTGCTGCATCAATTGCACTTTCAAATTTTTGAATACTAACATCACTTTCCTTCAAATCACCAGCTTCTAATAGCCACAATAAAAAGGTATGAGAAGGACTCATTACAGCGACTGCAATTTTCTTACCTTTTAAATCTTGTACAGAATTTATTCCTCTTTTCACTACTACAGCGTCTCCCCCTCTTGACCAATCCGTTTGGAAAACGATTTGTGGTTCACCTGCTAATTGTCCAGATTCTGTTGGAAATGCATCAACTGTTGACCAAAGTAAATCAATATCTCCATTTTCAAAAGCCTTTCTAGAGGCAACAAAATCATCTAATATCTCGAAATTAACTTTTAGTCCGTAATCTTTATAAAATCGAGAATTGGTATTTGCTTTAAATCCTTCATTAAAATATTGACCAGCCGCATAACCGCCCCAAGTCACCACACCTATATCAATTACATCATCACCAGAAAGTTTTTTACCTTCTGTTTTTTTACCTTTTGTTATTGGCGTGTCCTCTCCTCCTCCTGTTCCGTCGCCCAAGTAGCCGTTATCTTTCATATAAGTATAACCATAAGCTATACCACCGACTAGTAATAAGGTAATTAAGAATTTTGAAAAAGTTGTTAAACGTCTTTTTGCCATTAGATTATTCTTTTATTATTTTTATGTTATTATTTCAATTATTAACCTTCCTAAATCGCTCCAAAAGAAGGACTTAGGAAGGTTTAATGATGATTAATAAATCATCGAATAGGATAAAATGAGAAGAAATTAATCAAAAAATGTATCGTATTGGTTTTTATGAACCGTTTTTTTCACTTCAATTGGTGCATTCAAATCCAATTCAACTGTATCACTATTAGCATCCAACAAAAGATTGTTTTTCTCTTCGCCCAATAATAATGATGCGCCTTCTTTTTCCCATTTTTCTAACATTTTCATGCCTTCTTCTTCGAATACACCATTTTGTAAATCGACAGAATCCATAAAGTTGGTAGATAATTCCATAAAGCGTTCCATTTCCCCCACTTTACCAGCAACATCTTCTGCAATCGCTTCTAAAGCTCTATCAAACATTTCACGTTTATCGCCGTTTCCAGAAATAATATTCATTGCTGAACGCATAGCTGAATGAGACGCACGAATTGCTTTACGTTCTTGTTCTTTAACTTTTACTTGATCTTCAACATCTTCTAATAAGATTTCAGAGTTTTGGTACATTTTCACTAAAACACGATAAAGCACCTCCATCTTTTTATACAAATCGTCCAATTTCATATTGGATTCCTTCAAACGACCAGCTTTTCTTGCTTTCAAGATCATTTGCCCTTCCATATTTTTTTCTTTGGCTTTATTAGCCAACATCATATTGGAATTGATTTGACGACTATTCTGATTGATTGTCTCTTTCAATTTGTGCATCTGACCTTTGATGATACCAATTTGTTTATTCATATTACGCAAATTGTTTCTCAAATCGTCTATGTAACTTTTCAAGACACCGATAGGATCAATTTGTACAAAAATTCCTGTAATCCAACGCATAACGCCTTTATAACCATACCAAACGAGGTTACGCATACGTTTATCAGCAACCATATATACTATAGCTGCGAGAATAACGGCTGTAACAACAATTTGTAAAGTAGCAGCTGTACCTGCTGCAATTGCGGCTAAAATAGGTGCTCCAAAATATAAACCTGCGCCAATTGCTCCGACCATGAATACAGTTCCAGTTACGCCTTCAGGACGTTTCCAAAATGTTTTTGGCTTGTAGTCTTTCCCTTCCATATTAAGAATTTCCTTTTATTATTGTGTTTTGATTTTTTTAATACTAAATTTCATCAAAAATAAATATATGTTAATGGTTATAAAAATTAATGATACTTATTTTCCTGTTATACCAAGATATTTTTTCATATTATTAATATCGCTTTCAATTTGACCTCTTAGAAGATTATAGGAAGCGATAAAGTTACTTTTAGTAGTATTTATTTTATTTGTTGCCTCTAAAATTGCGCCTTTTGTTTTAGCTACTTTTTGCTGAATTTGCCCAATTTCATTAGTCAATCGCTTAATTTGTTCCGCTTTTTCAGCTACACTTTTCTCCATCGAAGCAATTTCTCGTTTTTGCTGTCCAATCTTACTATCTACTTGTTGTTTCAGTGCACCTTCAAACTTTTTTTCTTCTTTAACCAAGATATTAATATAAAATTGGGCAGTTTTGATCAAATGATCTGAAGTTGCTCCCATTGAAGCCGCCATAGCAAAAGCCGATTTAAATCGAGTTTCTTCATCCATTGGCATTTTGCTCAACGCTTGAAGTGATTGTTTGAATTCGATATAATCCAACCCCTCTAGATTATTTGCTTCCATTGCTGTCAACAAAATATCTGTAAACTTCTTTTCTGCTTGTCCTACTTTTCCAACAGGAGGTTTAGACACTGTTGTTGTACGTGGAGGCACATTATTCCTGGTTGTTTTTGGAGGATTCTTTCTATTGGGTACTGTATTTTTATTAGTAGTTGTTGTTCTTGTTGTCTTTCCTGTTGTTTCGTCTTCTACTACAAATAAAGACCTGATGTTTTTGAATACACTCACAATGAATATTTAATGTTTATAACGCAATTTTGCAAAAAGTAGCTGAATGAATTGACGAAAAGTAGATTAAGCCAATTTATTTATCTACGAAAATTTAAAAATGGTGTTATTTTTTAATTTTTTATAATTAAAAAACACCTATACCACAAAATAATTAAAAATTAAAGTATTCTCATTATGTTTGATACTTTAATTTATTTGAGGACGCAAAAAATGGTTTTTTAAATAAAACTCACTGCTAATATGCAAAAAAAAATTAATAAATCAGCAGGACTGTTCTGGTAATTTTTAGTTTTTTGAGATATAAAAAAAACCTAATATACTTTAAGAAGTACATTAGGTTTTTGAATTTAATCTGTTTTAATCAGATCAACTACTTGATTTATTTTTCAAATAAATTCGCAGGATGACCTCCAAAAGCCCCTAGTTCTACGTCTTTATTAGCTTTTACTTTTTCTTCACGTGCTTTGTATTCTGTAAAAGCATCCATTTTTTGAGTTCTCAAATAGATTTGTTTGAATGCTGCAATTAATAATGCATCATTAGCTTTTACTTTCTCTGCTGTCACAAATGCTTTCCAAGCTGCTTCATAATACCCATCAATCACTGCTTGAAGTTCTTTTGTTTTTTTCAAATCATCCGCCGAAATACCTAATTCTGCTTGAATTTTATAAACACGAACCGCATTATTAAATTGGATAGCTCCTTTTTGGTATAAAGCATCAAAAAACTTACCATCAACTTCTAATGTTTTATCATAGTAATCAAGTGCTGCTTGGAAGTATTTTTCGCCTTCTTCGTCTTTTCCACCTTCAAAAGCTTTGCTTGACAAATCTTCATAAACTTGACCTAAAGTGAATGGTAATTGAGCATTTTCTTTATCCTGCTCAATTGCGCTTTTCAATTCAACTTCCAATTTGTCCATTTGCTTAGTACGCAAGTAGAAATTGATTTTGTCAAATAACAATCTTTTCAAACCAGCTTTAACACGAGCTTCTTCTTTAGTTTTAGCTGCATCATCTAATTCTTCATTGATTTTAACATTAGACATGACAGTTACACCTTTATTAATAGCTGCAATCGCTGCATCGTTATTTTCTTCACCTTGATAAATTCCTGCAAGGAAACTATAAACGAAAGACTCATCAAAACCAGCTTTCATTAAAGGCTCAAAATATTTCTTACATCCTTTATTGTCTTTTCCTAAATAAGCTGCATACCCTGCATAGAATTTAATATTATTCTGATCAGCTTCCATCAATAAAAACGTCAAAGTCGTTCCTAATTGATCAACTTTCTCTTTACATTTCAAGACATTTTCAAAAGCTTTGTATGCATCAGCGTAAGCTCCTGCCTGTAAAGCTGTATTTCCTTCTTGAATAAATAATACGCCTCCTATATTTTCTAAGCCTCTCTTAGCTGCTTCTTTTTGCGCTTTTCTTGCAGATGCATGGTCTGCAGACTTGATATAATATTCCATTGCCTTCTCGCTTGCATCTGTATTGTTTGCTTTCAAAGTTGATTTATTCGCGATTTCTTGATAGATTTCACCTGCCTTACTATAAACCTTTGGCTGAAGCTTTACTTTAAATTGGTCAATTCCTGCCACGGCAACATCAATAGCTGATTTGGCTTCTTTTAACTTATCTACATTTTTTTCCTTATTTAAACTAAAACCATACAAGCCCTTTTTAGCTGATTTGAAAGCCTTTTGAGGCGTTTGTTGTGCAAAAACACTAGTTGTGGCAAATAACGCTAAGATCAATAACAACGTTACATTTACATTCTTCATATTCATAAACTAATTTAAAAAATTTGTAATTCTCGTTTAAAGATGTTCTGACTTTTAGACGTTAATTTTTAAAAAAGTATCTAAAATCAGATTTTTTTTCTTACTCTTAAACTTTTAGTTGAAGTAAAAATTATATTTTTTATAATTCTTTTACAAAAAAAAGATTTTTAAACGAGAATTAACAGTTTTTTTAGAATATACTTTTTAAATAAGGCAATCTGATGGGTGAATGCACGATATGAATGATAAAACGATAGATGATAAACCATATAAAAGCCATTATTTTCAATAAAAAAACAGAAAGCAAGTAGTTAGGAAAAATATGGATTGCTTGTATTATCTTTGCTTCCATCTCAAAAAAAGAAGGTTAATATTTATTTATTAGAATTTCAATTACTATTTTATATGTCATTTCAATTATTAAAAGATCAGTTTTCTCAACAATTTCCTTTTCTTAATTCAGAATTGTTAAACCTTATTCTGTCAATAGGTCAATATAAAATAGTAAAAAACAAAACACCAATTATTTCTTCAGGCGAAACGGCTGCTGCGTTTTATTTTATTTTAAATGGTATGATAAGAGGGTTTTACATAGATAGTTCTGGCGAAGAACAAACCGTTTTTTTGAAAGGTAAGAATACTTTTATTACTGTTCCAGAAGCTTTTAAAACTAATAATAAAACAAAATATACACTTGAAACAATTGGTAAAGCCGTTTTTATTGAGTTTCCAATAACCGAATTTGAACGATTAGCTAAAGAAAACTTACCTATTGCTCAACTTTATATTGAAGGATTAAAAGAAAATGTATCCATTTTAATTTTCAGAGTAGAATTGTTAGCTACTAAAAAACCCGAAGAACGATATGAAGCTATGCTTGAACAATTCCCTAATTTTTTCCAACTGGCTTATAATAAACATATCGCCAATTATTTAGGTATTACCCCTAATTCTTTATCCAGAATTATTAAACGGAAAAAGGAAGGAAAAAAAAGTTAAAGCTTATTTTTTAGGTTCATTGACAATTTTTGCCCTTTATTCCAATGTGGGCTTGCCCCATTGTTCTAACTCTTTGAAAAACAACAGGGCAAGCCACCGCTGGATTAAAAAAATATTCATTCTGGCAAAAATTGTTAATGAACTAAAAAAATTAGAATTTGTATTTAAATTTATTCTGGGTTTAATGTTTCACTTAAAACCTTTAATAAACTATTATCATCTTTAGCATCTTGTGTTAATTCCCAAATCATCACACCTGGAAGCTTTTTTTGTATGACTAATTCAGCTTTATGACGCATGGTTTTTTGCCCATTATAAAAAATATCATTATAACGATCTAGATTAACCGCATCAGGATTGTGTTTTACAATTTCTCGATATGGAACACCCTTAACTTTCGGATGATTGAAATCTCGCCCATAAAAAGGAACACCTAAAAATAACTTATCACGCGCCCATTTTCGTTTATTCAGCCAGTAATATATGCCAGAAGGCCCATTTTTTCGATTAGTCCCAAAAGCTTGTTCAATAGAGGAATGCGGTTTTGGATCAGACCATTTTCCAGAGAAATCATAAGCCATAATATGAACTTGATCTACATGATCTACAACTCGATCCAAAAAGAAACGACCGCCCCAAATAGAGCCATAAACATCAATAGAAATCGTTTTTTTAGTCGGTTTTAAAGCTACACGTAATTCCGATAATAAAGCAATTAATCCTTCTTGTTCTGTTTGCTTTATATTGGTACTTTTGCCATAGCTTAAATATTCCCAGTCTATATCCACGCCATCAAAACAATGTAAATTAGTATATTTTACAATTTCTTTGACAAATTTCTTTCGCTTAATTGGATCTATCGCTATGGTTGGGAAATGAGCTGATTTGCCACCGCCACCGCCAATAGCAAAATAAACTTCAACGCCATTTTTATGTGCTGTTTTGACTAGTAATTCGCTGTTTTTCAGTTGTTTAGTTTCAAGGCTGCCATTTTCTAGAGGTGCAGCAAAGGCATAAATAATTCGAGTAAGATGTTGCCAAGGAATAGATTTTATCGGTAATTTATTCATGCGCCAAGAAGGATAAAACGCAATAATCTCCTTATTGAATGGTTTGCCTTCAAAGTGATTGTCACAATCATTAGTACAACTATTGATGAATAAACAAATCGAAAAAAGCAAGACATATTTTTTTAGGAGCATCTTCAATGTTTTATGAATGAACGAAATATTGGCTATCTCAAAACAATGATTGCTTGAACGAATTAATAGCTATTAATTCGTTCAAGCAATCGAGCAAAATTTATTTAGATTTAGGTCTAAATACCTTCATTACTTCTGGCTTCGTTTCCAAAAAAGGGCCTTCAATCAAATCAATACAGTAAGGCACAGCAGGAAAAACGGCATCTAAACATTCTCGAATGGCTTTAGGTTTTCCTGGGAGATTGATTATTAAAGTATGATTTCTAATACCTGCCGTTTGGCGAGAAAGTATAGCGGTCGGGACGTATTTGAGGCTTTCTGTTCTCATTAATTCTCCAAACCCCGGCATCATTTTTTGGCAAACTGCCTCTGTCGCTTCGGGTGTAACATCGCGTTTGGCTGGACCTGTACCGCCTGTCGTGACGATTAAACAGCAGTTTTCTACATCCGCCATTTCGATAAGTTTGGCTGAAATCTGGTCAGCTTCATCAGGAATGACAGCATAAACGGGTGTCCATTTTGTAGTTAAATAATCATTTAAAGTTGCTACAACTGCTTTGCCTGGAATATCTTCATAAATGCCTTTACTGGCTCTGTCGGAAACATTAATGATGCCTATTTTTACTTCCATAAGGATTGATTTTTAAATTTTATAACTAATAAATTTGTACAGTGGCTACTTAATCTCCTACCATTTCGTCAAATCACTAGCTATTGTACAAGTTTATTTATAATATAGATTTTTATTGAAAAAGAAAACTTTAGTAATGGTTAAATATAGCTAGTATCGCTTATTTTTTATCATTACAGAGACAAAGATAAATTTTGTATTTTTGAAAATGGCATTCTTAAAAACATATTGGAAAACAAATTCATATTTGCTTATTAGTAGCGGCATTTTAATGCTGATTTATATTGTATTGTCTTTTTTTAAAGAAAAATTCATTTTTGCAATTAGCGGAACAGGTGGAATAGGAGAAGAGAAATCAGCAATGTATTTATATTTTTTTATTATAATGATTGTAGGGGTTTCATTGATTTATGGATTAATGGCATTTCTAAATGGAAAAATTCATTTTCACCTTAAATATTTACATATTAATTTAACCTTGTTAAGTATTATTATCAGTTATGTTTATTTCAATTGGATTGGGACGACAGTAGGATTACATATTTATGAGGAACAAGAGAGAATTGACCAAATGATATTACAATGGTTTAGACTCCGAATGAGTATTTTTATTAATTTATCTGTATTTATTTTTTGGCTTGCGCAACTTTTATTTTTAACCAATATCATTAGGGCAGTGAATAGTAATAAAAAACAGATTATTACCTTAGAATTAGATGATACTGACCATTTGGTGACATAAATTTTTCGGCTTTTATAATTAAATTAGATTTGTATTGTGGTAGGTGTTTGAATAAGACCGCAGTTTAACTTCATTGCTCAAAACATTTTATTATGAAATGGAAATTAATAATAATAATCGTATTGATTACTCAATCATTAATCGGTCAAAAAATGCTTGTTAAGCCGATTATTAGGGTTCAAAATGCGCCTTCTTTAACCGTAGATAGTATCGAGTTGACAGAAACGGAAACGGTTTTTTATATGACAATTAGTTTTTTGAATAGAACTGGAGGATGGATTCAAACACCTGCTCCAAATACAAAAAACGCCTTCCAAATGAAAGCGGGCAGTGTATTTTATCCGCTTAAAAAAGCTAATAATATCGCATTTACGCCTAAGAAAAATGAGATGAAGGAAGGGGAAAAAAGAAGTTTTGAATTATATTTTGACGCTATTCCTGCCGATATAGAAGCCCTTGATTTATGGGAAGGATTGGGAATAAATGACATTGTGAACTCTTGGGGATTTTATGGAATACAGTTAAAACAACCCGAAAAAAGAGGTGATTTGAGGACGATTTTTAATAATAAGAATGACTTTGAGAATTATTATCAAGCTAATTTAAAGGCATTGAATGATAAAGAACGATTTTGGATATTGAAGGCTGAGACGAATAAGAAACGAAAAAAAGTGGTACAGAAAAAGCCATTTTTTGCTGGTATAGATACAATTGCTTCTATTATTGAATTTGGACAATTACGTTTTTATGATATGAAAGGCAATCTATTGAAAATAAAAACGAGGAATATTGATAGCCCTCGTTTTTATTTTGTATTTGTGATGGAAGAAAGAATAGTCGCGACTAAAACACAAAGTTTTCAGAAAAATCCATTATCAAAAACAAAGGTGAAAAAATCTGCTGCAAGAAAAATTTGGGGTATTGAATTTGATAAAAAAGCGAAATATTACGATACTGTTATGATGGAAATGCTAGGAATTATTTTATAAATTGTCTGAAAAATATATTTGATTAAAGTTGCACTAAAGCAAGGTAGAAAAT
>CAKZLL010000466.1 GCA_937125475.1 uncultured Saprospiraceae bacterium | reverse complement strand
TATAATGGCAAATTGGCGTTTTTTACTAATATTATTATTGTTTTATTAGCTGGGTTTTTAGCGGCACAAGGTTATGAATTTCTGTTTGTACAGATTTTAGTAGGAACAGTTGTCGTATTATCGAATGTGAAAACACGGAATTGGTCGCAGTTTTTTGTGTCCATGCTTTATATTTTTCTCACTTATACCCTTGTTTATCTGGCGCTTTCGATTATTAAGGAAGGTTCGATTTGGACGATTAGTATTCAACCGATTGGCTGGATTGCACTAAATGTTTTCTTGACGTTGCTTTCTTATCCATTAACGCCTTTATTGGAGCGTATTTTTGGTTTTACTTCGGATATTACTTTAACAGAATTAGGTTCATTGGATCAACCATTGTTGAAAGAGTTGTCTTTGAAAGCACCTGGAACGTTTCAGCATTCCTTACAGGTTGGCAATTTAGCGGAACACGCGGCATCTGCGATTGGAGCAAATGCTTTATTGGTCAAAGTTGCGGCATTGTATCATGATATTGGTAAGATAGATAATTCTTTATACTTCATAGAAAATCAGAGAGGAGAGAGTTTGCATCTTCAATTAACACCATTAGAAAGTGCGAAAATCATTTTAGATCATATTACAAATGGAGAAAAACGCGCTAAGAAAGAAGGTTTGCCTAAAGTATTTATTGACTTTATTTCGAGCCATCATGGAACAACGCGTGTAGAGTACTTTTATAGAAAACATATGGAAGAAAACCCTGATGAGGAAACTGATCCAAGTTTATTCACCTATAATGGACCACGACCACGAACAAAAGAAGAGGCAATTTTAATGATGGCAGATTCGATTGAAGCCGCATCAAAAAGCTTAAAAAATCCAGATATAATAGCAATTGATCGTTTAGTTGAGGGGATTGTAGAAGGTAAACTCAAAGCGAAACAATTCGATGATTGTAATTTGAGTTATAAAGAAATGGCGATTATTAAAGATGTTTTTAAACAATTATTAAAGAGTATTTATCATGTTCGGATTGCTTATCCTGAAGGAAAGAAATGATTAATTGAAAACCTATATAATCGTTAATTTTAAGAATGTATTTTATAAAAAAGCTCGTATTTGTTAAAATACGAGCTTTTTTTATTGGATGAAAGAAGACTTACTTATTTTCCTTGTCTGCTTCTTTCTTACGTTCTAATTCTTCTAATTCCTTCTTGAGTTTTGCGATTTTATTTTCTAAATCTTTTTTCGCTTGCTCTTTCTTCTTCCTGTCTGCTTCCATTTCAGCGATCATTTTATCATTTTTCGCTTTAGCATCATTAGCACGTTGATTTTCTTTTGCGATCAACTCGTCAGATTGTTTTTTAGCACTTCTTACTTCATCAGTTGTTTCTTTACGAATTTTTAAGATTTCGGCATTGCTACTTTCTCTTTCCAAACGAACCTCTTCAAGGTATTGAGTTTTTTTAGCATCTGCATCATTTCGAGCAGAAGTCACAATACTTTGAGCATTACTTTGAGCTGCTTCGATTTCCTTTTTGGATTTTTCGCGTGCCGCTTCAATTTCACCTCTTGATGTTTTTTGTGCTACTTCTGTTTCTTTAGCAAATTCGCGTTTTTTGATTTCACTATTCTCTAAAGCTGATGCAATGTCTTTAGCCGCTTTTTGGCGAATAGCTGCGACTTCATTCGACGCTTTTTCTTGTACGGCTTCAATTTGACCAGTTGCTTTTTGGCGTGCTTCTAAGACTGAAAGCCTTACCATTTCCATTTCCTTAGCTCCTTTTTCTCGTGCCATTTTGACTTCTTCTATGGCTTTTTGCTGAGTAGAAGCGATTTCTTTAGCTGCTTTTTGCTTCGTATTAGCGACACTTTCTAGCAAAGCTTGCTTTTCTTTAGCTGCTTTTTCTCGAGCAGTACCAATAATATTAGCTTGCTCTTTTTGCACTTTAGCGATTTCGTCGGCTGCTTTCTTTCTTGATTCTGCAACTGAAACGGCTGAAGCTTGTTTAGCTTTTGCTTGTTCTTCCTTAGCTTTTGCAATTTCGTTAGCGGCAAATTCTTTAGTTTTCAAAATTTCGGCAGCAGCTCGATCTTTACTATTTTCGACTTCTTTAGCAGAAATTTGTTTAACCGATTCAGCGATTTTTTTAGCATCCTGAATACTCTTAGCCGATTCATCTTTGATTTCTTTAATTTTATCCGTTGCGGTTTTTTGTGCGGTAGAAACCTGGCTAGAATAAGTAGATTGAGCTTCTTTAGCTTTTTTACTAGCTTCTGCTACTTCGTCCGCTGCCGTTTTTTTAGCATTGAGAATTTCATCTTCTGCCGCTTTTTTAGCTGCTGCGACTTCTGCGGCTGATTGCTGTTTGACTTCATCCTCCTTAGCTTTCAATGTTGCGATAGCTTTAGTAATTTCAGCTTGGATGCGAATCATTTCATCGGCTGCTGCTTTTTTATTAGCTGTAATTTCAGTAGCGATTACTTCTTTTTGTTTAGAAGCATTTTCTCGTGTTACTAAAATTTCTTTATTAGCATCCTCTTTCGCAGAAGAAACCTCATCCGCCGCTTTTTTCTTGATAGCTGCCACCTCATCAGATGTTTTTTTCTTTTCTTTTGATGCTAAATCTTTTGCATTAGAAATATCTTTGGCAGAATTAGATCTAATATCAGCTAATGCTTTTTTAGTTTTTTCTTGTTCGGCTAAAATTTGCTTTTGCATTCCACCAATTTCCTCTGCTGCTTTTTGTCTTGATTCTGCGACAGATTTAGCAATTTGTTCCTTTTCTTTTGTTGCCAATTCTTTTGAGTCTCCAATTTCTTGGGCAACTTGTCGTTCGATCAAAGCTTTATCCTCTGCAGCTCTTCTTCTAGTTTCTGCTAAATCTAAAGCGATTTTTTCTTTTTCTAAAACAGAGTTTTCACGAAGTTGAGCAATTTGTTCTGCCTCCTCTTCTCTTATTTTTAGAATTTGTTTTGCTGCTTCTTCTTTAATATTAGCGACATCATCAGCTGTTGCATTCTTATCTTCTTTAGCTTTTTCTCGTGCGGTTAAAATCATATTCGTGGTTTCTTCACGAATTCGAGTTAATTCACTTTTAGAAACTTCCCGAGCTTGTGAAATTTCATCATCATACTCTAATTTGGCAAGGTCTAATTTTTTTCTAGCAGCTTCAATTTCTTTAGCAGCTCTTTCTCTGATTTGAGCAACTTGTTCTGCTGCTTCTAATTCTGCTTTTTGAATTTCTTTAGCGGCACGTTGTTTAGCTTCTTGAACTTTGATCGTTTCTTTTTCTATTTCATTATTAGTTTTAGCTTTCGCATCGGATATGCGCTTGGCAGAAGCTTCTAGTGATTTTTGAATTTCAGCATCAGCCTTAACTCTTGAATCCTTAACTTCATCAGCAAAGCTCAATTTTTCTTTAGAAGCATTTTCTCGTGCTAAAGCAACTTCTTCCCGAATGACCTCTTTAGCTTTATCTCCTTTTGACCGTTCTTTCTTGATTTCTGCTCTTACTTTTTTCTTAGTCTCAGCCAATTGATTATATAAATCTTGTAATTCATCATCGGTTTTAGGTGCGTTGTCTCTACTTCCAGCGGCTTTACTTGAACTTATAGGGTCGCTTTTTTTATCGCCAGAAGCCTTAGGTTTTTTACTTTTTTTAGGTGTTAAATCAGAAGATATACTGACATCTTTGATTTCTCCTTTCTTAATCGCTCGATAAAAACAAGCTGCAAAATTTTGAAATTCAGATTGGCGATCAATATTAACGGAAAATTTACGCATGGAAAGCGTCATATTGTTCCTAACATAGATCGTAGCCATTGTATTACTTGCAAACCATTTAATAGCATCTAAGTCCAATTGTAGCTGGTTGGAATAAATTGGTTGCCCGCTTTTCGTATTCATTTCAACAAGATCAATAAATTTATAAACCTTTCTAACGCCTGATTTACTCATAAAAATAACATCATTATCTTGCTCTAAAGAAACTCCGCCCTTAGAAGTAAAAATGCCTGTTATTCCTTTTTCACTATTAATTAGCTCGATGCCGTAGCTATAACCGCCTCTTACTACAAGATACTGCCAGGTAGTCTTTACAATTTGAATTTTACCAAAAGTAGTTTCTTCTTTGATAACACCTGTACATCCCTGTGCTTGCACGGAGGAACTGTAAATCCCTAGTGTAAGTAGAATTATTAAGAAGTGTAGATAATTTTTCATATTTTATTTGTTTTACTGCAATATAAAAATTTTTCTTCTGATACACAAAGCCTTGTAAAATAGTCTTTTATGAATTTAGCTTTCCCATTCATAAAGTTCTATTTACAAAAAAAAATTAGATAGGTATAAATTAATGCAGTTAATAGTATAGACTCTTTGTAGTAGGTAAAACGATTTAAACCTGAGAAGAAACAGATTTTATAGTAAATTTAATATAAAAAAGGAAGAGATTCATCAACTCCATGTCAATTAATTGCTTTAGAAAAGTAACAAATAGGGGTTTATCGCTCAGTTTCACTTATTTATTTGACTAGCCATTTGATAAATTTGGCGATATTTTCGTGTGTTCTTAATTTCTCAATAGTATTAAAATGCCGGCCTAATTCTTTCTCTGTGATTTGACGGTGAATTTCTTTATGGCAATCTCTGCACAAATCAACTGTGGTATGTAACACCTCTTTAGTAAAGTTTTTTTTAAACCATTTATTACGATGTACTGTTCTAGGGATTAAATGATGTTTGGAGGTACGTTCTACTTCCTGTTCGCAAAGTTTGCAAGTTTTCATTATCAAGTTTTTTATAGTTTATATAAGAAAGAACTTCATATTTTTTGCATAAGTTCAAAAACATTTCAATTTTTGCACTTTCATTAACTATTTTAAATTAAACTAATGAGTCAAGGACAAGGATCTTTAAAAATTTTGGCAGTCGTTTCGTTTATTATTTTTCTTTTTGGTGGAATGTCGGTTTACTTAGCTATGGAAATGAAAGAAGCCCAAACGGAAAATGAAGCATTAAAGATTGAATTAAAAACTACACAGGAACAATTGGAGAATTGTAAGTAATTTTGAGTTGAAAATTGAGAGTTGAAAGTTGAGAATGTCTGAGTTTGTTCTTAGATTTTTTCCAACTTTCAACTCTCAATTTGCTAAAGTCCTAAAACATCAACACCTTGCTCGAAAACAACATCAACTGGAATACCTTGAGCAGATAATCGATCTAAATCGGCTTGCAATTCTTTGCCAATTACACCTTTATCAGCTACTAAATCAGCTACATTTTTATAGCTTCCATCTCCTTGTAGCGTCAAAATCAAGGTAGATAAGCCAGTAGCCGCAGCTTCTAATTTATCAAAATGTACTCGATAAGTTCCATTAGCTAATCGTTCAAACGCGCCTTTTTCACGGAAATAATTAAAGCGAATCATATTGGCTTTTCCATGCGCACTAGATGCACCGAAGCGAACTGAACGGAAAATACTAGTCATAAAAGTCGTGTAATAATTTTTTAAATCACCTTTTAATTCGCCTTTTTTGTGCAATTGCGTGATCATATATAAGCCTAAAATATCCGCTTTGCCTTCTTCTAATGCCGAAGCGTGTTCTTTTAGTACTTCACGAACGGTACTTTTTCCATCAATAGTATTCTTGATTCCTAAGCCGTGAGCAACTTCATGAAACATAGTATTGCTAAAGAATGCATCAAAAGTGATGTACTTTCTTTGATCTTCCACAATTAATACTTCTGAAATTGGTAATAGTATTTTATCAAATTTAGCACGCATTGCATTTTTTAATTGTAATCTTCTAGAGCCTTCTTGTTCCTGCACTTTTTCATCATTTGGCAAATTGATCGCAATAGTTTTACTTCCAGCATTACAATCGCCAGCATAATAAACAACATCATAAGCATTCAATTGAGAATTTCGACCTACCTCGTCTTGCTTGTAAATATCTGGAACGGGCAATCCTTTTTGTAATTCTGGCAAGAAAGCAGCATACTTTTTTAGTTTTTCACTCCATTCCATATCTTTAATTAATACAAAACATTCGTGAGCGGCTTTTGCTCCATTCAAATGATCTTCATAGTTTTCAATCGGACCAATGACAACTTCGATTTGGTTATTTTCCATTTGCATCCATGCGACATCACTTTCAAAGTATTTATCGTCTAGTAAAGCTTGAGCGCGAAGTGTTAAGTATTTTTTTAGACCTGCTTCATTTGCTAATTCTGCGGCTTGAAGTAATAAATCAGAAGCTTTTTTAGTTTGATCCGCAAATTGAACATGATAAGGCACAGTGATTAATTTACCTTCATCATCGCGACGTAAAAAAGTATAAAGACTTGATTTATCCGCTAAAGTTGAGGCTTTGAATTCTTTTTTATCCATATCATTTGGATAGAAATTTGCGCCTTCTGGTTTTTTGCCTACTCCATCGATAAAAGGTTTGTTATCGTCGAGCCTATCCCATGGACCATAATTAATCATGACGAATTTTTTTAAATCTTCATCTTCAATTTTGGCTAATAATTCGGTTCGATCTCCATAGGCTTCATACCAAAAGAGTTCGTCCATGATTTCACCTGCTTGGATTAATAATTTAATGATTTGTGTCTGATTATCAGTTAATCCATTTAAATCACTAGTTAATTTGAAGGTCGTATATTTTTCCATTAGAGGGCGATCTGCTGCGTTATCCTGTTTAAGGCTGGAGGAATTGTTACAGCTAGATAGGAGAAATAGAATTGATAAAAGAGAAATAAAATGTTTCATAGAAAATAGTTTAAAATAGCTTTGGAAATTTTTTTATTAAAAATAACAAATCAAAACATTCTTTGTGTCTGGTTTTTTTTTAAGTATTGATTAGTGTAAATTTATGAAAAAGAGAATAAATATTGAATTACTTTGGATGATTGCTTAAATAATGAAAATGTATGACATCAATTATTGCAATTATTTAATGAAATATAGTAGCATTTATCAAATTGTATTACATTCTTTTAATCTTATTAATATGAAATTTTATAATATATCAGCTAGGTGTCTATTTTTTATTTTAGTATTTAGTCTGGGAAGTTGTACAAGAAAAAGCAATGCCGAGCCAAACATTATTCCTACTACAACTAATATTGATACATTGGCTAAATTACTCAACATAAAACACCACAGTAAAAAAAAGGATGGAGTTACAAGAGAAGAAATTTGGTTTGATGAAGCAGGAAGAAGAACAATTCAGAAATATTTCAACTCTGATGCTACTTTGCAAAGTCAGAATAATTATTTCTATACATTAGGTGATCAAGCCAGAGTGATTCATTCTTGTATGATAATGAAAATAGACTAATATCTCAAACTGTTGATTATACTGATGGAACTCGCCGTGTTTTTAATATAAAATATCATGGTAATAAAATTTCTCTTATTATGTCAAATCAAGAGACAGCCTATTTATCTTTTAAAGATGAAAAAACTGGAAATGAGCTGTATTTTGTTGATAATGAAGATTGGAGTGCTTGGATGAAGGAGGAGATAGATTATAAAACAGGAAAGAAGAAAGGTTTTATTGATAGGAAACCAGGTATTTATTACTCTTATCAAAAGGATAGTTTGAAAGTAGTTGAAAAATACTCTACTACGGGAGGTAAATATTCGATGCCCTCTTATCTTATTAATCAGGTAGGGAAAACGATTTGCTGTTTACAAGAGAAAAATTTTTACAATTCAGATAGTACTTATCATAAGACAGAAACTTTCAAAACAGATAAAGAGGAAGTAATAGACCTTTATCATAAAATAAGACAACAGAAGCAAGGCGATTCTGTTCCTTTTTATAATGATATAACTGTATTAGATTCGGATGTGGTTAAACGATATGACTATTATAATGATGGAAAGTTAAAACAATTAATCATAACAGAAGATAAGGATAAAAATAAGGGCGTAACAATACTTGATTACGGTAGGAGAGGAGAGCTTTTAAATAAAGAAACTATTAACTATTTATCAGATGGTACTAAATCTATTGAATTTAAAGCTTCTTATCAATATGATTATTCATTGCCTCATTTAGATATCAGTCTATACAGAATGGAACAGCCTATTTCTCTTAATTTCGCCGACCTAAAAACGGCAAAAAAAATAGCCGATGAATCGCCTCAATATTTAGATTTTAATAGAAAAACAAGCCCCGTATTGATAAAAATAATAGTAAAAAGCCGTAGAAAAAGAGACTATAATAGTCAAGGACAACTTCGTTATCGAAATTTTCATAGACGTATGAATGTGTTCATAAAACTTAAAGATAACTCTTTTAAGGATATTTATTCTAGAGATGAAATGTTGTGTACTTATAATAGAGAAGGATTATTGACTAAAGTAAAAGAGATAAGAAATGGAAAATTGAATAGCGTAGAGGAATGGACCTATTATGATTATTAATAGGTTTTAATGAGTTATTTTATCTTTAATATTTGAATAAAAAAAGGTTGAGCGACTATTACAGTCACTCAACCTTTTCTATTTTTAAACTTGATTAATTAAAATCTAAGCTTTTCCTTCAATTGCTCTACCACTATATTTAGTAGTTTTACCTACTTCTTTTGGTGAAATTTCGTCTGTTGCATCAAATACGATAGGCGTAGCGATGAAGACAGAAGAATAAGTACCGACAAAGATACCAATCAATAAAGCAAAAGCAAAACCTTTGATACTACCACCACTAAATACAAACAACATAGCAACAACAAATAAAGTCGTTACAGACGTAATAATTGTACGAGAAATGGTATTATTAATTGCTAAGTTAAATACTTCTTTTTTCTCCTTGTTAGTATAAGCATTGATGAACTCACGAATACGGTCAAATACGACAACTGTATCATTAATAGAGTAACCAATTACTGTTAAGATTGCTGCGATAAATGCTTGATCGATCTCTAAAGAGAAAGGAAGGAACAATTTACCGATTGAGAAAATACTCAATACAATCAAAACATCATGGAACAATGCTGCAACCGCACCAAGACTATATTGCCATTTGCGGAAACGCACAAAGATGTATAAGAAAATTAACAACAATGCAAAAATAGCCGCATAGAACGCACTCTGTGTAATATCATCCGCAATAGTAGGACCGATTTTTACAGAACGAGTTAAGAACGTTTTAGCTTCTCTATTTTCAAATTGCTCAAGTGTCATTGAACTTTCACCTAAAGTTTCTATAACACCATTATATAATTTTTGTAAAACAATTGCATCCGCATTAGGATCATTGCTTTTTACCATATGAGATGTCGTGACTTCATAAGTATTATTACCACCAAATGCCTTTACAACAGGTGCATCACCGAATTGCTTAGTCATATTAGCTCTAATCTGATCCACATCAACTGGTTTCTCAAACTGAACAGCATAAGAATATCCTCCTTTAAAGTCTACCCCTAAATCAAAGCCGATTGTTGCGAAAGCAATTAAACCTGCTACGATAATACTACCAGAAATCATATAAGACAACCTACGCGCTTTAATGAAATCAAAATTCCAGTTAGTAAAAGCACCATCTGACATTTTGGTAGAGAATGCAATACCTTTCTCTTTGCTCATCCACCATTCGATCAATACACGACCAACCAAAACAGCAGTAAATAAAGATGAAATTACACCAATGATCAAAACAGCAGCAAAACCTTTAATCGGTCCTAAACCGAAGTAGAATAAGACAAATGCTGTTAAAATCGTGGTAACGTTTGCATCAACAATAGCAGAATAGGACGCTTGAAAACCATCTTTGACTGCGGCTTTCATCGCCTTCCCTCCGTGGAGTTCCTCTCGAATACGTTCAAAGATAATTACGTTTGCATCGACCGCCATACCAATCGTTAAGATTACACCAGCGATACCAGATAACGTTAATACTGTTCCTAAAGAAGCCAAAGAAGCAACTACAAATAGTAAATTCAGCAAGAGCGCAACAATCGCGATCATACCTCCTGTACCATAATAGAATGCCATAAATGCTAATAAGATGACCATACCGATACCTAACGCAGTCAATGAAGTACGAATATTATCAGCACCTAATGAAGGTCCAACGATATCACTTTGAATGATCTGTGTTTTGGCTGGTAATTTACCAACTTGTAATATATTAGCTAAATCCTGCGCTTCTTGCGGGCTAAAGTTACCTGAGATTTGAGTACGACCATCATTGATTGCACTCTGAACTGCTGGAGCAGAAACAACTTCATTATCTAGTACGATAGCGATTTGACGTTTCTTAGGTGCGTTCTTAGTAGTCATTTTTGACCACACTTGACGACCAGTAGCGTTCATCGTTAACGAAACTTCATATGAGTTTGTACGAGCATCTAGATCCGCACGCGCATCAGTTACAACATCTCCTTCCATAGGAGCTTCACCACTTTCGGTTTTGATGGCATACAGTTCGATGATATCTAACCTTTTTCCATCTTGATCCGTTATTGGCTTATTTGACCAAAGGAATCTAACATCTTTTGGTATTTTTACTTCTGGACTAGCTAATAAATCGCTAATTTTTTGCATATCTTTCACCGATGCTTGACCGATAAAAGCAGGCGTTCCTGCCTGTGCTGGAGAAGTATTATATTGTAACTTAGAAAAGATAGGGCCAGCAATAGATGCTGGAAGTGTATCAATTCCTGTTGAATCAATACTGTTTGTTGTATCTTTTTTAGCTAGTATTTCCTCTTTTTCTTTTAGTGCTTTATCTCCTTTATTGATTCTTGCAAATAATTCTGCTGGTAAATAAACATCGAAAAATTCGAGTTTTGCAGAAGCTTGTAATAATTCAATAGCACGTTTTGGGTTATCAACACCTGGCAACTCAACAAAAATACGGTCAGTATTTTCATCCAAAGTTACATTTGGTTGTGTTACACCAAACTTATCAATACGTTGTTTCAAACGTTTGAAGGTCAAACCAACAGTTTCGTTTGCTTTTTCACGTAAGATAGAAGCAACTTCATTGTTTGACGTTTCGTACGTTACATCATCAGGTAAGCCATTAGCAAAAATAGGTGCTAATCTTTCTCCTGATGCTGTTTCTTCAAAAGCATCTTTGAATAAAGTAATATAGTCAGACTGTGATTGCGATTGTGCACTTGACGCTTTGTCTAATGCTTTAACGAAAGCATCATTTTTGCTATCATCAGATAGTTGTATAATAAGGTCTTTTAAATCGACCTGCATTACAACACTCAAACCACCTTTCAAATCTAGACCTAATGCTAATTGCTGTCTAACTAAATCTAGGTAAGTAAACTTTTTAAAACCTAAATTTAAGACAGTTTCATTAGACATAGAGTCCAAGAATTGTTGTCTGGCTTGTCTGTACATGACGCTCTTCTCTCCTTCATCGGCAATCGCGGTTGTTTTATCCGCAGCATGTTTATCAGCACGTTTCTCAACATTTTTTGTTGGAATAAACAATGCAAATGTATAAACACTTAAAATCAACATAAAAATTAGGAAGAACCTAATTAAACCTTTTCCTTGCATAACTCTTTACTTTCTACGATATTGTTATGGATACTCTGAGTTTATATCAGTTTATTAGTAATTATTATATATCAATTAATAATTATTTTAGCTCTGAAAAAACAACTATATAGGATTTTAAAAACGACTGCAAATATAATCAATTTGTTCAATAATCTATTTATGATTGCAATACTATAAATTAAAAATAAGGAAGATAGCTTTTTTATTACGTTTTTTTTCTCATAACTAACTGAATATCAATGAAAAAAATTGGCTTATTAAGTGATACACATGGTTTTTTAGACAATAAAATTTTTAAATATTTTAAAAATTGTGATGAAATATGGCATGCAGGTGACATCGGAACTGTTGAATTAGCCAATGAGTTAGAAGCTTTTAAACCCTTGCGAGCAGTGTATGGTAATATCGATGGTGGTGTGTTGAGACAGCGTTATCCTTTGGATTTAAGGTTTGAGTATGAAGGATTAGATGTTTGGATGACACATATCGGCGGGTATCCGAAGCGATATAATAAACGAATTCGAGAGAATATACAACTCAATCCGCCTCGATTATTTATAACTGGACATTCTCATATATTAAAGGTCATGCCTGATAAATCTTTAGGCTTATTGCATATTAATCCTGGTGCGGCAGGTCATCATGGATTTCATAAAGTGAAAACACTAGTTCGATTTGATATAGATAAAGGTGTGATTAAAAATTTGGAAGTGATTGAATTAGGCGCAAGAGGGAAGATAGATCAGTAATTAAAATTTAAACGACAATAAAAATTAAAATACAATTTTCCGAAATGAATTTTTTATTAAAAACGGAGAATTAAGTGTTTTAATTTTTATTTATAGGTTGATTTGATAATTTACTTTGTTATCTTCCACTAGGAATACTACCTGTATCATTGTCAGATAAGTGATGAACCATTTCGTCTAATTGTGAATAAGAAGTCACTCGAAGTATGAAACTTAACTCCTCTTTAGCAGTTGAAAGATTGAACCATGACATATCGACTTCACTAATTCGAGTTGCCATTAATAAATAAATTTTCTTACCAATTACCTGTGTTGAAGATTGAGTAGCGGTAGTGTAAGCGTATTCTTTAATAATTTCAAAGTTTTGTTCCTGAATAAAAGCAGGAACTGCCAAAAATTCATTATCTGGATGACTCGCATCTACCTCCACGGCAAATAATTCGTGCAAATTTACTTCAATCGTTCTGCCTTTATCTTTCTTTGATATTATTTTCACCTTTTTTAGGAATTGTATTGAATGTTAGTTAATTGTCAAAGAAATTTTAATCTAAAACAATTTGCTTCAATTTTATTTGATAATCAATTAGTTAGAATTATTTTCACCTTTTAGCTTTATTTGATACTTCATCTTATAAAGATGAAGATGTTTTTTTTATAAAATTTGTGACAGAATAATTAAATTTTTTTTTAAAATCATAGGTTTTATTCTGATCTACCTCTATTTTATTTTAAGTATTGATAAAAATAGTATTCATTTAGGAAGCATCCAAGCTTTTTACAACAATTATACTTAATTTAAGAGAGTCTTATTTTATTTGATAACTTTTAACATATAATTAATAAAATTATGTAAAAAACAATGGAATTGAACAAGGAAAGTATAAACATATTAAATTATGACTAATATATTGCAAAGTTAAGTCATTTATCTTTCAAAATATTCTGAAAGTTTAAAATATTTCTTCTTTTTCGTGTAAATTTAAGAACTAAGCGGTATTTTTATTGTTATTAAGAACATCAAAATAAGTTAGATAATTAAAATTAAAATGATAATAGGAGTTAAGATATTGAATTGTAATAGCTTATTTATTGCAGATGTATAAAATATATAGTTTTTTTATCATTTTTATTTTCATTCATAAGAGTATCAAAATACTTCTAATATATGAAAGCTAACCGTGTTGTAATGTGGTTTCGTCAAGATCTTCGTTTACATGACAATGAGGCTTTGCAGAATGCCCTAAAAAAAGGCATTGAGGTTATCCCTGTTTATGTATTTGATGAACGTGTATTTTTTGAAAAGACACGTTTTGGTTTTAGGAAAACAGAAAAGTTTAGAGCAAAATTTATTATAGAATCAGTCAAAGACCTAAGAAATTCTTTTCGAAAGTTAGGTATTGATCTCATTATTCGAGTAGGAAAACCAGAAGAAGAAGTTTGGACTTTATGCGAAAAAGTACAGGCAAAGAAGGTTTTTTGTAATATTGAACGAACCGATGAGGAAATAAAAATTCAAGATCAATTAGAGCAAAATCTTTGGAGTACAGGCAAAGAAATTAATTATTCACGTGGCAAAATGCTGTATTATACACAGGATTTACCTTTTCCTGTTTGCCAAACACCCGATGTTTTCACGCATTTTAGAAAAGAAGTTGAAAAATATATTAATATTCGAGAACCATTGCCTACACCGACCTCCTTCAATCGTTGGAGTATCCGAGTAGAAGCAGGTGAAATCCCAGGATTAACTGATTTAAATTATGAAGATTTTGAATGGGATGAAAGAGGTGTTTTGTCATTCAAGGGCGGTGAAACAGAAGGGCTCAAACGATTAAATTATTACCTTTGGGAAACTAATTTGGTCAAAAAATATAAAGAAACTCGTAATGGTTTAATCGGAGGAGATTATTCCTCTAAGTTTTCTCCATGGCTGGCGCAAGGGTGTATTTCTCCTAAGACGATTTATGCGACACTCAAGGATTATGAAGCTAAACAGGGTAAAAATAAATCCACTTATTGGCTATTTTTTGAATTGTTGTGGCGTGATTTCTTCCGATTAATGGGCAAAAAACACAAGAATAGAATCTTCTGGAAAACTGGAACAGCAAATAAAAAGATAGTTGGTGGTGATGATGATTTGCAAAAATTTAAAAATTGGAGCGAAGGAAGAACAGGCGTACCATTTATTGATGCTAATATGCGAGAATTGAACGCGACAGGCTTTATGTCTAATCGAGGTCGTCAAAATGTAGCAAGTTTTCTGGTCAAAGATTTGAATATTAATTGGCAGATCGGTGCAGAATATTTCGAATCATTATTGATTGATTATGATGCTTGTAGTAATTATTGTAATTGGAATTATGTCGCTGGAGTAGGAAGTGATCCGCGAGAAAACCGCTATTTCAATATTTTATTACAGGCTAAACGTTATGATCCAAAAGGTGATTATGTTAAATTATGGTTGCCTGAACTCAAGAAATTGTCTCCTCAAAAGGTTCATCAGCCTGATACATTATCTATTGATGAACAAGAGGAAGCCCACGTTATTATTGGCTCAGATTACCCACAAGCGATGTATAGCACCGCAAATTGGGCATAGTATTTTTTACAAATTCCCTTAAATTATTCATTAAACTTGTTCAGCGTAATTGATAAACTTGCGTCGGACAAGTTTATCAACTTGATTAAAAATGAATTTAGATAGAGCAGCTTTGTTCCAGATTATTTTACCATTTTTAACTAAAATAGGTATTGATTACCAATTTACAACGATTGATAAAAAAACGTTTTTACCAGGATTAGAAATTGAAAATGGTACATTATTAATTGATAAAGAAAAATGTTTATATCTTGGTGATATATTGCATGAAGCTGGTCATATTGCTGTTTTGACAAAGGAAGAGCGACGGACTACTAACGGTGATTTAGGAGATAATGGCACCGAAATTGGTGTTATGTTATGGTCTTTTGCTGCCTCTAATTTTCTCAATCTTCCATTAGAAATCGTTTTTCATGATACAGGTTATAAAGGCGATGCGGAATGGATGCGGAATAATTTTCAAAATAAAATATATATTGGTTTACCTCTGTTGCAATATTATGGTATGTGTTATGACGAAAAAAATGCAATAGAAAATAATACACCTCCTTTCCCTTATATGATGAATTGGCTTAGAACATAAAAAAAATGTTAAAAAAATAACCTTATAACAAAACCGAAAAAAAATCGTATCTTTTTGTACTATTTACGTTATACACAAAAAACCTAAAACGTATGAGATCTATTCTTACAACCCTCTTTTT
>CAKZLL010000465.1 GCA_937125475.1 uncultured Saprospiraceae bacterium | reverse complement strand
TCCTTGATATAAGGTTCGTCGTAAGAATAGCGAGAGCGTTGAAATTTTTGGATACTCTCCTTTACATCATCAAATTCAAACGTATTTGCTTGAGAATGATCTGCCTCAAAGCCAATGTCTAGTATAGATTTTTTTTTTGGCGTTTCTATATCTTGCTGTGGGCGAGATGCTTGAGGACGAGTAGGCTGCGAACGCATATTGCTTCGATTGTCTTCATCATCCAAAGAAACCACTACACGGTCTTTTTGTCCAACAGCTCCTTTGAAAGCTTTGCTATCTTTATTACGTTCAAAACCAGTAGCGATAACCGTTACAGCTATTTTTTCACCTAGCGTTTCATCAAAACAGTTACCCCAAATCAAATCAGAACCACCTGCTTCTTCCTGTACGAACTCTGTAATTTCAAATATTTCATCCATCGTAACTTCCTTACTACCAGACGAAATATTCAATAATATATGTTCTGCACCACGAATGTCATTGTCTTCTAATAAAGGAGAAGCTAATGCCGCTTCAACCGCACGTTTTGCACGATCTTCACCATCCATTGTAGCTGTTCCCATAATTGCAACACCACTATTGCGCATGACTGTATTCACATCCTCAAAATCCACATTCACATAACCAGGAACAGTAATAATCTCAGCAATACTCTTAGCTGCTGTTGTCAAAATATTATCTGCTTGCGAAAATGCGGCTGTCAATGACAAATTACCATGAATTTCACGCAATTTATCATTAGAAATCACGATTAATGTATCAACATGTTTTTTCAACTCTTCCAAACCTTCCGTGCCTTGCTTTTGACGACGACGACCTTCGAAGGTAAAAGGCATTGTAACAATACCAACAGTTAAAATATCTAATTCACGTGCTGCTTTCGCGATGACAGGCGCAGCACCTGTACCTGTACCACCGCCCATACCAGCAGTGACAAAAACCATTTTGGTCTCATCTCCAAAAAGTTTTTTGATTTCGTCTTCCGACTCAAGGCATGCTTCTCTACCTATATTGGGTTTAGAACCTGCGCCACGACCTTCCGTAAGCGTTGGACCTAATTGTACTTTTGTTGTAACTGGGCTTAAAAATAGGGCTTGATTATCTGTGTTCATTACTGCAAAGTCCACACCGATGATCCCCTTTTCAAACATATTATTGACCGCATTACTACCTCCACCTCCTACTCCAATAACTTTGATGATAGAAGATGTTCCTGTTGACATGTTAAACTGCATGGCTTTCTAACTTTAATATTTTAGAAAATTGAAGTGATTATTTCAATGATCCATTATTTTAATGACCTCATTAATTATATCACTTCATTTTTTATTTTTTTTCTAGAATAAAATAACATTTTCACTTCATTTTGTTTCAAAAATATTTTAAAAACAATTAAAAACACAACTTTTGTTTTAAAAAAATTAAATCATCAGCAACAAAATGGTTTATAATGCATTTGTTTTTTAAAGATCACTATCTGGTTCAGCTTCAAACCATTCTTTTGTTTTTTGAAAAATAGTTTTGTACCAAGTATCTTTTTTACTCTCAGCAGGTGCGTTATTATTGGTTCTATTATTGTCATTACTTGCATTGTGAACCATCTCTGGCTCTCTAACTTCTTCTACTTTTTGAACAGGTTGTTTTTCATGCTCAATGATGCCTTTCATCAACAAACCAATAGCCGTTGAATAGATCGGGCTACTCATTTCCTCTGAATAACCATGCGCCAAATGATCCACAGGCGAACCGATGCGCGTACTCATTCCAGTATGATAAGCTACTAATTTGTCAATATGACGCAACAATGAACCACCTCCAGTTAGGACAATTCCACCAATCAACTTGCGCTCGTACCCAGAACGACGAATTTCCCAATAGACATGATCGAAGATTTCTTCAACGCGAGCTTGAATGATACGTGCCAAATTCTTTTCAGAAATTTCTTTTGGTTCGTGTCCTTTCAATCCTGGAATTGTGATCACTCGATTATCATATACTTCATTCGCTAAAGCAGAACCGAATTTCACTTTCAATTGCTCCGCTTGTCGATCCATTACGGTACAGCCTTCCTTAATATCTTTTGTAATGACATTTCCACCGAAAGGAATCACAGCAGTATGACGAATAATTCCTTCATGGAAAATCGCCAAATCCGTTGTCCCTCCGCCAATATCAACCAAAGCCACACCAGCTTCCATTTCTTCATCGCTCAAAACAGCAGAAGAAGAAGCAATCGGCTCAAGTGTTAAAGAATTGACATGTAAACCAGCTTTCTCAACACATTTAAAAATGTTCTTAGAAGCAGTGATTTGCCCCGTAATAATGTGAAAATTAGCTTCCAAACGAATACCTGACATACCAATCGGATCAATAATTCCCTGTTCATTATCCACTGTAAATTCCTGTGGAATAACATGAATAATTTTATCACCTGGAGGCAAAACTAATTTATACATATCATTGACTAACTTGTCAATATCTTTTTTACTAATTTCAGTATGAATGCTATCTCGTGTTAAAATTCCACGATGTTGCAAACTTTTAATGTGCTGCCCAGCGATACCAACGTGAACTTGATCGAATGTTGAATCTGCACGACGTTTGGACTCTTCCGTTGCATTTGCTATGGCATTGACTGTTTTTTCAATATTAGAAACAACTCCACGCAAAACACCTACCGATGCTACTTTCCCCACACCAAGTACTTCCACTTTTCCGTGTTCATCCTTACGGCCAGCGACCGCGCAGATTTTAGTTGTTCCAATGTCTAATGCTACTACAATATCCGTTTTCTTATTCATGACGCTAATTTTTTAGCTTTCTTATGCTTTACTGATTCAATGAATCTATAAGCTTTATGTTCGTATTGTATTGAATTTCAATTTATTAGTTAAAAAGGATTAAAATAAGAATTAAGTTCCATTTAAGCTAATCTAAACGCTAGCTCATGCTTTATTAATTCTCCATTATCAACTTTCAACTATCTAACTCCGACCACTTGCCCCTCATATCTGAGGCTAATAGTTTTATATTTTTCCCAACCATGATACGGTAAGGCTTCTTTATAAAATATCTTTAAGTACCTAAATTTTTCTTCTAATCGCTCATCACTACCGAATTCGATATTATGATGACCGAGTTTAGGAACAAGAAACATATTACTTTTTTCATCCAAATGAATTTGCTCAATTAGTGGTCTTAGAAAATCATCATGATAGAGATAATCTGCCACTCGATATAGCATTGTCAAATCATTTACTGAGCTTTCCCAGTATTTGTCTCGATAATTTGGAATCTTCCCTGTTGCGACTGGCACTCTTGCCACATCGTTTTTTGTTACTGGCACTCGATGCCCCGTTTTGCTAATATAATAATTGCCACTTTCGGCAATTATCCTCAAAATCGGTTCTCGTTGCTCAATTTCTATATATATATGGTCTCGTGCATCGACATAAACTTCTGCATCCAAGACATAAGGATTAGCTTTAATAGAGTCCTCAATTGCTCTTGTATTCAAATTGCCTATGACAATCGTCGAGATATCTTGTCTAGTTTTTCTTTCAATAATATCAATCACATCAGCTTCAGCAATATACCTACTTCCATTAATTGGCTTAATATTAATATGCGTATCTCTTGCTAATGAACTGCCCATTTTCCAATCAATCGCGGTCATTAATAAACCAATAATCAGCAATACACCACCTAAAAGGGCTAATCGCTGTATGGTTTTTTTTGTACTCGCTGGAGCTTTTTTTGCCATTTATCTTTATTATTTCATTGATTCACACGGTTTTATTTCATGATTTCGGGTACTTGTTTCGTAATTTCTCCTGATGGTAAAACAAAATAAAGTATTCCGTTTTTAGTGAAAAATTCAGGAAGTCCGAGTTCTTTATTTTTTTCTTTTGCTTTAAAAACAGCTTCATTAGCTATCCCTATAATTTCAGCTTCTTTAATATATAGCTCTTTATTTTTTAATAATTTTACTTCTGTCATCATTTTATTTTTTAGAATGGAATAAAGAAAATAGAACTTTGTTTTCTATACTAAACTCTCTTTCCTCTCCTCTTGCTACTCGTTGAAACCCTTCTGTTCCATTATACATCAAAAACCATTCATCAGCTATTTCTGTAAAATTCTCCCAAAAATTAGCTTTACTTCTACTAAATCTTCTAAGAAGATCTTCAAGAGGAACGTCATGTCCTCCTTTTAAAACTCGGCTTCTAACTCGTTGAATACTGGTTTCCACATTATCAATAAAAATATAGATCACTGTAATTTTGTACCCTTTTTTTTGAGCTTTCCGAGCTACTTTATTAATATATGAACCAGAAAGCGTAGTTTCTACAACGAAACTTTTCTCCTTTTTTAGATAATTATTAAGCCGTTGAAAAAATATTCGACCAGCCTTTATCATTGCATTTGGCTTTCCTGCGTCTGTTATTTTTTTAGCTATTTCATCCGCATTTAAAAACTCATATCCTTTGATTTGAGTATAGGGAATGCCAAAAGTCGTTTTGCCTGCTCCATTTACGCCAGATACAATAATTAGGTTTTTCATAATCTATCCTTCTAGCATTTTCTTAATTGGCAAAACCAACCGATCAATATCTCCTGCGCCAAGTGTCATTAAAACTTCAACCTTATCCAAATTCAATTGGTCTAACAATTCTCTTTTCGTTAAAAGGTATTTGTTCGGGTTTTTCATTTTATTAAAAATGATTTCCGAGGTCACGCCTTCCATTGGTAATTCTCTCGCTGGATAAATATCTAATAAATAAATCTCATCCAGTGCGTCTAGTGCGGCTGCAAAACCATCTTGAAAATCATTAGTTCTCGAAAATAAGTGTGGCTGAAAAATCCCTGTTAGCTTATTATTAGGGTGCAATTGCCTCGCTGCATCGATTGCGGCATTCAGTTCGGATGGATGATGCGCGTAATCATCAATGAAGACTTTATCACCTACCGAAAGGTCACCTTTATAAACTAGCTCAAAGCGACGTTTTATGCCTTTAAAGGTTTTTAATGACTTTTTTATGGCAATACTCGTCGCGCCTAGCTGTTGTGCAATCGCAATTGCGACTAATGCATTAAGTGCGTTGTGCTTACCAGGCAAAGTAAATTGAATATCTTTAATATTTTCAATCGGACTTTTTACATCAAAAACAAAAAAACCATTTTCTACTCGAACATTAGTAATCTGATAATCGCCAGTATCGTGTCCGAATGTATTGAGATTTAAGCGTTTTTCATGTGCCTCGCCTATTTTTAATGGTAACTCCGTTTTATATAAAACAAAACCAGTGTCATTCGTTTTTTCTACAAATTCTCCAAATGTTCTGTGCATTTCCGTGACATCACCATAAATATCTAAATGATCGGCATCCATCGAAAGCACTACTGCAATCGCTGGATTAAGGTGCAAAAATGAGCGATCAAACTCATCAGCCTCCACAACAAACCATTCACTACTTCCTTCTACAAAGTTTGATTTATAATTTTCTGCAATTCCACCCAAAAACGCGGTACAGTCAATACCTGCCGTGCGTAAAACATGGGTTGTAATCGAAGAAGTTGTTGTTTTTCCGTGTGTTCCGCCAATCGAAATAGCTTTCATTCCTCGGCTAATAATACCCAAAACAGCCGCACGTTTCAACACTTCAAAACCATTATTCCAAAAATATTGCAATTCTGCGTGCGATTTTGGAACAGCAGGCGTGTAAACTACCAAGTCGATTCCTGTTGGAATTTTAGACACATTTTCATCATAATGAATAATCATGCCTTCTGTTTCCAAAGTTTTCGTCAAAGGAGAAGCCGTTCGATCATAACCATGAACTTCGACACCTCGACCGTTGAAATACCGCGCCAAAGCACTCATTCCAATGCCTCCGATTCCTACAAAATATATTTTCTTAATCGCCTCCAGTTTCATGTTTTATTCCTTAATGATTCATTTGATTATTTGATCAAACTCAAAACTTCTTTTGCAATTCTAGTTGCGGAATTTTTCATACCTAACTCCCCAACATTTTTACTTATTACTTTTAATCGCGCTTCATCCTTCAATAAGTCCAAAGCCGTTTGATACATATTATTAACTGCGTCTTTATCTTTTACCATAATTGCCGCGTCTTTATTGACCAAAGCCATCGCATTTTTAGTTTGATGATCTTCGGACACATTAGGCGAAGGCACGAGAATGGAAGGTTTTTCAACTAAACAAATCTCCGAAATAGTTGCAGCACCAGCCCTAGAAATTACCAAATCTGCCACAGCATACGCCAAATCCATTCGATTAATGAATTTTGTTAGTTTCACATTTGGCAATTGCCCTGTTTCTTTGGCTTCAAATTCTTCAATATATAATTTTCCTGCTTGCCAAATTACTTGAACACCTTGATTATTCGCGATCAAATCAAATGCCGCTTCCATTGCGTTATTAATCGTTCTTGCGCCTAGGCTTCCTCCGACTACAACGATTGTTTTTTTATCTGGATCAAGTCCAAAATGTTGGTAAGCTTCGGCTCTTTTGCCTGCTATTTTTGTAATGGCTTGTCGGATTGGATTTCCAGTAAAGATGATTTTATCTTTTGCAAAAAAACGATCCATACCATCATACGCCACACAAACTTTTGATACTTTATTTGCCAAAAGGCGATTAGTCACGCCAGCATAAGAATTTTGTTCTTGAATTAAAGTCGGAACGCCGAGTCTAGCCGCTACATCCAAAGTTGGTCCACTCGCATAACCACCAACGCCTACGGCAGCATCTGGTTTAAATCCTCGAACAATACTAAATGCCTTGAACCAACTACTAATTAACTTAAATGGAAACATTAAGTTTTTGAGCGTTAATTTGCGATGAAAACCGCTAATCCATAAGCCCTTAATTTCATAACCAGCTTTGGGAACGCGATCCATTTCCATTTTGCCTTTTGCACCTACAAAAAGAATTTCGATAGAATTATCTTGTTCTTTGAGTGCGTTTGCAATGGCAATGGCAGGGAAAATATGTCCCCCTGTTCCGCCTCCACTTATGATTATTTTTTTATTTTTCATTGGTTTTTATCTTTTAAATCATAACGTAGGGCAAAGGCATGCCTTTGCCCTACGTTATTGCATATTTTTTTAACTGCTTTCAATGTGTTTGCTCACACTTAATATCATTCCAATGGCAATACAGGTAAAAATAGTAGAAGTTCCTCCCATACTAATGAGCGGAAGGGTCAGTCCCGTGACAGGTACTAAGTGAACTGCTACTGCCATATTTGCCAAAGCTTGCAAGGTTAATATCAAACTCAGCCCTAATGCAAGCATCGCCCCGAAGGCTTTAGGACTGCGCGTCACCAGTCTCACACACCGAATAAACAGCGTTAAATACAAAGAAATGACAGCAAAACCGCCCAATAAACCATATTCTTCTATAATAATTGAAAAGATAAAATCAGAATAAGAGTGCGGCAAATAGCTTCGTACAAGACTATTACCTGGACCAACCCCGAAAACACCTCCTCGTGTAATTGCAATTTTTGATTCATCGACATGCAACATATAACTCCGATCATCTGCATTCACGAATGCTCCAAGTCGATTTGCCCAAGTTTCTGATCGTATAAAATCGGGAAATGCTTTTCCTATCATGATTAAAAGAGCGAAAACAACTATTCCCAGAATTAGTAATAAACCGATATATTTTTCATCTACACGTCCCATAAACATCAGCATAATACAAGTAAAAAACAATAAAATCGCTGATGATAAATCGGCAGGTGCTATCAATGCACAAATGACTAAAACAGGTACAATAATGGGTAAAAAAGCCTCTTTATAGTCTTTAATGTAGGATTGTTTGGCGGAAAGCGCCCGAGCTACATAAATAATCAGGGCTATTTTTGCTAAATCCGATGTTTGAAACGTCATCCCTACAATCGGAATTTGAATCCATCGTCGAGCATTATTGATATTTACACCAAAAAAGAACGTGTATAGTAGCAAAATTCCTGCGCCAGCTAATAAATATGGAGCTAAGGTATTGTATCGTTTATAATGCATGGCATAGCATGTATATAAAACCATAAATCCCAAACTCAACATTCCAAACTGTTTCATTAAATAAAACTCTGTATTCCCACTTCTATGTCTAAACGCTAAAATTCCCGTTGCACTATAGACGGTCAATAGAGAAAAAATGGCTAATAACAATGTTACAGTCCAAATTATCCTATCTCCTTTTAACTGTCCAAATAATCGTGATAACATAGTTTTTTAATTGACAATTGACAATTGATAATTGACAACTTTAATTATTAATATTTAAAACGGCTTGACGAAATTGATCGCCTCGCGCAATGTAGTTTTTAAATAAATCAAAACTAGCACAAGCTGGAGATAACAAAATTACTTCTCCTTTTTGAGCTAATTTTTGAGACATTGCTACGGCTTCATTCACATCCTTTGTAGATTGAATAATTGGTATGATGTCTTTGAAAGCTGCGATTAATTTCGTGTTATCTTCACACAAACAAATCAGTGCCTTCACTTTTTCTTTTACTAATGAAGCTAAAATATTGTAATCATTTCCTTTATCTTGCCCTCCTGCGATCCAAATTATTGGTTGATCCATCGCTTTGAGCGCTTGAAAAGTCGAATCTATATTTGTTGCTTTGCTATCATTTATAAAATCAATACCATGGATATTCATAATCCATTCTAAACGATGCGGTGCATTGACGAAAGTCGCTAAACCTTCTTCAATAACTTCATCTCTAATGCCCAATTCTTGCGCTACTCTAACTGCGCAAGTTGCATTAAAATGATTGTGAGGTCCTTTCATACTTATTTGATTAGTATCAAACTGACTTTCTCCAATTTGTATGTTTTTTTGATTATAAATGACTTCAACTGGGATTTTTGTTGCGTTTAAAAATTCTTGTTGCTGCGTTTCTATTAAAAATTGTTGCGTATTTTGATCTTTTTTATTAAAAATAAATAAATCCTCAGTTGTTTGATTTTGCGTTATTCTAAATTTTGAAGCGATGTAATTTTCCATTTTATAATCATATCGATCCAAATGATCTGGCGTGATATTGATTAAAATCGCTATATCTGGTCGAAAAGTCGTGCAATAATCTAATTGAAAACTACTGACTTCGAGTACATAAAAATCATTTTGCTCTAATGCTACTTTTTTGGCAAAAGAAAAACCAATATTTCCAGCTATTCCAGCTTTCAAACCTGCTTTTTCAAGTAAATAATGCGTCAAGCCTGTGACTGTTGTTTTGCCATTACTTCCCGTAATTGCGATGATTTTTGCGTTTTCACAATATCGAAAACCAAATTCTATTTCATCAATAATTTCTTTTCCAAGTGATTTCAATCGCTTAATGACTGGCACTTTATCGGGAATTCCTGGGCTTTTGATCACTAGATCTGCTTTTTCAATCCGTTCAAAAGTATGTTTTTCTTCTTCATACTCAATATCAAATTGATCTAATTCAGCTTTGAAGGCGGTTTGAATTTGACCATAGTCAGAAACAAACACGTTCCAGCCTTTATGCTTTCCTAAAATTGCCGCACCTACACCGCTTTCTCCTCCTCCAAGTATAATTAAGTTCATTGCTTGCTTCCTATAATTACTAATAATTGTTTGAATATTTTTATAAAAAACTGATAATCAATTAATTAAAAATATTCAAACAATCATAATATTCTATCTAACTTTTAAAGTAATAATGGTCAATACTGCCAAAATAATCCCAATGATCCAGAAACGAACCACTAATCTTGCTTCAGGAATACCTTTCTTTTGATAATGATGATGCAAAGGAGACATTAAAAAAACTCGTTTACCTTCACCGTATTTCTTCTTAGTGTATTTAAAATAACCGACTTGAATAAGTACGGATAAATTTTCAAGTACAAAAATTCCACATAAAATAGGAATAAGGAATTCTTTTCTAATTAAAATCGCTAATGACGCAATAATACCACCAATCGCTAAACTCCCTGTATCGCCCATAAATATCTGTGCAGGATGCGCATTGTACCATAAAAATCCAAGGCACGCACCTAAGAAACACGAGATAAAGACCGATAATTCACCTGTATTTGGCAAGTACAAAATGCCTAAATATTCTGCAAAAACAGTATTTCCAGAAACGTAAGCCAAAATAGCCAATGCCGCGCCTATAATCGCAGAAACGCCAATTGCCAAACCGTCCATTCCATCAGTCAAATTAGCTGCATTCGAAACCGCTGTGACAACAATAATCACAAATGGCACAAAAACTGCCCAAACTAAACTCGCTTTATTATCACCCAAAAACCAAAGCATTTGAGTATAATCAAACTCATTTCCATCAAAAGCTTTTATAAAAGGAATGTTTGTTAAAGTCGTTTTGACATAATAATAAGTAATTTGAGAGCTACTATCTACAAAAGTTTCCATAATTTGATAATCACCTCTTGCCAGTTGATCCGCAGTCATTCTCACTACAATATCATCGTGAAAAAGCATTGCCAAGCCTATAATCGCACCGACGATAATTTGCCCTAAAATTTTATATTTTCCTGCTAAACCGTCTTTTCCTTTTGTTAATTTTAAATAATCATCCAAGAAACCAACTAGCCCGAGCCAAATTGTGGTCAAAAGCATGAGTTGTATATATATATTATCCAATTTAGCGAATAATAGGCATGGAACAAGGATTCCGAGAATGATCATAATTCCCCCCATTGTAGGCGTTTTAGCTTTAAGTGCTTCGCCTGGTAGACCGAGATTTCGCTGTTTCTCGATGATTTGGAAGTTTTGAATAATCTTGATTAATCGTCCTCCAAGTACTAAAGTGATAATTAAGGAAAGAATCACCGCCATTCCTGCACGAAACGTGATGTATGAGAATAGACGTTCTATTGTTCCGCCAAAAAATTCTGCTAAATATACCAGCATGATAAGATTGAGTTGAGTTGAGTTTTGATAATTCTTTTGATGTCAATAGGTTATACATAATTATATCATATAACCTGCAAATTAATTAAAGGTCTTGTTTTTCCAATATTTTATGTATTAATTTTTCAATCAACACATAAATAAAATTAATATTTTAAATTTTATTTATTTCAAATAATTCTTTATGCCTGTATTCTAAGCGTTTTTGAAGCCTTTTTAAATATTTTTTTGAACTTATTATTATTAAATGATCAGAGTTTCGAGTAACATATATATTGGGAAAGTTAATCATAAAACTACTGTTAGAATTAACAAATAATCGCCAATTTCCTGTTCTTTCTTCTTCTTTATATAAAAAGTATTCTAAGTTTTTATCCAAATAATCATCCTCTATATTCAATGAGCCAAGCAGCAGATAAGGCTGATTTATAATATAAGTAACCAAAGTGATCAAGCTGGATATACTGATATAAATAACAAACATTTTAAGTACTGCTTCTATGCTTAGAGGTACAAAATCTCGATCAATTACCATATTCACAATAACAATGATCAGCATAAAAGCTAGATTTCCTTTCATTGCTTTTTTTAAAAAAACGCGTTTATACTCCTTGCTGATTTCAGGAATAGTATTATTCATAGTTTCTGTTTGGTGTTATAAAAATTCATTTAATATTTCTTTATCATCGAAAGGATGTTTTATACCTTTGATTTCTTGATATTTTTCATGTCCTTTTCCTGCCACTAAAACAATATCATCATCACTTGCTAATTTACAAGCTACTTTTATTGCCTCTTTTCTATTCGCAATTGTAATGACTTTTCGGGTTGCGTAAGGCGGAATGCCTGCTTCCATGTCTTTCAAAATAGCGTCTGGTTCTTCTGTCCGTGGATTATCGGATGTTAAAATCACTTGTTGACTATAATCACAAGCTACTTTTGCCATAACTGGACGTTTTCTTTTATCTCTATCTCCTCCACAACCTACAACCGTAATAACTTTAGTATTGCCATTTTTAAGTTTATCAATTGTAGACAATACCTTTTCCAGTGCGTCGGGTGTGTGTGCATAATCGACAATACCCGTCGTTTTGCGTGTTTTTGATATGACATAATCAAATCGTCCTTCCGCAGACTTGAGTTTACTCAGTGACTGTAACACCTCAAATTTATCTTGTTCGAGGAGGATTGCCACGGAGTAAACTGCAAGTAAGTTGTACGCATTAAATTCACCGATTAACCTTGCGTAAAATTCCTGTCCATCTAATTCTAAATGCAAACCAGAGAGACTATTCTCCAGGATTTTAGCTTTAAAATTAGCCAAACGGCGCAAGCTATAGGTGAATTTACGCGCTTTTGTATTCTGCAACATGACGTTGCCTCTGCGGTCGTCTATATTGGTCAGTGCAAAAGCGGAAGATTCCAAATTGTCAAAGAACATTTTTTTGGCTTCTATATAAGCCTTAAAAGTTTTATGATAATCAAGGTGATCGTGCGAAATATTCGAGAACAATCCGCCTTGAAAATTTAAACCTGTAATTCTATGTTGATGTATCGCATGAGAACTAACTTCCATAAATGCAAATTCACAACCTGCCTCTACCATTTCATCAATTAATGCATTGATTTGAACCGCGTCAGGCGTTGTGTGTGTTGATGGAATAATTTCTCCTGCAATAATATTTTCGACTGTCGAAAGAACGCCAACTTTATAACCTAAATCGGCTAATAGACGATAAAGCAAAGTGACAGTTGTGGTTTTACCATTTGTACCAGTAATTCCTACTAGCTTTAATTTTGATGATGGATGATCATAAAAACTACTTGCCATTTGTCCCAAAGCTGCCGCACTATTTTCTACTTTGACATAAGTCACATTAGCTTTGAGCGTATCGGGCAAATCTTCACAAACGATCATATCTGCGCCTTTTTCGACAGCAGCATTAATAAAACGATGCCCGTCAACTTGCGTGCCTTTTACAGCTACAAAAAGGCAACCCGTTTTAGCTTGTCGAGAGTCAAAAACAATTTTAGATACTGACTTTTCAATATCTCCTTTATAAGTTGTCAAAACTACGTTTTCTAATAAATCGCTTAATTGCTTCACTGAATATTTTTTCTAATCATGAATCATTGCTAATTACAATTTTATTCAAAATTCATAACTCAGTGTTACAAAATTTTCGCGTCCTATCATTAACTCATAATTCATTTTATATTATTAATTAACTTAACTTTATGAGTACAAATTTCTTACCCGATGTCGTTGAAAATGGTTTAGCAGATTGGCTTCTCACCGTTCCTACTCCTTCAATTTTCACTTTCAATCCAACTTTTTCTAATTGATAAACCGCATCTCTTAATTTCATTCCAACCACGTTAGGTACTACACCTCTTTCCATTGGTTTTCTTGGTCGAAATTTGAGTGTCGTTGATGTATCCGTTGCATTCATTACCATCCAAGAGGCAGTTTCGGTCAAGTCATTATGTTGTATTTCAAAAAAGGATAAGGCATCTTTAAAATCCTGCTTGTATCCAATATTGAAATTAGGTAATTTTTTTCCTGCGAAAGCTGGTTTTTCTACACTATTGCTTGGCAAATGCAAGGCAATTTTAGAAGCATAACACCGATCTGAAATTTCACGAAAAACAGGTGCTGCAACTTCACTACCATAAAAACCACCTTGTTTTGGGTCATTAATGACCACAATACAGGTATATTCTGGGTTATTAGCAGGAAAATAGCCCGCAAAAGACGCTTGATATTGTATGCGTCCGCCTGGCTTTAGCTTTCTATAATTAATTTGAGCTGTTCCTGTTTTTCCAGCGATTGTGTAATTAGGTGGGCTAATTTTTTTAGCTGTTCCTCTTTTTACTACACCTTCTAATAATTCTTGTGCTTTTTTAACCGTTTCGAGAGAAGCAATTTTTTGTTTGATTACTTCTGGTCGAAATACTTCATATGTTTTGCCATAATCTTGCAATTTAGACACTAAATACGGGCGCATCATTCGACCATCATTAGCGACAGCATTATAAAAAGTTAGCATTTGAAGCGGAGTGAGCTGAACTTCATACCCCGTTGCCATCCATGGCAAAGTCGTTCCAGACCAAGTACTACTATAAGCCTCTTTGATATAAGCCTTTCCTTCTCCTTCGATTTCAATTCCTGTTTGTTTATCGAGGTGCATCTCTCTCAATCGCTTGATAAATTGATCACCTCTTTTCGGGATATTGTAATGTTCGTTGACCATTTTGGCAATAGCCACATTAGAAGAAATCTCAAAAGCCTTGCGAACTGTTGCACTATCTAAGCGATGAATAGATGCATCTAGCATCGTTTCTTTATAGAATTGTGTTTTCCCCATTTCGAGGCTGACTGTATCTTCCAAAGTCACATAACCATCTTCCAAAAGCGCCATTATTGTTGCTAATTTAAAAGTTGATCCTGGTTCTGTGCTTTCGCCAATAGCGTAATTATAAGTTTCCCAATATTTATCATTGTTATTTTTACCAATATTCGCGATGGCTCGAATAGCTCCAGTTTTCACTTCCATCACA
>CAKZLL010000464.1 GCA_937125475.1 uncultured Saprospiraceae bacterium | reverse complement strand
AGATGGCGATAAAAAAATCCAAATCCAGAAAGAAAATCAACTAATAAACAAGCCTTTCTTAGTCAATAGAAACGTATCAAAAACAATCAACTTTAATATTTCTACTCACAAAGAGGAAATATTGCTGATTGAAGCGATTGAATTAAAGAAAGACGATAAATGTAGAGTCCGTGTGCAGATTGGAAATAATGGCAGAGTCATCAAAACCTATAATTTGCAATTGGATAAAACCAATACATTATTGCCGCTCGTTTATGTGCCTGATGCGGATTCAAGAAAGCCAAAAAACAAAAAATTAGTTGTCGTAACAGATACTGAATTAACGATTCAAGTGAAGGATAATTCTAAAATTGATGGTGACATTATCACGATTAAGCAAGGAAATAAAGTTATTCTAAGTAATTATTTATTGACTGGTGTGTTAAAAGATGTGCCAATTAAATTAGAGGCAAATCAGCGAAACACCTTCTATTTTGTCCCTGTTTCAATGGGAAGTTCTAGAGGTGAAAATACGGCTTATGTATCGATTTTAGCTGCTAATGGTCAAGTAATTCATGAGTTTAGTTTGAGTTCACAAGACATTAACAAACCTGCTCAATTGACAATTATCCATAAGAATAATTAATAATTCATGCTGATTAAACAGGCTTTATATCCGCTTTTTTATGGGCTTTCTATGCCTTTTTCGTTGGCTTCTTTAATACAAAAAACGGGGCAATCTTTGTTATTGCCCGTTTATCATACCGTAAGCAATCGACCTTTGCCGCATATTCAGCATTTGTATCAACTAAAAAATGTAGCTCAATTTGAGCGAGATATTGATTATTTATTAAAGCACTTCAAGCCAATTTCTAATGCAGACATTCACGAATATTCAGTTGAAAACCAGACTATTGCAACACCTAGCTTTCATCTTTCTTTTGATGATGGAATGAGGGATTGTTACGAGATTATTGCACCTATTTTGAAAAAAAAAGGTGTTTCGGCTACTTTTTTTATCAATCCTGCTTTTGTTGATAATCAACAACTTTTTTATCGACATCAAATCAGCGTTCTTATTCATCAGTTAAAAAGCGGTTCAGTTTTTAAAGCGCAACAATCAGCGGCAATTGCCTTACTAAAAGACGTGAATTTATTTAAAAAAAATCTTATTCATTCGCTTTATCAATTGACTTATCATCATCAAAAAATCTTGCAGCAAGTCGCTTTTTTACTTGGCGTTAATTTTAAGGATTACCTAAAAACGGAACGACCTTATATGACCAAAAGTGAAATTCTCGCTCTCCAAAAAGACGGTTTTACGATTGGTGCGCATAGCCTTGATCATCCTCGATATGCAGATATTGAATTTGACGAACGAGTTAGACAAACCCTTGAAAGCGTTCGTTTTATTACAAAAAATTTCCCTTCTTCGCATAAAATCTTTGCTTTCCCGTATTTTAGCGCAGATATTTCACTCGCTTTTTTTGAAAAAATAAAAAATCAAGTCGATTTGACTTATGGAACAAGCGGTTTGAAAATGGATGTTGTTGATCAACATTTACATCGTTTTCCGATGGAAGGTCTGGCATTATCACCTAAAATAATGGTCAAAGGCGAATATTTTTTATATTTATTGAAAAAAAAATTAGGTAGAAATATTGTAACACGGATTTAATTGCTTAGTTATTCATCACAACAATTTAACCATGAGCGAAGCGACAACAATCTAACAATTTCAACAATGACAGCTCTTATAAAAAAAATATACAAAACCATTCTTAACGAAAAACAACGCAATCATTTATATTATTTTTTATTTCGTTTTAGAGCTAAAAAATATGGTGGAAATGAGGTTGAATGTCCTATTTGTGATAATCATTTTTCTCAGTTTTTGACTTATGGAAATGTTCCGAGAGCACAAGCATTATGCCCGCGTTGTAATTCGCTGGAACGTAATCGCGTGATGTGGCTTTATCTCCAAAAAGAGTGGAAAATCAAAGAACGACAAGCTAAAATTTTGCATTTCGCACCCGAGATTGGTATTGAAAAGCAAATGAAAAAGATGACCAACCTCACCTATATTGGCGCTGACCTTAACCCTCAACTAGCTGATTATCAAATGGATATTTGTCAAATTCCAAACAATGACAATGAATATGATTTAATTTTATGCGCTCATGTGTTAGGGCATGTTCCTGATGAAGGAAAAGCCATTCGAGAAATGAAACGAGTTTTAAAAACTGATGGTTTAGCAATTATCATGACCGTTATTGACATGAAGAACCCAAAAACTCATGAAAGTTCAGCTGCTAAAACTCCTGCCGAAAAGTTAGAAAACTATGGAGAATCTGATTTAGTTCGTTTGCATGGTTTGGATTTTGGAGACCGATTAGCTGCACAAGGTTTTAAAGTTGATCGCTTGGATTATCGCCTCATTTTTAGCGAAAGCGAACAAAAAAAATATGGTTTGGGACAAGGCGCAAGAGAGGTTTTATATTTATGTAGAAAATGATCAAACCAAATAAAATACGAATAAAATGAAGCCAATTTTTTTTATAATAATGTTACTGTTTTTAGGTGCATGCGGAAACAAAACAGAACAAAAAGAGCAAAAAAAAGCCGAAAATATTTCAACCATGTATGACAATTTTGATTTTCAAGGGCATCGAGGTGCGAGGGGTTTAGCACCCGAAAATACCATTCCTGCATTTTTGAAAGCGTTAGAATATGGCGTGACAACCTTGGAATTGGATGTGGTAATTTCTAAAGATAGCCAAATTGTGATCTCGCATGAACCTTGGATGAATCACGATATTTGCTCAAAACCTAATGGAGAACGCATTTCAGAGAACGAAGCTAAATCGTTTAATTTATTTAAAATGGATTATGCCGAAATTAAAACATTCGATTGTGGAAAACTGCCTCATCCCCTATTTCCAGAACAGCAAAGACAAGCAGCATTTAAACCGACCTTGAGCATGATGACCGATGCCGTCGCGACTTATTCGATGAAAAACGATTTACAGCCTGTTTATTTTAATATTGAAACAAAATCCCAACCAAAAACAGACGGAATTTTCCATCCTAAGCCAACCGTTTTCGTTAATCTATTATACAATAAACTAAAATCATTGGGTATTCTGCCTTATTGCACCATTCAATCTTTTGACGTGCGAACTTTAGAGGTATTGCATCAGCTCGACACTTCCGTGACTACTGCGTTATTAGTTTATCATGAAGATGTGAAATCAAGTACATTTGAAGCGGATTTAGCTACTTTATCATTTAAGCCAGATATTTTTAGTTGCAATTTTGATTATTTAACACCCAAAATGATCCGAGCAGCGCAAGACAAAAATATCAAGATTATTCCTTGGACAGTCAATGATCCCGCAGATATGACGCGCTTAATTGAGATGGGTGTTGATGGTTTAATTACCGATTATCCGAATAGATTAAAAGCCATTTTACAATAAAATCAAACTATAAACTAACCAAACCATGGGTAAAAAATTAAGTGTATTTATTTTAATTGCGATCTTTCAAATGTCGTTTATAATCGAAAAAGACAAACCAGCTTACATTATATACAATGCGAAAGGGAAAGAAGTTTCGTATAAGAAAATGATGAAAAGCTTGAAGAAATCAGATATGGTTTTCTTTGGAGAATTACACAATAATCCTATTGCGCATTGGATGCAATTAGAAGTGACTAAAACGTTATTTGATGCAAAAAAAACGGATTTAGTGCTTGGTGCAGAAATGTTTGAAAGTGATAATCAATTGATACTCAATGAATATTTAAGCGAAAGCATTAGTAAAAAGAGCTTTAAGAAAGAAGCGCGACTTTGGGATAATTACACGACAGATTATGAACCTTTGGTCGAATTAGCGAAGAAAAACAAATTACCTTTTATTGCTACTAATATTCCGAGGCGTTATGCTTCTGTTGTTTTCAAAAAAGGGATTGAAGCACTGAATGACTTTTCTGATGAAGCAAAAAAATACATCGCGCCATTGCCGATTAAAATTGATTTGGAATTAAATTGTTATAAATCAATGCTCGAAATGATGCGTGGAAAAGGAAATACAAATTTTCCAAAAGCACAAGCCATTAAAGATGCAACTATGGCACATTTTATATTAGAAAACTGGAAAAAAGGGCAAACCTTTTTGCATTATAATGGCTCTTTTCATTCTGATAATCACGAAGGAATTGTTTGGTATATTCAACAAAAAGAAGCTGATGCTCAAGTAAAAACAATCTCTGTCGTAGAGCAAGATGATATTAAAAAGTTGACAAAAGAGAACAAAGGTGTAGCAGATTTTATCATTTGCGTTCCAAGTAATATGACAAAAACTTATTAGAATAATTGGTTCATTGACAATTTTACAAAATAGAAATCGCATGATTGAAATGATTTCAGTCATGCGATTTTTTTTGTAAATGAACTAGAAGAAATACCTCGGCGTTAGGATTTTAGACGTTTTATAAGCGAAATCATAACCTAGAATGACTTCAAAACTTCCCTTTGATACATCTTGAATTTCATTTAAAGAATAATCAAACGAAACGCCTATTCTCATATTATTTCTAAGATAATAAGCCATCCAAAGATCTACCGAATCATCTGAACTCTCCTCACTAAAATTCTCAAAAGCCGATCGATAAGAAACGCCAATCCATAAAGCATTGTACATCAATAACGATAAATCAAGATCAAATTCCGTCGGAGCGCCAACCGTAGATTGTTGATTAGCTCCAAATTCTCCAAAAAGATTAGAATTTTTGATCAAAAAAGAAGGTTTGAAAACAAAGGAAGTATTAATCGGTAAAATTAAACCTGCCGCTAAATAATAATGTCGAATCTGAATCGCCTGCAATTCGTTTTCATTGACCACCCGATCTGGCGAGACCAACGAACCATTTAATAAATGCGGAACAGATAAACCGACATAAAAATGAGGATTATAATAAAATAATCCAACTCCAGCATTAAACAAATTTTTGGAATATGATGAACCAAAAGCTTCATCAATCGGAGTTTCTAATTGTAGCTCTGACCAATCCGTTCGCCAATTGTTATAAGTAGCTGACAATCCGAAAGAAAGCTTAGATGTTTCATTAAATTTAATGCGATAAGCATAATACCCAGAAATTTTCACGTCTCTCGTCGCCCCAACTTTATCATGCAATAAACTACCGCCCAAAGCAGCTCGCCCCCCTTTCATTGGCGAATGCATTGAAAAAGTTTGAGTAGTCGGTGCGCCATCCAGACCAACCCACTGATTTCGATACAATAAAGTGGCACTTAAATGTTCTTTTGCGCCTGCATAAGCTGGATTATAAATCAAAGTATTGAACATATACTTTGTAAACATTGGTTCTTGTTGTGCTTGTGAAATACTAAAAATAGATAAACAGAATAACCCAATTAGGAATACTTTTCTCATGGAGAATCGTTTTTTGAATTTGTTTGGTAAAAGAATATTGAGTGATTGAGTTGGTTTGAATAATATAACGGCTAACACTAGACGGGCGCTGCGCTTGGATGTAAATTGACAATTCAATATCCTTAACTTTCTGTTTGTTTTCTATTAAAAAAATAATTTTCCGATTAGAGATATTTTAAAATATGCCTCTAATTGGAAAATCATCTTTGGGTGTATAACAAATTGTCGCTCGAATAAAAAATAGTTTTTTATTTAAACCTTTAACCTCCCTTAATCCCTCCAAAGGAGGGAAAACATAGCGTGGCTTCCCTCCTTTGGAGGGATTGAGGGAGGTTAAATAGTAAAAACGACAATTTGTTATGCACCCTCATCTTTTTATTAACCATTCTTTTTAATCCACAAATCGCGTTGAGGAAATGGAATAGTAATTCCATGCACTCTAAATGCTTGATCTATTCCAAAATAAAGATCACTTTTAATGTCTTCAATAATTTGAAAATGAGCGAGAGAAGTCCAAAAAATTAATTCAAAATCAAGAGAAGAATCGCCAAAACCCGTAAATCGAACAATCGAATTTGGCTCTTTTAAAACATTAGGATGTTCCTTTACTACTTGTGCTAAGAGCTGTTTCACTAATGCCAAATCAGAGCCGTAAGCCACGCCAACACTCACTTTCAGGCGAATATCATCATCGTTATGATTCCAATTAACAACCGTTTCTGTGACAAGTTTTGAATTAGGTACTAAAATAACAATATTATCGCGCGTAATAATCTCCGAAGCACGTAAACCTACGCTTTTTACTCGTCCAATATGTCCATCAATTTCAAGAATATCTCCTACATGAACACCTCGTTCTATTAATATAAAAACGCCAGAAACTAAATCATTAAAGGTTTGTTGCAAGCCCAGTCCAAAGCCAACTAATAGCGCAGCAGCACCACCCCAAATAACCGTCAAATTAACCCCAAGTGCCTGAATAGCAGATAATAAGGAAATTGTATAAATTATATATTTTAGAATTTGATTGACCGCGAACTGTGTTCCGATGTCATAATTTTCTCGTTTATAATAATTGCTTAATAATAAAATGATTAACCAAGTCGAAAATCGTGCAAGACTAATAATAATAATACTACTAGCAATATTAGAAACCGTAATTTCTAACTGATTACTCTCAATAATAGTATAAGAAAGTATTACTGAGACGTTTAGACCAGCACTTGTAATCAATAAAAGAATACCAAAAATATAGATTAAGGATCTAGCAAAACGCTGAATGACGATTTGATTCGGTGTCGAAAAATCTAAGTGCTGTAAATAACGTCTAATATATTTTTCACTGACTTTGATTACTATTCTCATCAAAACTAACGTAATCATGAGGAAAATCGCATTCAATACGGTGAATGAATAAGTAGCGTAACTAAATATTTTAAATTGGAGAACTTCTTGAATGGTCATAGAGGAAAATTAGGTCGTAGCGTAAACAGTATCACAATAATCATGAATTTAAGAAATATTATGGACGATTTTAGTCATTTTTAATATTCTTTTCACATTCTTACGAAGGAAAGGTAAATGTTTTTCAATTCAAAACTTCACGCCAATTATATTATTAAATAATAGATATGTTTTTAATTTACTTCATTTTATAAAAAAATAATAAATATTTATTTTAAATAAAGTGTCTCTGATTTTAAGATATAACTATTTGATATATAAGCGAATAAAGATACTTTAGCCACATCGAATTTAATTCATTTTTATCTATCATAAAAAAAAACAAAAAAAACTTGTTTGTGACATAGTGACCGTTTCAAAAAGGCTAGTCTCTAAACTGTTCTTAAATAATTTAATCAATTAATGGTCTTAACTAAACAAAATAAAAACAACGCATTTAATCACTTGACCGATAAGGAAGTCATCGCACGCATCCTTACGAAAGGTGATAAAGAGCTTTTTAATGTTTTGTATGATCGTTATTCAAGCGTTGTATATTATAAATGTTATGCTTTTGCTAAAAATCAAGCAGACGCAAAAGATTTGACACACGATGTATTAATAAAGGTATTCCTAAATCTTTCAAAATTTAAAGGAACATCAAAGTTTTCATTATGGGTCAATACGATTACTTACAATCATTGTGTAGATTATTTTAAGAAAAAAAAGAAGCTAGAGAAAAGTGTTTTTTCAGAAGCAGAATTAGAAAAAGTAGAAGATGATATTAGTGGAATAGAAGAAAAAGAATTGAAAGAAATTCAATTAAGCCAGCTCGAAACATTACTCAATGAAATGAATATTGATGATAAAATGCTCCTGCTGATGTATTATAAAGATGACCTTTCTATTAAACAAATTAAAGCTATTTTAAAAATTGGAGAAAGTGCTGTAAAAATGCGATTACAGAGAGCAAGAAAGAGGTTAGCTAAGGCATTTAAAAACTTAAAAAACAACGAGGAGGATGTCTATGGAAGAGCAATTTAAATCGTTACAAACGGAGAAAGCACCGCCAGAAGACATCAAACAAGAAGTTTTTAAAACACTTGATGCCTTGTTGTTTATGGCTGATGTGCTAGATTTATTTACGGTTAAGTATATAGCTACAGAAGCGGCTATATTAACTACTGCTTTGCCTAATGAGAATGAAGAAATAAATAATAAAAATATAGAAGACTTAGATAAAGATGAACTCTCGTGACTGAGATACTATAATCATTAAAAACAAAAACTGAGGGCAGTTTAAACTCTGCCCTCTTAATTTCTTTTAAAATTGAAAGTAGCATATTTTGTTTTTACATTACTAATAATCAATGATTTATATAAAGTAATACAAGACAAAATAAAGTAGAAAAAAAGAATTATGGATAATATTTCTAAATGGTCAGAACTTTTATTTGAATCACTTACAGAATTGAGCAAAACCCTTATGGGAATATTGCCAAGCTTATTAGGCGCTATTTTTATCTTGTTATTTGGCTGGCTGATGGCAAAGTTAACCGCCTCAATTGTCACTAAATTATTGAAGGTTTCTAAATTTGATAAATTAGCTGACTTAATCAATGTTTCTGAATATTTGAAGCGTGGAAATATCAAAAAAACACCTAGCGAACTTTTAGGAAGATTTGCTTATTGGATGGTCATGCTTTTAGTTTTGATCACAACTTCCGAGACATTAGGTTGGGAAGCAGTTTCTAAAGAGATTGCTAAAATATTAAGTTTCTTGCCTATATTATTTTCAGCTCTAATGATTTTTGGGATTGGCGTTTATTTCGCTACAATGGTTAGAGATTTCATCAAAAGTGCGATGAAATCTTTAGGAATGAGCATTGGAAATATGATTAGTAATTTGGTTTTTTACCTCCTTATTATTCTGATCACGCTCACTGCCCTGGAGCAATCTGGTGTTGATACCTCTATCTTGACCTCGAATTTATTAATCGTAATGGGATCAGTCCTACTCGCAATGGCCATTTCTTATGGCTTTGCTTCTCACAAAATATTTTCGAATATACTTGCTGGATTATTTAGCAAACGAATGTATCGCATCGGTCAAGTTATCGAAATTGATGGCGTGAGAGGAAAAGTGATTGATATGAGTAATATTGCCATTACCATTCAAGCAGAAGGCGAAAAAGTAGTTATTCCAACGCATGAATTTATGGTCAATAAAGTTAAAATAATTGATAATTGATAATTGATAATTGATAATTATAAAAAAATACTTTTAAAATCTTTTAAAATCTACTTTCACAGTCCCCTCCGAAGGGAACTCAACAGGTTTTGATGTATAAATGTGTCACGTTTCCTGAGGAGAGGGGCTACTTTAAGAATTTTCCCTGTATTCCCAAGTTTATTATATATGTAATGAGAATAGTTAAAAAGATCTAATATTTATATAGTTCGGTGGTTCCGTTAAAAGAAATTAAATATTCCTATTTCTTGAAAACGGAACTACTTCTATTTCTAAAAAACGCTATGAGAACAACAAAAATAAAATCCCTTGACAAAAAATTTATGATAGTTAAGTAAGTACTCTAAAACGGTATGATTATTCTGATTCTGGCATCTCAATAAAGAGATGCCTTTTTTATTAGTATAGCATTTTACCAAGTCGTGCAACTTGAAACCTATCGGATTTAACAATAATTTGACAGTTTTTTTTTCTTTTTATATAAAAGTATGAGAAAGCAATCGTACTTTTAACGCAAGTTCCCTTCCTAAATTTTTAAAATTACTTCAACTGGGCAATCACACTAGAGAACACCAATCTGTTCAGTGTAGCACTTTGCTTTATTAGTATAACTATGTCCATTATTGTGCTTTTTGATTAATAATGACTTCAATTGGTAAGTTTGAAAAACTTCCTTTAGTCACATCAAAAACTTCGGGCATTTGATCACTTTTATAAAAATAAGAGGCTTTGAATTTTCCTGAAGCTACTTTTCTATCTAAATCAAAGGAAGTAAAATTAACCTGACCTTCCGTAGAGAAAAATTCTTTAGTTTTCCCATCCATTTGTATTAATTCTCCTCTTGCAATCCCTTGCCCTTCTTTATTATTCTCAAATGCATAATTTCCTATTCCATCAAACAAATAAATATACATATTCATTGTAATTTCATCCTGCACTCCTCCAATTTTAACACTATCAATCTTCGATTTAGCTGATTGATAAACAGTTATTTTTGCATTGCCTTCAGCAAAACCTTCTTCATTTAATAAACAATTAAAAAAACCTTTTGCAACAATTTTTAATGGCTCTTCTCCTCTTATTACTGTCGTTGTTATAGGTTCAGTTTCGATTTTTGTTTTGGGTTCATTCTTACAAGCTACAAAAGTTAAAATCATCAAGAATAAGACAGCAGTAAAACGTTGATTATTCATTTATTTAGGTTTTAAATCACTTAATTATTAATTATTATAAGTTGCTTTTACTACAAATTTAAGTAAAGGATCTTTTTTATATGATTTATGTAATTTAAAGGTTTTTTTAGTTTTAAAAATCTGATCAGGTTTGATGCCTTTGGTCAATACATCTCGATGATCTAGCATTCTTAATCTTCCGACAGGCATTACTAAAACAGAATCATCTTCCAATCCATAAAAGTCATAAATCAAACCTTTTCCATGCGTTTTTGTACCAATTATTTTAGCTCGTTTATAATATTGCAATACTCCTGCCAAAGCTTCTGCCGAACTTGCCGTGCCCTCATCTACGAGTACTGTCAATGGCAAATCAAACTGTTTTGCACTAGTACTTGCCAACATTTTAATCGCGCTGTTTTTACTACTGGTAAACGCCATCGGTTTTTCGCCAAGAAACAAACCAGCTACTATTTGTGCTTCTTTGATCAGACCACCTGGATTATGACGCAAGTCTAAGATAATAGAAGCCACGCCCTCCGTTTCCATATTCTTAACAATTTCCGAAATACGCAAACCTGTTCCCTGACTAAACTGCTGTAGCCAAATAATCCCTGTTTTTTGTTTTTTATATTCAACTGTTTGATAAAAAGGAAACTGAAACGGCTCAACTTTCTTGCTTTTTACCTTGATAGTCAGTTCTCTATCATTTCTTTCAATCCGCAATTTAACTTTTTTATTTTCTGCTACTCTAAGCAATTTCATTGCCTCTTGAATAGTAATTCCTTTTGTAGATTGACCATTAACTGTTAGGATTTTGTCTCTAGGTCTTAATCCTGCATTAAAAGCTGGCGAACCATAAAGCGGTGCAATGATAATCAAATCACCAGTTTCCGAATCAATATCTACACTCAACAGTTCAGGTAAACCAAGTCCGATATGTTCGCCCGTAATGAGTTCTTTAAAAAAAGTATTAAATTGTTGTTTTTTCAAAAAACGCAGAGAAGTATCGTCAATACTATCTAATAGATTATTGATTCCTTGATAAGCATCGTTCGATTCATCGGTTTGCTTAAAAATTTCAAACTTGAGGCGTTCCCAATCACTGACTTTTCCATAAGCCGTATCATAAAAATTATCTTGGATCGCGCCTATCGCTTGACTTACCAAATCTAGCGGCTGAGGTTGAGCTATTGAAGTAGTATTAAATCCTAAAAAAGCAATCCAGAAAACAATAAATGTCAATTTCATTTCATATGTTTTTAATAGACTTTATTCTAAAATGGTTTTGTAATGAATGGAAATTTAGATTTTAAAGCTAATCAAGGCGGTAAAAGCGGAGTTTAGCCGTGCTAAATGAGCATTTTGCCAACGAAGAGTAGTTTTAAAAGATAATTTAGCTTCATACAAAATTATTTAGAATAAAGTCTAATAACCGTTTAAAATTTTTCTAATGAAAAAAATGTACTTTTTTATTCTTTTATGCTTATTAGGTAGTATTACGACTACCTCTGCTCAAGTTGTCGATATTGTTACTGGTGTGAACGGCGCTTACGGTATAGCCCGCGATAGTAGTAATAATTTATATTATACTGCTGTATCAGGAACAGTCTATAAAGTAGACTTAACTGCAACTACGCCTACTCCTGTTACCCTTGCTTCTTTTTCGCCTAATTCTGCAGTAGGTTTACATGTAAATGGAACAGATCTGTATATCTGTTCGACTTATAAGATGCATAAAATTGATTTGACCGCAGCTACTCCTACTCCAGTTGATGTAATAGATACAGGATCTGATAGTTATGGCTTCATAAATAGTGTTGTAGTGGGAAACCATTTATATGTTGGGTCGAATAGTAAAGATTCTATATATAAAGTAGATTTGACTGCAGCGACACCTACTTTAACCGCTATTGCTTCTACCCCTGGAATTACTGACGTGCAAGTACATGGCAATGATTTATATTATACCGCTATAAATGCAGGAAAAATTTATAAAATTGATCCTACAGCAGCTTCGCCTACTCCTGTTGAGGTAGTTACAGGACTTTCAAATCCATTTGGTATTGCGTTTGTTGGAGATAATATATATATCGCTGGAGCACTTTCTACCATCATTAAAACCAACCTTAATCAGAGCTTACCTATTACTACAACTACTGATGTTTATACAGGTTTAGGCGATCCAACCCATATTACATTTGATGGAAATGATATGTTTTTCACACAATATGTAACTGATAAAATTTCTAAGTTTAGTGTATTTGCAGTATCTACTCATGAAGCAAATGCAGCACCAGAATGGAATGTATTTCCTAATCCAGTGAAGCAAAGTTTGAATTTTAAAAATTTAGAAACTACTCAGCCGTATCAAATCATCAATGCTTTAGGACAAGTTGTACAGGAAGGTACCGCAACACCTAGTGAAGTAGTAACAGTAAGAGAGCTTAATGCAGGAATGTATATGATTCGTCTTGAAAATGGAGAATTGCGCCAGTTTGTAAAGCAATAAGATAATAATACAAATTTACAACGAGCGACGTAGCTAATTTTAGTTAGAAATAGTCTGAGTTGTTTGTAATATTTGAATATCGGTTTAGAATTAATATCCTACAAGAGAATATTAATTCTAAACCGATATTTTTTTTACCAAAATGATTAAATGACTTGAAATCATTGAACCACTAAACTATTGATTTTCAACAAACTATATTTTAAAACATTCGCATAGAATTGAAAATTCGCAAAAATTGGCAATGAATTTTTGGTTCATTGACAATTTTTGCCAAAGATAGGAGGCACTTTGAAAGTGCCTCCTATCTAACCTTTGATTTTCAAACAATTATACATTTGTTTTAATTGATAAAATTCAGTTCTGGCAAAAATTGTCAGAGAACCGATTTTTTTATTTTTGGATCAATAAATCAAAACTACCAAATCCAAGTATGTTTCACTTCTTTAGTAACACCAAATTTTTTGCACCTATGTGTAGAATTTAACGGTTCAAAATCTATATTTTTGATTGTGTCCATATTTCTTGGTTTATTACTAAAAATCACTTGATGTATTAATGCGTATTCAAGAATAGCTCTATGATTAGCACTCCTTGAGTTAGCCACAGTAGTTGTAATGATATTATTAATAGCTGGACCACCTGGATTAGTTTGTTGATTACTACCAAATTTATATTCAACATTCATCACACCATTCCATTTTAACTCAAGGCGTTCTGCTTTCACATTTTGCCAAGATTTAAAAATCCACCAACCTCTTTTTTCTTGATACTCAACTTTAAGACCAGCAGAAGTATAAAAGAATAATCTGGTATACCATTGCAATCCTTTCATTACTTTTTCGTGTCCAAAACCTTTCCATCCAGGATTGGTTTTCCAACCATATCCAAACGCCCAAACCCCTCTAGATTTCATAGATTTCATAGGTTGTTTCTTTTTTTGGGGCAATACTATAGATTGGTTCGATACTGATAAATATTTATTGATTTCAATCAATTTATCATCAGATAACTCATATTCATTTTGGGCAACCTTAAACTTTTCTACTGCTTTGAAAAATCCTACTTCATATGAATAAGAGTATTCTTTTTCTACTCTAAAAATCCTAGTACCGACCTGTACTTCAAGATTATAATTTAAAACATGGCTCAAAAATGGATCTTCAATAATGAGATTAACATCATTATTTAAGCTAGACTTATTTATTTTATATTCTTTACGGGTTTGATGTACCAATTCATAAAAAGATAGAAAACCATCTTTTATATTCTGTTCTTCTATCTTTTGCAAATCGGCATTTACTGTTTGTTTCATATATTTTGCAAAAGCTTCTTCAGAGGAAAAACATCTCCGACCTTTTACAATTTTAGATAACTCAGTTTCTATAACTTTAGGCAATTTGCCTTTTACAAACTTAGATAATTTGGCTTCTGCAACTTTCGGCAATTCGGTTTTTGAAACCTTCGACAACTTGTTTTCTTGTATCATTTTTTTAATTTTTTCATTAAAATAAAGGGTTGAACTATTAAATTTGTACGGCAGTAGATGATTGAGTACACTGTAACAAAAGTTATTTAATATTTTAGTTGCAGCGCAACGACACCGTTTGTAGTAAAATATGAATTGTCGTTTTAAGGTGCATCGCACCGACACCTTTTTTATAAATCATTACCTATCAATACTTTATAGCCTTGGTGTCGGTGCGATGCACC